>NZ_JBKGGW010000121.1:0-202 GCF_052041945.1 Pseudomonas sp. SMN11 | reverse complement strand
AGAAGGGCTGGAGTTGCTCTGATAGCTGGCAACCCATCGGCGCAGCAGGCTGAAATCGACACCGAAATGTTGGGCTACCTTTCGGAAACCGTTATCGCCATCCAGGTAGGCTGTGATGGCTGTGACCTTGAACTGCTCTGTGTATTTGCCCATAGGTCCCCCAAGGGTTGGATTTTTTGTCCAACTTCTTGGGGGCAGTCCA
>NZ_JBKGGW010000120.1:0-208 GCF_052041945.1 Pseudomonas sp. SMN11 | reverse complement strand
TGCCAGACGGCAATATCGAATACCTGGGCCGCAACGACGATCAGGTGAAAATCCGCGGCCTGCGCATCGAACTGGGTGAGATCCAGGCCGGCCTGACTGCCATCGATGGCATCAAGGAAGCCGTGGTGATCGCCCGCGACCAGCGCCTGATCGCCTACTACACCGGCACAGCGCAAACCGTGGAAGCCCTGCGCACGGCACTGCTCGC
>NZ_JBKGGW010000119.1:0-210 GCF_052041945.1 Pseudomonas sp. SMN11 | reverse complement strand
AGAGAGCCACAAATATCGCATATCCGAATTCGCCAAGAGTGTTCAACAGACATTCTGGCTACAGAATTTCTTGACGACCATAGAGCATTGGAACCACCTGATCCCATCCCGAACTCAGTAGTGAAACGATGCATCGCCGATGGTAGTGTGGGGTTTCCCCATGTGAGAGTAGGTCATCGTCAAGATTCATTTCGCAAAACCCCTATCTGC
>NZ_JBKGGW010000118.1:0-216 GCF_052041945.1 Pseudomonas sp. SMN11 | reverse complement strand
GCCCTGGCCCTGGGTGCCGACCGCGCCATCCTGGTCGAAGCCGCTGACGAGCTGAATTCCCTGGCCGTGGCCAAGGCACTGAAAGCCGTTGTCGACAAGGAACAGCCGCAGCTGGTGATCCTCGGCAAGCAGGCCATCGACAGTGACAACAACCAGACCGGCCAGATGCTGGCCGCGCTGACCGGCTTCGCTCAGGGCACCTTCGCCTCCAAGGTC
>NZ_JBKGGW010000117.1:0-219 GCF_052041945.1 Pseudomonas sp. SMN11 | reverse complement strand
AGAGCTTCTTTGCCACACTGAAGCGAGAAGAGGCCTGCCGGGTTTACCCCAGCAAGCAGCAGGCGCACCTGGCAATCGCGAACTACATCCACGGGTTTTACAACAGTAGTCGACTGCACTCAGCACTGGGCTATCGTTCACCGAACGAATATGCCAAAGGCTTGAGAAAGGCGGCTCAATAGCCAGCCTCTTGGCGTCCGTTGTCACGGGACAGGCCCA
>NZ_JBKGGW010000116.1:0-224 GCF_052041945.1 Pseudomonas sp. SMN11 | reverse complement strand
CAACCCACCGACCTGGCCCTGGTCGATGGCGTGACCTTCAGCGGTAAAGGTGAAGCCAACACCATCGTGCAAGTGCGCGATGCCGGCGGCAACCTGATCGGCACTGGCACAGTGGGTGCCGATGGCAACTTCAGCATCACCCTCTCCCCGGCCCAGGCCAATGGCGAAGCGCTGGACGTGCGCCTGCAGGATGCTGCCGGCAATACTTCTGCGCCGTTGCAGTT
>NZ_JBKGGW010000115.1:0-225 GCF_052041945.1 Pseudomonas sp. SMN11 | reverse complement strand
CTGGAAAACACCAACGGCGAAGACGCCTATGTCGATGGAAGCGCTGTAACGGCCACCGTCACCGCGATCAACGGCGGTAACTTCGAAGCGACCGACGTCACGGGTGCAACGGCCACGGTAAAAGTCGAAGACACCATCGACACCACCACCGTGAGCGTCTCGGGCGACAACGTGAAGGAAGGTGCTGCCAGCATCACCTTCAACTTCCAGCTGAACAACCCGCCA
>NZ_JBKGGW010000114.1:0-228 GCF_052041945.1 Pseudomonas sp. SMN11 | reverse complement strand
TCTGCTGGCGCTGCACCTGATAGTAAAAGGTGCTGCGAGCCAGCCCGATCAACCGCAGCAGGTCAGGCAAAGGAAATCTACGCTTGAGTTTGGAAACGATCAGGACTTTTTCCCCGATATTCGTTCCTTTTCCTCCCGCAAAGCCTTGAGCTCCTTTAAGACAGCATTCTCCATGCGCAGGAATTCGAGCTCCGCCATCAGCTGGTCTCGGGACTTTTGCGAATCGTC
>NZ_JBKGGW010000113.1:0-231 GCF_052041945.1 Pseudomonas sp. SMN11 | reverse complement strand
CAGGCCGACCAGCGCCGGCGCCAGGTGCGCGTCGATGTTGGCCTTGATGCCTTCGGGGCTCTCGTAGCCGTAGGCCAGGCCGCCGATGGTGGTGGCCTCGCCGATGCCTTCGACGCCGTCGCTGCAGCGCAGGCGCAGTACCACCAGGGTCTGCTGCTGCATGGTGTGCATCGCCAGCTTGTGCGGGCGGATGGTCGGCAGGTCGACGATGATCGCGTCGATGCGCTCGAT
>NZ_JBKGGW010000112.1:0-234 GCF_052041945.1 Pseudomonas sp. SMN11 | reverse complement strand
GCCTACTTTTTGCCCAGTCAAAAAGTAGGTCGCCGTAAAGGCGAAAAGGTGATTCAGCGCCACCATGGCGAATGAATGTAGACCTGATTTGAAAGCCCACATCCAGATGCCAAATGCCAAAAGCACGAGCGCGATGGTTTTGATTTAGTCGAATGCATTCATTCGCGATGGCGACGCACAGTCACCTTTCCGCCCTTACGGCGGGTTACTTTTTGACTGGGCAAAAAGTAACCA
>NZ_JBKGGW010000111.1:0-253 GCF_052041945.1 Pseudomonas sp. SMN11 | reverse complement strand
GGTTTCCGCTGAGCCGGCGAAGGAAGGCGATACCAATGTCACCTTCAACTTCCAGCTGAGCAATCCGCCGCCAGCCGGTACCACCGTGACCCTGACGGTCAACGTGGGCGGCACCAACTACACCGTGAATGTGGATTCCACCGGTAAAGGCACCCTCCAGGTGCCGAACGCCAACGGTGACGACGTTTACACCGATCCGTCGAAGCTGACCGCAACCGTGACGGACGTGAATGGCGGTAACTTCGAAGCGGTG
>NZ_JBKGGW010000110.1:0-258 GCF_052041945.1 Pseudomonas sp. SMN11 | reverse complement strand
AACTATCAGTCCGTACTCACAAGCACCCACACGAATTGCTTGATTCGATTTGTTAAAGAGCGTTTGGTTAAGAGCTTTTCGTCTCAACCGAGGCGCGCATTCTACGCCTTCCTCATTTCGTGTCAAGCGTTTATTTTGAAGTTTTTTGCGAGAAACTCGTTTAGCTTCAAATACTTGACTCGCTGCGATCACTCGCTAGCGGGAGGCGAATAATACAGCGTTTAAAACCGCTGTCAACCTTCATCTCAACCGCCATCG
>NZ_JBKGGW010000109.1:0-299 GCF_052041945.1 Pseudomonas sp. SMN11 | reverse complement strand
ACTTGAGGTAGAAGAACTCTGACTTGAGCGTACCGAAGAAGCTTTCCATAGCCGCATTGTCCAGACAATTGCCTTTACGAGACATGCTCTGCTTCACGCCGCGACTGCGGAGCTTGTGACGATATTGAGCCTGCTGGTACTGCCATCCCTGGTCGGTGTGGAGCACTAGCTTGGGCTTTTCCCCCAAGGTATTGAGTGCTTTATCCAGCATGTTTCCAACCAGGCTGTACTGGGGGCGACTCGCGGTCTCATAGGCGATGATTTCCCCGTTGTACAAATCCATCACTGGCGAAAGATAA
>NZ_JBKGGW010000108.1:0-332 GCF_052041945.1 Pseudomonas sp. SMN11 | reverse complement strand
TGCTGAGTGGGTTCCCCCATTCAGAGATCTCTGGATCACAGTCTGTTTGCCGACTCCCCAAAGCTTATCGCAGGCTACCACGTCTTTCATCGCCTCTGACTGCCAAGGCATCCACCGTATGCGCTTCTTCACTTGACCATATAACCCCAAGCAATCTGGTTATACTGTGAAGACGACATTCGCCGAAAATTCGCATTTCGCTCAATTAAGAGCAGAACTCACAAATTTTACCTTAGCCTGATCCACCAGCAGTGAAACTGGTGTTCAGTCTATATCTATCACATATCCGAATTTTTAAAGAACGATCTGACAAAAGTCAGAAATCAACATTC
>NZ_JBKGGW010000107.1:0-340 GCF_052041945.1 Pseudomonas sp. SMN11 | reverse complement strand
TGGGCAACCTGATCGAAGGGGCTGCCGAGGGCAACCTGGTGATCCTCGACTCCTGGCCGGGCCAGTCGCGTTCGCTGTACGGCGACCACGACCGTTTCGTCGACACCTACTTCAAGACCTTCCGTGGCATGTACTTCACCGGCGACGGCGCCCGTCGTGACGAGGATGGCTACTACTGGATCACCGGCCGCGTGGACGACGTGCTCAACGTCTCCGGCCACCGCATGGGCACCGCCGAGATCGAAAGCGCCATGGTCGCCCACGCCAAGGTGGCGGAGGCCGCAGTGGTCGGCGTGCCGCACGACATCAAAGGGCAAGGCATCTATGTCTATGTCACCCT
>NZ_JBKGGW010000106.1:0-359 GCF_052041945.1 Pseudomonas sp. SMN11 | reverse complement strand
ACAACCTCGGGACGAACGGGATACACGGGAACCGCACTCATTTTTGTTACCTCGGTGCAAGGTTTGCAGGTCTGGCCTCTTCGCGGTCTTAGAAGAAGCCCAACGGGTTGATGTCGTAGCTCACCAGCAGGTTCTTGGTCTGCTGATAGTGGTCGAGCATCATCTTGTGGGTTTCACGGCCGACACCGGACTTCTTGTATCCACCGAACGCGGCATGCGCCGGGTACAGGTGGTAGCAGTTGGTCCATACGCGGCCGGCTTTGATACCGCGGCCCATGCGGTAGGCGCGGTTGATGTCGCGGGTCCACACGCCGGCACCGAGGCCGAACTCGGTGTCGTTGGCAATCGCCAGGGCTTCG
>NZ_JBKGGW010000105.1:0-362 GCF_052041945.1 Pseudomonas sp. SMN11 | reverse complement strand
GCTACGACGCCGGCGCCGACGGTACGACCGCCTTCACGGATAGCGAAGCGCAGACCGTCTTCCATTGCGATGGTCTTGATCAGGGTAACAGTCATCTGAATGTTGTCACCTGGCATTACCATTTCAACGCCTTCCGGCAGTTCGCAGTTACCGGTCACGTCAGTGGTACGGAAGTAGAACTGAGGACGGTAGCCTTTGAAGAACGGAGTGTGACGGCCGCCTTCTTCCTTCGACAGGACGTAGACTTCTGCGGTGAACTTGGTGTGCGGCTTGACCGAACCTGGCTTGACCAGAACCTGGCCACGCTCAACGTCGTCACGCTTGGTACCACGCAGCAGAACGCCGCAGTTCTCGCCAGCACG
>NZ_JBKGGW010000104.1:0-368 GCF_052041945.1 Pseudomonas sp. SMN11 | reverse complement strand
TGGGGCCGCACCTCGGTCCAGGACCGCTCCAACGTCCTGCTGAAGATTGCCGACCGTATCGAACAGAACCTGGAACTCCTGGCCATCACCGAGACCTGGGACAACGGCAAGCCGATCCGCGAAACCCTCAACGCCGACATCCCCCTGGCCGTCGACCACTTCCGCTACTTCGCCGGCTGCATCCGCGCCCAGGAAGGCGGCGCCGCCGAAATCAACGAAACCACCGTGGCCTACCACATCCACGAACCGCTGGGCGTGGTCGGGCAGATCATCCCGTGGAACTTCCCGATCCTGATGGCCGCCTGGAAGCTCGCCCCGGCGCTGGCCGCCGGCAACTGCGTGGTGCTCAAGCCGGCCGAGCAGACCCC
>NZ_JBKGGW010000103.1:0-378 GCF_052041945.1 Pseudomonas sp. SMN11 | reverse complement strand
TAAATTCTCGAAGTTACCGCCTGAGGCGCTGGTGATGCTGGCACTGACTTGGCCGGCATCGAGGTACGGGTTGTCGCCGTGGGTGGCAACCGCAACGCTGCCGGAGGTCTGGTTGGCGGCGATGGTTATGGCCTGCCCGTTGCTCAAGGTGACGGTCACTGGAGACTGTGCGGCATTGGTCAGGGTCGCGGTGTACACGATCTGACCGCCCTCGGCCACGGTTGGCGTGGCGGTGAGGGTGACGGTGGTGGTGTCCTGGACATCGGTCACCGTGGTGGTGACGGGAGCCTTGTTTGCCACCAGGTTTTCATAGTTACCGCCAGACACGTTGCTGATGCTGTTGCTGACGGCCGGATGGCCCTGATAGACGTCGTTGGA
>NZ_JBKGGW010000102.1:0-379 GCF_052041945.1 Pseudomonas sp. SMN11 | reverse complement strand
ATCAGCCGCTGCACGCGCAGGCCACGCATGTGGTGGTCGTCGTAGGCGTAGTTCAGGGTGTTTTCGTAGTCGGTTTCCTTCGGGTCGATCGGGATGATGTACGTCCCTTTCTCGGTCCACAGGTTCAACCAGGTGTCGTATTCACCGTGGTCGAGCATGTCGCCTTCCTGCCAGATGAACGCCGTGACTTCGTTGAGCAGATTCAGATTCATCATTTGGCCTCCGCCGCCATCATCTTCTTCCACTGCTGGTAGGCCGCACGCATGCCGGTTTCAGCACTGACGTCGGAGACCAGGCCATCTTCGCTGGGCTTCTCGCCTGGCAGGCCGCGGTTGAGCATGATCCACAGGTTTTCACCGGCATTGGCGCCTTTCTGCAC
>NZ_JBKGGW010000101.1:0-392 GCF_052041945.1 Pseudomonas sp. SMN11 | reverse complement strand
GCAGATCATCGACCTGGATCAGCCAAGCTGGAATGACCAGCCGGCAAGTAACCCCGAGATTGCAGTCCTGACGCCACGCCATCTGGCCTACGTGATCTACACCTCAGGCTCGACCGGCTTGCCCAAAGGCGTGATGAACGAGCATGCCGGGGTGGTGAACCGCCTGCTGTGGATGCAGGACGCCTATCAGCTGGGCGCCGATGACGTGGTGCTGCAGAAGACCCCGTTCAGCTTCGACGTTTCGGTCTGGGAGTTCCTCTGGCCGCTGCAGACCGGCGCCCGCCTGGTCATGGCCCGCCCAGGCGGACACCGCGATCCCGAGTACCTGCGCCAGGTCATCCAGAACGAAGGCGTCACCACCTTGCACTTCGTCCCCTCGATGCTGGATGTAT
>NZ_JBKGGW010000100.1:0-396 GCF_052041945.1 Pseudomonas sp. SMN11 | reverse complement strand
GTAGGCTCCCACTGCTTGTACGCATACGGTTTCAGGTTCTATTTCACTCCCCTCTCCGGGGTTCTTTTCGCCTTTCCCTCACGGTACTGGTTCACTATCGGTCAGTCAGTAGTATTTAGCCTTGGAGGATGGTCCCCCCATGTTCAGACAAAGTTTCTCGTGCTCCGTCCTACTCGATTTCATTGACAAGAGATTTTCGTGTACGGGGCTATCACCCACTATGGCCGCACTTTCCAGAGCGTTCCACTAATCTCAAATCAACTTAAGGGCTGGTCCCCGTTCGCTCGCCACTACTAAGGGAATCTCGGTTGATTTCTTTTCCTCAGGGTACTTAGATGTTTCAGTTCCCCTGGTTCGCCTCTTGCACCTATGTATTCAGTACAAGATACTCAGCTT
>NZ_JBKGGW010000099.1:0-402 GCF_052041945.1 Pseudomonas sp. SMN11 | reverse complement strand
CCAGGTCGGCAGGTGCGCTTGGCGCGGTGATGTCCGGGGCACTGACCTGCGCAGGTAGCGACGAAGCACCGTCGGCATCGACGGCGGTAACGTTCAGCAATTGGCCGTTGGCTTGTGCCGGGGAGAGGGCGACGGTGAAGGTGCCGTCGTCACCGACCAGCACGCTACCCACCACGGTGCCGTTGGCATCGCGCACATCCACCCGGGTGCCGGCCTGGGCGCTGCCGCTGACGCTGCTGCCATCGGCGGCCACGGTCAGGTCGGTCGGGCTGGTCGGTACGGTGGTGCTGGGCACTGCATAGTCGACGGCGGTGGAGGCATTGCCGGCGGCGTCGGTCTGCACGATGCTCAGTTGCTCGCCCGGCTGGGCAGCCGGGGCCAGGTCGATGATGAAGGTGCCAC
>NZ_JBKGGW010000098.1:0-402 GCF_052041945.1 Pseudomonas sp. SMN11 | reverse complement strand
TCAGGTCGGCAGGTGCGCTTGGCGCGGTGATGTCCGGGGCACTGACCTGCGCAGGCAGCGACGAAGTACCGTCGGCATCGACGGCGGTAACGTTCAGCAATTCGCCATTGGCTTGCGCAGGGGAGAGGGCGACGGTGAAGGTGCCGTCGTCACCGACCAGCACACTACCCACCACGGTGCCGTTGGCATCGCGCACATCCACCCGGGTGCCGGCCTGGGCGCTGCCGCTGACACTGCTGCCATCGGCGGCCACGGTCAGGTCGGTCGGGCTGGTCGGTACGGTGGTGCTGGGCACTGCATAGTCGACGGCGGTGGAGGCATTGCCGGCGGGGTCGGTCTGCACGATGCTCAGTTGCTCGCCCGGCTGGGCAGCCGGGGCCAGGTCGATGATGAAGGTGCCAT
>NZ_JBKGGW010000097.1:0-423 GCF_052041945.1 Pseudomonas sp. SMN11 | reverse complement strand
AGCGACCAGCACGTGCACATCACCACCGATCTTGGCGGCAGCGGCGACAGTGTTCAGGGTGGCCGGGGCTACGGCACCTTTTTCGTGTTCAGCGACAACCAGGATAGTCATTTAGATTACCTTCGCTTCGTTCTTCAGCTTCTCGACCAGTTCGGCCACCGATTTGACCTTGATGCCGGCGCTGCGGGCAGCCGGCGCTTCGACTTTCAGGGTCTTGTTGGTGGAGGCGAGGGAAACGCCCAGCGCGTCTGGAGTAACGGTTTCCAGCGGCTTCTTCTTGGCCTTCATGATGTTCGGCAGCGACGCGTAGCGTGGCTCGTTCAGGCGCAGGTCGGTGGTGACGATGGCTGGCAGGTTCAGCGAAACAGTCTGCAGGCCGCCATCGATTTCACGGGTGACGTTCAGCTTGTCGCCAGCGACTTC
>NZ_JBKGGW010000096.1:0-423 GCF_052041945.1 Pseudomonas sp. SMN11 | reverse complement strand
ATCGTGGCTGGCGACAAGCTGAACGTCACCCGTGAAATCGATGGCGGCCTGCAGACCGTTTCGCTGAACCTGCCAGCCATCGTCACCACCGACCTGCGCCTGAACGAGCCACGCTACGCGTCGCTGCCGAACATCATGAAGGCCAAGAAGAAGCCGCTGGAAACCGTTACTTCAGACGCGCTGGGCGTGTCCCTCGCCTCCACCAGCAAGACCCTGAAAGTCGAAGCCCCGGCTGCCCGCAGCGCCGGCATCAAGGTCAAATCGGTGGCCGAACTGGTCGAAAAGCTCAAGAACGAAGCGAAGGTAATCTAAATGACTATCCTGGTTGTCGCTGAACACGCTGGCGGTGCCATAGCCTCCGCCACCCTGAACACCGTTGCCGCTGCCGCCAAGATCGGTGGTGATGTGCACGTGCTGGTCGCA
>NZ_JBKGGW010000095.1:0-452 GCF_052041945.1 Pseudomonas sp. SMN11 | reverse complement strand
TCGCCGAACGTGTACTTCGAAGACATCATGCAGGCCGAGCCGAGCTTTATCGACAAGGCCGCAGAAGGCATGGTGCTGGCGTTCTTCAACCAGGGCGAGGTGTGCACCTGCCCGTCGCGCGCCCTGGTGCAGGAGTCGATCTACCCGCAGTTCATGGAAGTGGTGATGAAGAAGGTGCTGCAGATCAAGCGCGGCGACCCGCTCGACACCGACACCATGGTCGGCGCCCAGGCCTCGCAGCAGCAGTTCGAGAAGATCCAGTCCTACCTGAAAATCGCCCAGGAAGAAGGCGCCGAGCTACTGACCGGCGGCAAGGTGGAGCAGCTCGAAGGTTCGCTGGCCACCGGTTACTACATCCAGCCGACCCTGCTCAAGGGCAACAACCGCATGCGCGTGTTCCAGGAAGAAATCTTCGGCCCGGTGGTCAGCGTCACCACCTTCAAGGACGAAGC
>NZ_JBKGGW010000094.1:0-454 GCF_052041945.1 Pseudomonas sp. SMN11 | reverse complement strand
CGGCATCCGGCACATGGCGGGTCGCCGCATGCACCAGCACTGCCACTGGCGCGCTGTCGGTCAACATGTGGCGCACGCGCTCGGCCGGGTAATCCGGATCGACCGGCACATAGGCCCCCCCGGCCTTGAGGATCGCCAGCAGCCCGACCACCATCGACAGGCCACGCTCGACGCAGATCGCCACACGGTCATCTGGTCTTACGCCCAGGGCGATCAGGTGATGCGCCAGGCGGTTGGCCTGTTCGTTGAGCTGGCGATAGCTCAGTTCACCCTCTTCGGCCCGCACGGCGAGCGCATCCGGGGTACGCGCAACCTGCGCCTCGATCAGGCCATGCAAGGTCTGCTCGAGGTCGTAATCGACCGCCGTGTCGTTGACGTCCACCAGCACCCGCTGGCGCTCCTCGGCCTCCAGCACCGGCAGGCGTTGCAACAGCAGCTCCGGCTCACGCTCCAG
>NZ_JBKGGW010000093.1:0-466 GCF_052041945.1 Pseudomonas sp. SMN11 | reverse complement strand
TGGCGGGTTATTCAGCTGGAAGTTGAAGGTGATGCTGGCAGCACCTTCCTTCACGGTGTCACCGGAGACACTCACGGTGGTGGTGTCGATGGTGTCTTCGACTTTTACCGTGGCCGTTGCACCCGTGACGCTGGTCGCTTCGAAGTTGCCGCCATTGATGGCGGTGACGGTGGCGGTTACAGCGCTTCCATCGACATAGGCATCTTCACCGTTGGTGTTTGCCAGGACCAGCGTGCCCTTGCCGGTCGAATCGATCTCGACAGTGTGGTAGTCGTTGCCGACTTTCACGGTCAGGGTCGCGGTGGTACCGGCCTGTGGCGGGTTGTTCAGCTGGAAGTTAAAGGTGACATTGGTATCGCCTTCCTTCGCCGGCTCGGCGGAAACCGCCACGGTGGTGGTGTCGATGGTGTCTTCGACAGTGGCGGTAGTGGTCGCGCCAGTCAGGTCGACGGCTTCGAAGTTACCG
>NZ_JBKGGW010000092.1:0-472 GCF_052041945.1 Pseudomonas sp. SMN11 | reverse complement strand
TGGCAGCGGTCAGCTCTGGGCGGTCGGACTTGGCCAGCTCTTCGCCGACGAAGGCCGAGATACCGGCGTTGTGCGCAGCAGCCACCGCTTCAACGGCAGCCGAACCACCCTCGGCGGCCACGGCGTCGAAGCCGGTGGTACGCACGGTGATCACCTTGACCGAAGCGCTCGATTGCACGGTGGCAATGGCGTTGCCGGCGTAGATCGGGCGCTTGAAGGTGTCGGCCGATTCAACCGAGATGATCTCGGAGATCTGGTCGACGTCCAGCAGCGCGGCAACGCGTGGCAGGATGTTCTTGCCGTTGGTGGTGGCCGGGGCCAGCACGTGGCTGTAACCCTTGGCCAGCTCGACGATCAGCGGCGCGACGTTTTCTGGCAGGGCGTGGGCGTAGGCAGCGTTATCGGCAACCAGTACCTTGGCCACGCCAGCGATCTTGGCAGCGGCTTCGGCAACGCCACCGACGTTCTGGCC
>NZ_JBKGGW010000091.1:0-486 GCF_052041945.1 Pseudomonas sp. SMN11 | reverse complement strand
CTTGCTCGACGCTCAGGGCAAGCGCCTTGGCCTGCCGGTCAGCGAGCTGCTCGGCGGCCGTGTGCGTGACAGCCTGGAAGTGGCCTGGACCCTGGCCAGCGGCGACACCGCCCGCGACATCGCCGAAGCCGAGCACATGCTGGAGGTCCGCCGGCACCGCGTGTTCAAGCTGAAGATCGGCGCCAACCCGCTCGAGCAGGACCTGAAGCACGTGGTGGCGATCAAGCGCGAGCTGGGTGAGCGCGCCAGCGTGCGCGTCGACGTCAACCAGTACTGGGACGAATCGCAAGCCATCCGCGCCTGCCAGGTGCTCGGTGACAACGGCATCGACCTGATCGAACAGCCGATCGCGCGCATCAACCGCGGCGGCCAGGTGCGCCTGAACCAGCGCAGCCCGGCGCCGATCATGGCCGACGAATCCATCGAGAGTGTCGAGGACGCCTTCAGCCTGGCCGCCGATGGCGCGGCCAGCATCTTCGCCCTGAA
>NZ_JBKGGW010000090.1:0-556 GCF_052041945.1 Pseudomonas sp. SMN11 | reverse complement strand
ACAAAGATTATCAGCATCACAAGTGGCCATGCGAGAAATCACATAGTCATTTGAGATTGCTGAGCCAAGTTTAGGGTTTCTTAAAAACCCAAGCAGTATTGAACTGAAGAGTTTGATCATGGCTCAGATTGAACGCTGGCGGCAGGCCTAACACATGCAAGTCGAGCGGATGACGGGAGCTTGCTCCTTGATTCAGCGGCGGACGGGTGAGTAATGCCTAGGAATCTGCCTGGTAGTGGGGGACAACGTTTCGAAAGGAACGCTAATACCGCATACGTCCTACGGGAGAAAGCAGGGGACCTTCGGGCCTTGCGCTATCAGATGAGCCTAGGTCGGATTAGCTAGTTGGTGGGGTAATGGCTCACCAAGGCGACGATCCGTAACTGGTCTGAGAGGATGATCAGTCACACTGGAACTGAGACACGGTCCAGACTCCTACGGGAGGCAGCAGTGGGGAATATTGGACAATGGGCGAAAGCCTGATCCAGCCATGCCGCGTGTGTGAAGAAGGTCTTCGGATTGTAAAGCACTTTAAGTTGGGAGGAAGGGCAGTAAG
>NZ_JBKGGW010000089.1:0-607 GCF_052041945.1 Pseudomonas sp. SMN11 | reverse complement strand
TGTCGATGACGTACCGAAAGCGGTGGACGACAGCAACGCCGTAACGGCAACCGAGCAGCATGTCGAACTGACCGGGAATGTGCTGACCAACGACGTGCAAGGCGCCGACCGCGTGGCCGGCGGCCCGGTGATCGCCGGCACTTACACCGGCACCTACGGCACGCTGGTCTTGGCCGCAGACGGCTCCTACACCTACACGCTCAACCCCAATGCCCCGGACTTCATGAACCTTGGCGGTGGCGGCAATGGCGTGGAGCACTTCACCTACACGATCAAGGACGCCGACGGCGACACCAGCACGGCGACGTTGACGCTGAACATCAGTAACCTCAACGACCCGGTCACCCTCGACGGCCTGGATGTGCAGAACGGCGAGCTGACCGTCTACGAGAAAAACCTGAGCGACGGCACCGCGCCGGATGCGAATGCCCTGACCCAGCAAGGTACCTTCAAGGTGACGGCGGCTGATGGCCTGCAAAGCCTGACCGTGGGCGGTATCGCCGTGGTCACTGGCGGCGTGGCTGCCGGCTTCCCGCAATCGGTGGTCACACCGGAAGGCAACATCCTGACCATCACCGGCTACAACCCGAGCACCGGGGTGGTGAGT
>NZ_JBKGGW010000088.1:0-626 GCF_052041945.1 Pseudomonas sp. SMN11 | reverse complement strand
CACTCCAATCCCGACGTGGTGTCCCCGCGAGATGCCGTCGACACCTTCGTTTACACCATCCGTGACGCCGATGGTGACGAAAGCACGACGACGATCACCATCAATGTCCACAACTCGCTGATGGCTTGTGAGGACCGCGATGTCACGGTGTACGAAAACGCCCTGGACCTGCACAAAGACGGCAACGACCTGGCCGCTGGTAGCGTCACCGGCAGCGACCCGGGCTCGGCCCGCGAAACCGCTACCGGCACCTTGGTCGGTTCTGCCAGCGGCGGTGTCGGTGCGTTGACCTACAGCCTGGTGGGCGATGCCACTGGCCAGTACGGCCAGCTTCATCTGAACGCCGACGGCACCTACACCTATACCCTGACCTCACCGGCCAACTCACCGACCCACGCCAATGACGGCCCCAACACCGTCACCGAAACCTTCACCTACCAGGTGAAAGATTCAGTCGGCAACTCGACCACCAGCACCATCGTCATCACCATCGTCGACGATGTGCCGCAAGCCCACAGCGATTACACCAGTGTGTACAAGGGCGACGAGGTGCGCGGCAATGTGCTGTACAACGATGTGGTCGGTGCCGACGTGCGCAGCGACGGCAATTACGTGGTCGGTGTGCG
>NZ_JBKGGW010000087.1:0-708 GCF_052041945.1 Pseudomonas sp. SMN11 | reverse complement strand
GCGCTGGCTGGCCGCATCATCGACTGCAAGTCCAAGGTGGTGATCACTGCCGACGAAGGCCTGCGCGGCGGCCGTCGTACTCCGCTCAAGGCCAACGTCGACCTGGCGCTGACCAACCCGGAAACCAGCAGCGTGCAGAAGATCATCGTGTGCAAGCGCACCGGTGGCGACATCGCCTGGCACCAGCACCGCGACATCTGGTTCGAAGACCTGATGAAAGTGGCCTCCAGCCACTGTGCACCGAAGGAAATGGGCGCCGAAGAGCCGCTGTTCATCCTTTATACCTCCGGTTCCACCGGCAAGCCGAAGGGCGTGCTGCACACCACCGGGGGTTACCTGGTGTATGCCGCGCTGACCCATGAGCGCGTGTTCGACTACCGCCCGGGCGAAGTCTACTGGTGCACCGCCTACGTCGGCTGGGTCACCGGCCACAGCTACATCGTCTACGGCCCGCTGGCCAATGGCGCCACCACGCTGCTGTTCGAAGGCGTGCCGAACTACCCGGACATCACCCGCGTGTCGAAGATCGTCGACAAGCACAAGGTCAATATCCTCTACACCGCGCCGACCGCGATCCGCGCCATGATGGCCGAAGGGCAGGCCGCCGTTGCCGGTGCCGACGGTTCCAGCCTGCGCCTGCTGGGCTCGGTGGGCGAACCGATCAACCCCGAGGCCTGGAACTGGTACTACAAGACCGTGGGCAAGGAG
>NZ_JBKGGW010000086.1:0-749 GCF_052041945.1 Pseudomonas sp. SMN11 | reverse complement strand
ATCGGCCACGTTGACCACGGTAAGACCACTCTGACCGCAGCTCTGACTCGCGTCTGCTCCGAAGTTTTCGGTTCGGCCGTCGTTGAGTTCGACAAGATCGACTCGGCTCCAGAAGAAAAAGCGCGCGGTATCACCATCAACACCGCTCACGTCGAGTACAACTCGAACATTCGTCACTACGCTCACGTTGACTGCCCAGGTCACGCTGACTACGTGAAGAACATGATCACCGGTGCTGCCCAGATGGACGGCGCGATCCTGGTTTGCTCGGCCGCCGATGGTCCGATGCCACAAACCCGTGAGCACATCCTGCTGTCCCGTCAGGTTGGCGTTCCGTACATCGTGGTCTTCCTGAACAAGGCTGACCTGGTAGACGACGCTGAGCTGCTGGAACTGGTCGAGATGGAAGTTCGCGACCTGCTGTCCACCTACGACTTCCCAGGCGACGACACCCCGATCATCATCGGTTCGGCTCGTATGGCGCTGGAAGGCAAAGACGACAACGAAATGGGCACTACCGCTGTCAAGAAGCTGGTAGAAACTCTGGATGCCTACATCCCTGAGCCAGTTCGTGCCATCGACCAGCCATTCCTGATGCCGATCGAAGACGTATTCTCGATCTCGGGTCGTGGTACCGTTGTTACCGGCCGTATCGAGCGTGGTATCGTCCGCGTTCAGGATCCGCTGGAAATCGTTGGTCTGCGTGACACCACCACCACCACCTGCACCGGTGTTGAGATGTTCCGCAA
>NZ_JBKGGW010000085.1:0-970 GCF_052041945.1 Pseudomonas sp. SMN11 | reverse complement strand
CGTCGATGATGTGCCGCAGGCTGCGGCGGATACCACCAGCGTGGTGGAAGGCGGGACAGCCACGGGCAACGTCCTGTGGAACGACAAGCTGGGGGCGGACCAGGCGGGCACCAGCAATGTCGTGGTCGGTGCTCGCGCCGGTTCCGATACGTCGACATCGGCCATCGGCAATCTCAACACCGCGATCGTTGGCCAGTACGGCACCCTGACCATTGATGCGGCGGGTAATGCGGTCTATCACGCCAATCCGAATGCGGTGCTGCCGCAAGGCGCCAGCGACGTTTTCGTCTACACCATTCGCGACACTGACGGTGACGAGAGCACCACGACCATTATGATCAACGTGCAGGACTGCTCGCTCGTGGCCGGCCCCGTTGGCGGGGTAACGGTCCACGAGAGTGCCCTGGATACGCATCAGGACGGCAACGACCTGGCCGCTGGCAGCGTCACTGGCAGCGACCCGGACTCGACCCGCGAAACCGCGTCCGGCAGCCTGGCAGGCACGGCCAGCGGCGGTGTCGGTGCGTTGACCTACAGCCTGGTAGGCGATGCCACGGGCCAGTACGGCCAGCTTCACCTGAACGCTGACGGTACCTACACCTACACCCTGACCTCGCCCGCCAATTCGCCGACCCACGCCAATGACGGCCCCAACACCGTCACTGAAACCTTCACCTACCAAGTGAAAGACTCGGTCGGCAATTCGACCACCAGTACCATCGTCATCACCATCGTCGATGACGTACCGCAAGCCCACAGCGATTACACCAGTGTGTACAAGGGCGACGAGGTGCGCGGCAATGTGCTGTACAACGATGTGGTCGGTGCCGACGTGCGCAGCGATGGCAACTATGTGGTCGGCGTGCGTGCGGGCAGCGACACCAGCACCTCGGCCATCGGCCAGCTGAACACCCAGGTCAACGGCCAATACGGCTACCTGACCATCGACGAGAAGGGCAACGCGGTCTAC
>NZ_JBKGGW010000084.1:0-983 GCF_052041945.1 Pseudomonas sp. SMN11 | reverse complement strand
GCCGTCAACCTGACGGTCGACCCGGCCGAGCTGGTGCAGCCCGACCGCGTCCACACCTCCCTGTACACCGACCCGGCACTGTTCGACGCCGAGCTGGAAAAGATCTTCCACAGCACCTGGATCTGGGTCGCTCACGAGAGCGAAGTCCCTGACGCCGGCAGCTACAAGACCACTTACGTCGGCAAGCAGCCGGTGATCGTGGTGCGCGACCGCAAGAAAGGCATCAACGTGCTGCTCAACCGTTGCCGCCACCGTGGCGCCACGGTGTGCGAGCACAAGAAGGGCAAGACCAACAGCTTCGTCTGCCCGTACCACGGCTGGGGCTACGCCCTCGACGGCTCGCTGCGCGGCATCCCGCACCCGGAAAGCTACGGCGACTGCATCGACAAGGCCGAGCTGCCACTGGTCAGCCTGCGCACCGAAAGCTACGCCGGCATGGTGTTCGCCACTTTCAAGGACGACATCGAACCGCTGGAGGACTTCCTCGGCGCAGCGAAGAAGTGGATGGACCTGTTCATGAAACAGGGCGCCGGCTACGGCATCAAGGTCCCGGGCGAGCACCGTTTCCGCTTCCCCGGCAACTGGAAGATCCAGCTGGAAAACACCACCGACGCCTACCACTTCCCGCTGGTGCACAAGAGCTTCCTGTCGTCGGTGGACGAGCAGACCCTGGAGTTGTTCGACTTCGTCAAAGGCCCCGGCTACGTCGAAGACCTGGGCAACGGCCACAGCGTGATGGTGATGATCCCCGAGCTGGTGGATCTCGAGGCTGACCTCGACAAGCCGATCCCCGAGCGCTTCGAGTCGCTGGCCGCAGAATTGCGCGACGAAGGCATCCAAGAGCCGCAGGTACGGCGTATCGTCCGCGCTGTCGGTGGCTCCGGCTTCAACCTCAACCTGTTCCCCAACGTCGCCTGCTCGATGGCGTTCTTCCGTGTGCTGCAACCGATCTCGGTCACCGAAACGGAAATCCATCACTCGGT
>NZ_JBKGGW010000083.1:0-1036 GCF_052041945.1 Pseudomonas sp. SMN11 | reverse complement strand
TGGGCCTGTCCCGTGACAACGGACGCCAAGAGGCGATACTTGAATCGTTCTCTTGGAGGTTGTCATGTCCACTCGAACCTACCGTAACTACACCGAAGAGTTCAAAATCCAGGCCGTTGCCTTGGCGCAAACGGTAGGAAGAACCGAAGCTGCCCGGCAACTCGAGATTCCCGTAAAGACGCTTGATAACTGGGTTGACGCGTCTCGTAAAGGGCACTCGTTAAGCTCCCCCGACCGACGCCCTGTCAGTAAAGACGACAGCGAACTGGCGCGGCTCAGGGCCGAGAATGCCGAACTCAAACTGGAGCGCGAAATCCTAAAAAAGGCGGCGGTATTCTTTGCCAAAGAGTCCAGGTGAGATACGCCTTCGTCGCTAGTGAACGGGCTCAATTCCCGGTGCGATTGCTCTGCCGGGTGATGGGTGTCTCGGCTTCAGGGTTTTACGACTATCAGCATCGCCAGGGCCGTCCAGATCGGGATGCGCAGATTCGCGTTGATTTGCACAAGGCCTACGTGGCCAGCCGGAATACTTATGGCCGACCACGGCTGGTCGAAGCTCTGCGCCGGCAGGCGCACGCAGTGGGCCACAAACGGATAGGTCGGCTGATGCACGAGGAACACATCCAAGGCAAATGCAAAGGCGGTTTCAAACCCTGTACGACTGATAGCCATCACTACCTACCTGTAGCGGACAATGTGCTGGCTCGACAGTTTGCCGTGAACAGCACCACGCCCACTTGGGTCAGCGATATCACCTACATCGCAACCAAAGAGGGATGGTTGTATCTGGCAGTCGTACTCAGCATTCAGACGCGCCAGGTGCTGGGTTACAGCTTGGCGGATCGTATGCCGGACGACTTGGTTGAGAGAGCCTTCATCAATGCTTGGAACGCATGCCTTGGCCTCTACGGTGTTGTGTTCCACTCCGATCAGGGACGTCAGTATGCAAGCAGCAAATTTCGATTCGCGCTGGCCAAGAAAGGCTTCACGCAAAGCATGAGCCGGAAGGGCAATTGTTGGGATAACGCTGTGGCTG
>NZ_JBKGGW010000081.1:0-1249 GCF_052041945.1 Pseudomonas sp. SMN11 | reverse complement strand
CAGTTCGGTGAGGGCCTGATGACCGCAGAAGCTATCGAAGATGCCTCTGCGGCGTTCAAGAAGGCCTTGATCGAGCGCGCTCTGCATGCCGAGCTTGGCCACCACTTGGGCTATCCGTCGGGCGCGCAGCGCCCAGAGGATGAAACCAACCAGCGTAACGGCAAGAGTGGCAAGACGGTTTTGACCGGCGATGGCCCGCTGCGGCTGGAAATTCCTCGCGATCGAGACGGCAGCTTTGCGCCCATTCTGATTCCCAAGCACGAGCGCCGTTACACTGGCTTCGACGACAAGATCATCGCCATGTACGCACGTGGAATGACGGTCAGAGAGATCCGAGCTTTTCTTTCCGAGCAGTACGGAACAGAGGTTTCGCACGACTTCATCAGCTCTGTGACAGACGAGGTCATGGAAGAGATCGGCGCGTGGCAACAGCGGCCCCTGGAACCGATGTATCCGGTTATTTTCTTTGATGCGCTGCGGGTGAAAATCCGCGAAGAAGGCTTGGTGCGTAACAAGGCCATTTACCTGGCGCTGGGCGTTCTACCCGACGGGACGCGGGATATCTTGGGCATCTGGATCGAGAACACCGAGGGTGCGAAGTTCTGGATGAAAGTGTTCAACGACCTCAAGACGCGTGGTATCGACGATGTGCTGATTGCCGTGACCGATGGCCTCAAAGGTATGCCAGAGGCTCTCAGTTCCGTATTTCCAGAGACGACGTTGCAGACGTGCATCGTGCACCTGATCCGCAACAGCCTCGACTTCGCGGCCTGGGACAAGCGGCGGGCTCTGGCTAAGGAGCTGAAGCCAATTTACCAAGCCGTCAATGCTGAAGCCGCTGAGCAAGCACTCGATGAGTTTGAGAACGGGCCGTGGGGCGAGAAATATCCAACGGTGGTGGCTGCCTGGAGACGTGCCTGGGATCGAGTGATTCCATTTTTCGTCTTCCCACCGGCCATCAGGAAGGTGATTTACACCACCAACGCCATTGAGAGTATCAACGCCCAGCTACGCAAGGTCATCAAGACTCGCGGGCATTTCCCGAATGATGACGCAGCGACCAAACTGATTTGGCTGGGATTGCGCAACATAACAGCCAATTGGGGGAAACCGGCCCATGATTGGAAAAGCGCGATGAATCAATTTGCGATTCTGTACGGAGATCGATTCATCAGGCCGACCTGGTGAGAATCAGGGCCTGCCTGACGGCAGGCCGTTACCGGCCCGCACACAAAAAATCTGACAGTCC
>NZ_JBKGGW010000080.1:0-2356 GCF_052041945.1 Pseudomonas sp. SMN11 | reverse complement strand
TATCACCATTCCGGTCGGACAAAGTTCGGGTACCGCCACGGCTGCGGTGTCCAACGACGTCTACCAAGGCCACCCTGCAGTCAGTAACAGCATCAGCAGCGTATCCGGTGGCAACTACGAGGACCTGGTCGCCGACAAGACCCAAGTCAGCACCACGGTGACTGACGTCCAGGACACCACCACCGTTACCCTCACTGCCACGCCAACCGTGGCCGAGGGCGGCACCATCGTCTACACGGCGACGCTGGATGCGCCGGTGACCGGCAACCCGGTGGTGGTCACCCTGGCCAATGGTCAAACTATCACCATTGGAGTTGGCCAGAGTTCAGGCACCACCACCGGTGCCGTGGGCAACGACGTGTACCAGGGCCATGCCCCCGTCACCAACAGCATCACCACTGTCACGGGCGGCAACTACGAAAACCTGGTCGCCAACCAGTCGCCGGTCAGTACCACAGTCACCGATGTCCAAGACACCACCACTGTGACCCTGACCGCCACGCCATCCGTGGCCGAAGGTGGCACCATCGTCTACACGGCGACGGTGGATGCGCCGGTCATCGGCAACCCGGTCGTGGTTGACTTGGCCAACGGTCAAACCATCACCATTGGAGTTGGCCAGAGTTCTGGCACGGCCACTGGCGCCGTAAGCAACGATGTCTATCAGGGCCATGCGGCCGTCACCAACAGCATCAGCAATGTCTCCGGCGGCAACTATGAAAACCTTGTTGCGGACAAAACCCAGGTCAGCACCAGCGTCACCGATGTGCAGGACACTACTACCGTCTCGCTGTCGGCCACCCAGAACGTGGCTGAGGGCGGCCAGATCGTCTACACCGCCACCCTGAGCAATGCGGCACAATCGCCGGTGACCGTAAGCTTGAGCAACGGGCAGACCATCACCATCGCCACCAACCAGACCTCTGGCAGCATCAGCGTCGCCACGCACGGTGATAACCCCTACGTCGATGCCGGTCAGGTCAGTGCACAGATCACCAATGCATCAGGCGGCAACTTCGAGAACCTGGCAGTCAACACCACGCCAGCAGTGACCAACGTCACCGATACCATCGATACCTCGACCGTGAGCCTAACCGCCACGCCTTCGGTGGCTGAAGGCGGAATCATCGTTTATACCGCCACCGTGACCGCTCCGGTGACCGGCTCTGCCGTAGTGGTGACACTGGCCAATGGGCAAACCATCACCATTCCGGTCGGGCAAAGTTCGGGTACAGCCACGGCCGCAGTATCCAACGACGTCTATCAGGGCCATCCTGCAATCAGCAACAGCATTAGCAACGTGTCTGGCGGCAACTATGAGAACCTGGTGGCAAACAAGGTGGCGATTAGCACTACCGTCACTGATGTGACCGACACTACCACCGTCACCCTCACCGCCACGCCAACCGTGGTCGAAGGCGGCACTATCGTCTACACCGCCACTGTCGGTGCTCCGGTCACCGGCAGCCCGGTGGTGGTCAGCCTAGCCAATGGGCAGACCATCACCATTGCCGTCGGACAAAGCTCCGGAACCGCCACGGGCGCGGTGTCCAACGACGTGTATCAAGGCCACCCTGCAGTCAGCAACAGCATCAGCAACGTATCCGGTGGCAACTACGAGAACCTGGTCGCAGACAAGACTCAGGTCAATACCACCGTTACCGATGTGACCGACGACACTACGGTCACATTGACCGCCACGCCATCTGTGGCGGAGGGTGGCACGATCCTCTACACCGCCACCTTGGGCGCGCCGGTTACGGGCAGCCCGGTCGTCGTGAGCCTTGCCAACGGCCAGACCATCACCATCCCGATCGGGGAAAGTTCGGGGACCGCCACAGCGGCCGTCAGCAACGACATCTACCAAGGCCACGCAGCGGTCAGCAACAGCATCACCAGCGTGTCCGGGGGCAACTACGAAAACCTGATCGCCGACAAATCCCAGGTCAGCACCAGCGTCACCGACGTGCAGGACACCACCACGGTTTCGCTGTCGGCGACGCCGAGCGTGGCCGAGGGCGGCCAGATCGTCTACACCGCGACCCTGACCAATGCTGCACAGTCTCCGGTGACCGTCACTTTGAGCAATGGCCAGACCATTACGATTGCCACTAACCAGACCTCCGGCAGCGTCGTGGTTGCCACCCACGGTGACAACCCGTACCTCGATGCCGGTCAGGTCAGTGCGCAGATCACCAATGCGACTGGCGGCAACTTCGAGAATCTGGCAGTCAATAGCACGCCAGCAGTGACCAATGTCACTGATACCGCCGACACCTCGACCGTGAGCCTGGCCGCCACGCCTTCGGTCGCCGAGGGCGGCACGATCGTGTACACAGCCACGGTGACCGCACCG
>NZ_JBKGGW010000079.1:0-2378 GCF_052041945.1 Pseudomonas sp. SMN11 | reverse complement strand
TTGTTAGGTGACTGCGTACCTTTTGTATAATGGGTCAGCGACTTATATTCAGTGGCGAGCTTAACCGAATAGGGGAGGCGTAGCGAAAGCGAGTCTTAATAGGGCGTTTAGTCGCTGGGTATAGACCCGAAACCGGGCGATCTATCCATGGGCAGGTTGAAGGTTAGGTAACACTGACTGGAGGACCGAACCGACTACCGTTGAAAAGTTAGCGGATGACCTGTGGATCGGAGTGAAAGGCTAATCAAGCTCGGAGATAGCTGGTTCTCCTCGAAAGCTATTTAGGTAGCGCCTCATGTATCACTGTAGGGGGTAGAGCACTGTTTCGGCTAGGGGGTCATCCCGACTTACCAAACCGATGCAAACTCCGAATACCTACAAGTGCCGAGCATGGGAGACACACGGCGGGTGCTAACGTCCGTCGTGAAAAGGGAAACAACCCAGACCGTCAGCTAAGGTCCCAAAGTCATGGTTAAGTGGGAAACGATGTGGGAAGGCTTAGACAGCTAGGAGGTTGGCTTAGAAGCAGCCATCCTTTAAAGAAAGCGTAATAGCTCACTAGTCGAGTCGGCCTGCGCGGAAGATGTAACGGGGCTCAAACCATGCACCGAAGCTACGGGTGTCATCTTAGGATGACGCGGTAGAGGAGCGTTCTGTAAGCCTGTGAAGGTGAGTTGAGAAGCTTGCTGGAGGTATCAGAAGTGCGAATGCTGACATGAGTAACGACAATGCGAGTGAAAAACTCGCACGCCGAAAGACCAAGGTTTCCTGCGCAACGTTAATCGACGCAGGGTTAGTCGGTCCCTAAGGCGAGGCTGAAAAGCGTAGTCGATGGAAAACAGGTTAATATTCCTGTACTTCCAGTTATTGCGATGGAGGGACGGAGAAGGCTAGGCCAGCTTGGCGTTGGTTGTCCAAGTTTAAGGTGGTAGGCTGAAATCTTAGGCAAATCCGGGATTTCAAGGCCGAGAGCTGATGACGAGTGCTCATTAGAGCGCGAAGTGGTTGATGCCATGCTTCCAAGAAAAGCTCCTAAGCTTCAGATAACTGGGAACCGTACCCCAAACCGACACAGGTGGTTAGGTAGAGAATACCAAGGCGCTTGAGAGAACTCGGGTGAAGGAACTAGGCAAAATGGCACCGTAACTTCGGGAGAAGGTGCGCCGGCGAGGGTGAAGGACTTGCTCCGTAAGCCCATGCCGGTCGAAGATACCAGGCCGCTGCGACTGTTTATTAAAAACACAGCACTCTGCAAACACGAAAGTGGACGTATAGGGTGTGACGCCTGCCCGGTGCCGGAAGGTTAATTGATGGGGTTAGCGCAAGCGAAGCTCTTGATCGAAGCCCCGGTAAACGGCGGCCGTAACTATAACGGTCCTAAGGTAGCGAAATTCCTTGTCGGGTAAGTTCCGACCTGCACGAATGGCGTAACGATGGCGGCGCTGTCTCCACCCGAGACTCAGTGAAATTGAAATCGCTGTGAAGATGCAGTGTATCCGCGGCTAGACGGAAAGACCCCGTGAACCTTTACTATAGCTTTGCACTGGACTTTGAATTTGCTTGTGTAGGATAGGTGGGAGGCTTTGAAGTGGGGACGCCAGTTCTCATGGAGCCATCCTTGAAATACCACCCTGGCAACTTTGAGGTTCTAACTCAGGTCCGTTATCCGGATCGAGGACAGTGTATGGTGGGTAGTTTGACTGGGGCGGTCTCCTCCCAAAGAGTAACGGAGGAGTACGAAGGTGCGCTCAGACCGGTCGGAAATCGGTCGTAGAGTATAAAGGCAAAAGCGCGCTTGACTGCGAGACAAACACGTCGAGCAGGTACGAAAGTAGGTCTTAGTGATCCGGTGGTTCTGTATGGAAGGGCCATCGCTCAACGGATAAAAGGTACTCCGGGGATAACAGGCTGATACCGCCCAAGAGTTCATATCGACGGCGGTGTTTGGCACCTCGATGTCGGCTCATCACATCCTGGGGCTGAAGCCGGTCCCAAGGGTATGGCTGTTCGCCATTTAAAGTGGTACGCGAGCTGGGTTTAGAACGTCGTGAGACAGTTCGGTCCCTATCTGCCGTGGACGTTTGAGATTTGAGAGGGGCTGCTCCTAGTACGAGAGGACCGGAGTGGACGAACCTCTGGTGTTCCGGTTGTCACGCCAGTGGCATTGCCGGGTAGCTATGTTCGGAAGAGATAACCGCTGAAAGCATCTAAGCGGGAAACTTGCCTCAAGATGAGATCTCACTGGGATCTTGAATCCCCTAAAGGGCCGTCGAAGACTACGACGTTGATAGGTTGGGTGTGTAAGCGCTGTGAGGCGTTGAGCTAACCAATACTAATTGCCCGTGAGGCTTGACCATATAACACCCAAGCAATTTGCT
>NZ_JBKGGW010000078.1:0-2807 GCF_052041945.1 Pseudomonas sp. SMN11 | reverse complement strand
TCTGACCGAAATACTCGGTGCTTGTGGCGGTACCCCCAGCCCTTTTCCTATGCAAGCCAACGACCCCTAGCTATCATGCCAGCCTTATTCCAAGTCGAGACTGGCATGCTGAAGTTGTTGAATCTCCTCAAGGATGGCCGGTTCCATTCCGGAGAAGCCTTGGGGGCAGCCCTCGGGGTAAGTCGCAGCGCCGTTTGGAAGCAGCTGCAACACCTGGAAAGTGAGCTGAACCTCACCATTCATAAAGTTCGCGGGCGTGGCTACCAGTTGGCCGCGCCGCTGAGCTTGCTCGATACGCAAGCGATCGCAGCGTTCACCGAAGGTGAGCGCTGGCCCGTTTTTATCCATGAAACGATTGATTCGACCAATGCCGAAGGCTTACGCCTGGCCGGCAAGGGGGAGCCAGCACCATTCCTGGTGCTGGCCGAGCGCCAGAGTGCTGGCCGTGGTCGACGTGGTCGCATGTGGATAAGTCCATTTGCAGAAAACCTCTATTACAGCCTGGTCCTGCGCATTGATGGCGGCATGCGTCAGCTCGAAGGTCTCAGTCTGGTGGTCGGGTTGGCCGTGATGCGCACGCTACAGGCTTTTGGCGTAAAGGACGTGGGGTTGAAATGGCCCAACGATGTCCTGGTTCGCGGGCAGAAGATCACCGGTATTCTCCTGGAACTTGTGGGCGACCCTGCAGACGTCTGTCATGTCGTGCTCGGCATTGGTATCAATGTGAACATGCAGACCAATGAGCAGGTCGATCAGCAGTGGACATCGATGCGGCGTGAAGTCGGTGTGACAATTGATCGCAACCGGCTGGTGGCCAAGCTCAGCCAGCAGTTGCAACATGAATTGGCCCGTCATCGGCGCTACGGTTTTGCCGCGTTCCAGGAAGAGTGGGAGCAGGCGCATCTGTGGCAGGGGCGTAATGTATCTCTCATCGCAGGTACCACACGTATCGATGGTGTCGTGCTGGGCGTGGACGGGCAGGGCGGGTTGCGCCTTGAGGTCGACGGTGTGGAAAAGAGCTTCAGTGGTGGTGAGCTCAGTTTGAGGTTGCGTGATGATTCTTGAGCTCGATTGCGGTAACAGCTTCATCAAGTGGCGTGTCATTCACGCCGCCGACGCCACCATTGTAGGTGGTGGTATTGTCGATTCGGACCAGGCACTGCTAAGCGAGGTCGCGGCCCTCCCGTCATTGCGCCTTACAGGCTGTCGAATTGTCAGTGTGCGCAGCGAAGATGAAACCGCTGCCCTCTGTGCGTTGATCGCCAAAGCTTTTGCCGTCGTTGCCCGTGTTGCCGAGCCTGCACAAGAAATGGCTGGTGTGCGCAATGGTTATGACGACTACCAGCGTCTCGGTATGGATCGCTGGCTGGCGGCATTGGGTGCGTTCCATCTCGCCAAGGGCGCATGCCTGGTCATTGACCTGGGCACTGCGGCCAAGGCGGATTTTGTCTCGGCCGAAGGCGAGCACCTGGGTGGCTACATCTGCCCGGGCATGCCGCTGATGCGTAGCCAGCTGCGCACGCATACCCGCCGTATTCGCTACGACGACGCTTCGGCTGAGCGCGCCTTGAGCAGTCTTGCTCCAGGCCGCTCCACTGTGGAGGCTGTAGAGCGCGGTTGTGTACTGATGCTGCAGGGTTTTGCCCGCACTCAGCTCGAGCAGGCTCAGGCCTTGTGGGGTGATGGCTTCACGGTCTTCCTGACGGGGGGGGATGCGCCGCTGGTGCGTGAGGCGGTGCCACAGGCCAGGATCGTCCCTGACCTGGTATTTGTCGGGCTGGCCATGGCCTGTCCACTGGACTGAGGTGCTTATGCGTTGGTTGTTTCTGCTGTTGCTGGTGCTCAACGTCTTCTATTACGTCTGGCACCAACAGGAAGCCCCGCTGAAGGCGAAGGACGTCGCGCCGTTGTCGCTGTACAAAGGTAATCAGCAAGAGATCCGCCTGCTCAAGGAAACCGGGACGTCTGCACCGGCCCGGCGCCGTGATGAATGCCTGGTCGTAGGTGGCCTGGTTGCGCGCGATCAGCTCGATGCGCTGCGACAACGCCTGCTGAGCCTGGATATCAATGCTGCGCCGGTGTCTGGACAGTTGCCTGGAGCCGAAGGTTTCTGGCTCAAGATTTCCCCGGAAAGCGAGCGTTTACTGGACCAAACCGTCCTCGAGACACTTTCCAACGATTTCAAAGACTTAAAACGCAAAATTATTTTCTGCCAGGGTATTGCAACTGGCGAATAGCTTGATAGAATGGCGCCCGCTTCACAGGGAACACCACTCAGGTGGGAGAACTGGAAGCGAGTGTCAAAGCAGCTAAGTTTCAGATTTGATTGAAAAAATTTGAAAAAAAGCTTGACACTAGGACGGCAGACGCATAGAATGCCGGCCACATCTGGAGGGATTCCCGAGCGGTCAAAGGGGACGGACTGTAAATCCGTTGCGAGAGCTTCGAAGGTTCGAATCCTTCTCCCTCCACCAGTTTTAGCGAGAGCCGCAAGCTCCGCGGGTATAGTTTAGTGGTAGAACCTCAGCCTTCCAAGCTGATGATGCGGGTTCGATTCCCGCTACCCGCTCCAAGTTTGCTGGATTTTGCGCAAAGTGTTTCGCTCTTGTAGCTCAGTTGGTAGAGCACACCCTTGGTAAGGGTGAGGTCAGCGGTTCAAATCCGCTCAAGAGCTCCATATAAACAAGGCAGATATGAAAATATCTGCCTTTGTTTTATCAGCGTAAGGCTATTTTCTTCTGCGGAGGATTGTATCGATGGCTAAGGAAAAGTTTGATCGTTCCCTTCCCCACGTTAACGTCGGCACT
>NZ_JBKGGW010000077.1:0-3187 GCF_052041945.1 Pseudomonas sp. SMN11 | reverse complement strand
GGGGATCAGGTTGCTCACGGGGTCACCTATGGAGGGCGATTTCTTATGGGAGCAACGTAAAGGGCAGGGGGGAGGGGCTCAATGACAGCGGTGGGCAATGTCGTTGCGTTTTGTGCAACAACTTTGGGGCCGCAAAGCAGCCCCCAGCAATCTCATGTCCTACTAGGCGCTGGCCGCCACGCGCACCGCCCTGGCCATCTCTGTGGCCAGCTCGCGGCTCAGCCCGTCCAGCGTGCGCCCGCGGCGGGTGACGATCTGGATATCGGTCGCATTCATCGCCGGGCAATCGATCGCCAGTGCCTTGAACGTGCCGTTCTTGAGCTCATCGATGATCGGCAGTTCGGCCAGCAAGGTGGCGCCCAGGCCGGAGCGGACGAAGTCGAGAATCACCGCCAGCGAATTGGAAGTGAGCGTGGGCACGATGGCGAATGGTTGGTCCTTGCACGCCGCATCCGCCAGTTCGCGCACGCGGAAGTCGGCGCCCGGCAGCACCAGCGATTCACGTGCCACGTCTTCCAGGCTGACCGTGGTCCGCGCGGCCAGGCGGCTGTCGCGGTGCACGATCATGCGCAGCGGCTGGGCCAGGCTGTACAGGCGGGTCAGGCGGGCGGTGGCGCTGGGAGCGAAGATCACCCCCAGGTGCGCCTCATCGGCCAGCACCCGGCGCTGCACCTCCAGCGAAGGTGCGCTGATGATCTCGGCCTTGTGCGCGCCATGGGCATGCAGAAACCCCTGCAGCGAATTGATCGCCCGGGCACCCAGCAGGCCTTCGCCAATGGCGATCACGGTCGAGGCCTGCTGCTGACCGCGCAGCTGATCCAGGCGGTTGACCAGCTGGGTGTGCTGGCGGATGCGCTCGACGTAGTAGTCCACGGCGGCTTCGCCGGCAGCCGTCAGGCTGATGCGGTGGGTGCCGGGGCGGACCAGTTCGATGTCCAGTTCCTCCTCCAGCCGGGCGATCTGCCGGCTGACCGATGAAGTGGCGACGCCCAATGCTTCGGCGGCGGCGCGCATGGAGCCCTTGTCGTGGCTCAGGTGCAGATAGCGCAGGCGATGATCCTGCAAGTCGATGTGGCGGGTGGGCATGACCTCGACCTCGGGGTAGTCACGGCAGGCATTGGCGTGTCCCCATCGATCCTGGCGGGGCGCTTGCTGTTGTTTTTATCGGGTCGGCTCTGGTGGCCGGCCTTGTGGCGCTCCTTGCCCGGCCATCCTACACCAGCTTTTTTCTCTCCGGAATCATGTGAAAAGTCGACTAAAAATTTTTCGGTATAACACCGTGCAGGGTTAGTTTTTTTCGTCGATTTCTCAGGGCCCTCGATACCTCTAAAAATTGTTATTAATCAATAGGATAGTCTGTTTTTTGTTGAAATTAAGGGTGGTCAATGAAGCAGTTGCGAGATTTTTTAGCGTGAAAATTCAATTGACAATTCACGTAATCGACCGCAAATTTTTGTCACCGGCACCCAAAACAAGAGAGACAGAACCATGCCGCCCGACCCAGCCTTTGCCCCCCTGCGTGGCCGCTGCTCGCCCTTGCCGAGCCTGGCCATTTCGCCGCCTGCCAAACAACACAAAAACCGCGCCTGAGACGGAGAATGTCCATGGATTCGCTTTGCCTGCGTGCCGCGCCTGTGTCGGCGCTCGCCTCTGGCCCTGCCTTCGAGGCCTTGCTTGACGGAGTACGGGACCGTGCCCGCCTCGGTGAGTTCGATCGCCAGCGCCACATTTCCCGCGACGTGATCGATGCCTTCAAGGCCCATGGCGTATACCGCGCCCTGGTACCGAAACGCTTTGGCGGGCTGGAGTGCTCGCCGGGTGCCTTCTGCGAAATGATCGAGCGCATTTCCCATGCCGACGGCTCGGCCGGCTGGGTCGCCAGCTTCGGCATGAGCCCGGTGTACCTGGCGGCGCTGCCGCTGGAGACCATCGCCGAGATCTACGGCAACAGCCCCGACACCGTGTTCGCCGGTGGGATCTTCCCGCCACAACCGGCCGAGATCGTGTCTGGCGGCTTCAAGGTCAACGGCCGCTGGAAGTACTCCAGCGGCTCCATGGGCGCCGACATCGTCGGTGTCGGCATCGCCCCGCGCAACGGCGACAAGCTCGACCTGCCGCGCCTGGCGGTGCTGCCGCGCAGCCAGGCGCGCATCGAGGAAACCTGGGACACCGTCGGCCTGCTCGGCACTGGCAGCCACGACCTGCTGGTCGAGGATGTGGTGGTTGGCGAGCAGTGGACCTTCGTCCGCGGTGGCAAGCCGAACCTCGACGAGCCGTTCTTCCGCTACCCGTCGCTGTCATTCGCCACCCAGGTGCTTTCGGTGGTCGGCTTAGGCATTGCCCGCGCCGCGCTGGACGAACTGTCGGGCATGGCCAGCGGGCGCATCTCGGTTACTGGCGCCCCGGCGCTGGCCGACCGCCCGCTGGCCCAGGTCGACGTGGCCAAGGCCGAGGCGGCGCTGCGTTCGGCGCGGGCGTTCTTCTACGAGTCCATCGAACAGGCCTGGGAACACGTGCTGGCCGGCGACCCGGTACCGGTCGAGGTCACCAACCTGCTGCGCCTGTCTTCCACCCATGCCGCGCGCGTGGCCGCCGAAGTGGCGCGCAGCGCGCAGATGCTCTCGGGCATGACCGGCATCTACAACGAAAGCCCGCTGGCCCGCTGCGTCAACGACGCGCAAGTGGTCACCCAGCACGCCTTCATGGGCGACGTCACCTACCAGAACGCCGGGGCAATGTTCTTCGGCAAACAGCCCCTGCCGGGCTACCTGTAACTTTCGGGATTACTGACATGAGCGATAAGAAAGCCTTGCGTGTGCTGTTCTGCATGGGCATCAACCAGAACTTCTTCGACGCCCCGCGCGAGGAGCAACTGCAGGTGTGGGCCGCGTTCAGCGCGATGTGGAACGGCATCCACGACCTGGCCGGGGTCGACGTGCTGGGCAACATGGATGACGACCAGAGCATGGTCGGCCCGTCCGACGGCTTCCCCTGGACCACCTACCTGCTGGCCGACGTGCCGGACATCGAGACCGTGCACGCCGCCTGCAACCTGTTCCGCACCACCGCAGTGGGCGAGGGGCCGTACAAGCTGTGGCGCTACGCCAAGGTCGAGGCCCGTGTCGGCCGCGAACTGATCATCCAGCGCGCCTGATTCGAGGACTATGCCGTGACCAACCTGATTCCT
>NZ_JBKGGW010000076.1:0-4103 GCF_052041945.1 Pseudomonas sp. SMN11 | reverse complement strand
CGCTTCCCCTTTCCTCCACCCCCTCCTCTCCTCCCCCCCCCCCCCCCCCCCCCCCCCCCCCCGAGGCACCCACAACGCCAGTGCGGCAGGGGTCGGCGAAAAGCCCCACGGCGCACTCAGGCGCCCCGCTCGCAAATCGTCGGCAACCAGGGGTTGTGGCGCGATTGCGACACCCAGGCCGGCAACTGCGGCCTCCAACAGGTAATACAGATGCTCGAACGCCTGGCCGTACTTCAACGCGCCAGACGCCAGCCCTTGTTCTGCCGCCCAGGTAGGCCAAGCCTGCGGACGTGAGGTGGTGTGCAGCAGGGCTTCGTCCAGCAGAGCCTTGGCGGGTGCTGCCTGCAACCGGTCGAAGCCGGCGAAGTGCGGGCTCAGCACCGGGCCGATGCGCTCTTGCGCCAGCACGTGGACCTGCATGTCCGCAGGCCATGGCGGTTCGGCATACACCAGCAACGCATCCAGCCCGGGCCGGCGAGGGTCAAGGTCGCCTTCACCCGCCGACAGATGCAGGCGCAATTCGGGCAGGTCAGCCTTCAAGCGCCCCAAGCGGGGGATGAACCAGCGCGCCAGCAGGCTGCCGGAACAACCCAGCACGAACGGCGCCTCGCCCACATCCCGACTCAACTCGGCGCACACAGTGCGCAGGCGGTCGAACGCCTCGCCGCTGGCGTCACGCAGGCGCATGCCAGCATCTGTGAGTTTGATGCCACGCCCGTCCTTGACGAACAGGGCCACGCCAAGGTGCTCTTCAAGCACCTTGATCTGCCGGCTGACGGCGCCATGGGTGACATGTAGTGCTTCAGCCGCCTGGCTGACGCTGTTGAGCCTGGCAGTGGCCTCGAAGGCTCTTAGGGCATTGAGGGGAGGAAGGTCGTGAGCCATTTTACCTGTGAGTTTTTCTGACAAGTTTGCGCAATCTTATCGGTTTTCAGCCGGGCTTGCCGTGGTTAGAGTAAAGCCCATCACTCATTGATTACGCCCTGGAGCGCCCCATGACCCAGTCCCAATACCGTCCCGGCCCCG
This sequence comes from Pseudomonas sp. SMN11, assembly GCF_052041945.1. NCBI lineage: Bacteria > Pseudomonadati > Pseudomonadota > Gammaproteobacteria > Pseudomonadales > Pseudomonadaceae > Pseudomonas > Pseudomonas sp. SMN11. The sequence continues at coordinate 3,077 of NZ_JBKGGW010000076.1, read as the reverse complement.
ACGCCAACGGCCTGTTCGGCTCGTTCGGCGGCCGCTACGTGGCCGAAACCCTGATGCCGCTGGTGCTGGATCTGGCCCGCGAATACGAAGCCGCCAAGGCCGACCCCAAGTTCCTCGAAGAACTGGCCTACTTCCAGCGCGACTACATCGGCCGCCCGAACCCGCTGTACTTTGCCGAGCGCCTGACCGAGCACTGCGGGGGCGCGAAGATCTTCTTCAAGCGTGAAGAGCTCAACCACACCGGCGCGCACAAGGTGAACAACTGCATCGGCCAAGTGCTGCTGGCCAAGCGCATGGGCAAGAAGCGCCTGATCGCCGAAACCGGCGCCGGCATGCACGGCGTGGCCACCGCCACTGTCGCGGCGCGCTTCGGCTTGCCTTGCGTGATCTACATGGGCGCCACCGACATCGAGCGCCAGCAGGCCAACGTGTTCCGCATGAAGCTGCTGGGCGCCGAGATCGTCCCGGTCACCGCTGGCACCGGCACCCTGAAAGACGCCATGAACGAGGCCCTGCGCGACTGGGTCACCAACGTCGACGACACCTTCTACCTGATCGGTACCGTAGCCGGCCCGCACCCGTACCCGGCAATGGTCCGCGACTTCCAGTCGATCATCGGCAAGGAAACCCGCGCCCAGTTGCAAGAGAAGGAAGGCCGCCTGCCAGACAGCCTGATCGCCTGCGTCGGCGGTGGCTCCAACGCCATGGGCCTGTTCCATGAGTTCCTCGAAGAGCCGAGCGTGCAGATCATCGGCGTCGAAGCTGGCGGCCACGGCGTGCACACCGACAAGCACGCTGCCAGCCTGAATGGCGGCGTACCGGGCGTGCTGCACGGCAACCGCACCTACCTGCTGCAGGATGAAGACGGCCAGATCACCGACGCCCACTCGATTTCCGCCGGCCTCGACTACCCGGGCATCGGCCCGGAGCACGCCTACCTGCACGAAGTGAAGCGCGTCGAGTACGTCAGCATCACCGACGACGAAGCACTGGATGCGTTCCACGCCACCTGCCGCCTGGAAGGCATCATCCCGGCCCTGGAAAGCTCCCACGCCCTGGCCGAAGCGATCAAGCGCGCACCGAACCTGCCCAAGGACCACCTGATGGTGATCTGCCTGTCCGGGCGCGGCGACAAAGACATGCAAACCGTGATGAACCACATGGCAGCCCAGGAGAAACAGGCATGAGCCGTCTTGAACAACGCTTCGCCGAACTGAAGGCCGAGGGCCGCTCCGCGCTGGTCACCTTCGTCACCGCTGGCGACCCGGGCTATGACGCTTCGCTGCAGATCCTCAAGGGCCTGCCGGCAGCTGGCGCCGATGTGATCGAACTGGGCATGCCGTTCACCGACCCGATGGCCGATGGCGTGGCCATCCAGCTCGCCACCCTGCGCGCCCTGGAAGCCGGCCAGACCCTGGCCAAGACCCTGCAGATGGTTCGCGAATTCCGTGTGGATAACCACACCACGCCGATCGTGCTGATGGGTTACTACAACCCGATCCACCGTTTCGGTGTGGATAAGTTCGTTGCCGAAGCCAAGCAAGCAGGTGTCGATGGCCTGATCATCGTTGACCTGCCGCCAGAGCACGACGCCGAGCTGGCCACCCCGGCCCAGGCTGCAGGCATCGACTTCATCCGCCTGACCACCCCGACCACCGACGATGCGCGCCTGCCGCGCGTGCTGGAGCGCAGCTCCGGGTTCGTCTATTACGTGTCGGTGGCGGGCGTGACCGGTGCCGGTTCCGCGACTACCGAACACGTGACCGAGGCAATTGCCCGCCTGCGTCGGCATACCAACCTGCCGATCAGCGTCGGTTTCGGTATTCGTACACCGGAGCAGGCCGCCGCGATTGCCCGCTTGGCCGATGGTGTGGTGGTCGGATCGGCGCTGGTAGACAAGATTGCCCAGGCCAAGGATGCCGGTCAGGCAGTGAGCGATGTGCTGAGCCTGTGCTCGGCACTGGCTGAAGGCGTGCGCGGCGCTCGTCGCTGATCCGCGTCGCCTGCTTCGCGGGCGCGCCCGCTCCCACAGGTACAGCGCCGCTCTCAAGGGCTGCGCCGTCCTGGTGGGAGCGGGCGCGCCGCGAAGAGGCCGGCACAGGCTGCACAGGCCTACCCGCCAAAAATCGACAGATTCAAAGGCCGCACAGCCCCCATCCAGATCGCATGATCCCGGTGATCCGCCAGCTCATCCCCGGTCAGCGGATGCAGAAACACCACCAAGCCCTTCCGATACAGCGCCAACCACGGCAATACCACCCCCACGAACTCCGGCTCGAAGGCCAGCTGACAGCTCCAGTCCGGGTGCGGCCCGACCGGTTTCTGGTGCATGCGCCCCATGGTCACGGGAAACAGCCGCGCCGCTTCCTCGCAAAGCTCACGGGCCTGCTCGATAGTGGATGCGTCGTAGTACACGTGGGCGTGGTAACCCTTGATCCTCTGCACGATAACTCCTGATTGCGGTCCAACCATCACCCCCACCTGCAAAGGGAGTAATGCGGTGAAAAATGCCGAAACCCCAGTGTTCAAACTGGTGTTGTTCGGGGCTGAAAGCAGCCTGGGCAATGCCCTGATGAGCGAGCTGCTGACGCGCCAGCACGAGGTTATTGCGGTGGTCAACGACCTCAACCGCCATGCGCCACGCCCTGGCCTGCATTTCAAGATAGGCGGGCTGGGCGATGCCGACCAGGCAGAGCAGGGTGCGGCAGGGGGCTCAGCGGTAATTGCCCTGCTGGCGCCGGGTGATCAGGCGATGCAGGCGCGGGCGAGCGAGGCGCTGCTGGCCGGGCTGGCACGCACGACTATACGCCGGCTGTTGCTGGTGGGCGATTTTGCAGTGCTCGATGAGGCCGTCAAGTACAGCGAGGCGGAGCGCGTATGCGTTGATCAGGTGGTCGATGGGCTACAGCGCAGTTCGTTGCGCTGGACGTTGATCAACATGCCACCAACGCTTTCGGAAGAGGGCTTGGCACGTATAGCTGCGGGGATGGTGGATATGCTGGAGCTGGACTTGCACCGGGGCGAGCACTTGAACTTCGTGGTCTAGATTGCCGGGGCTGCTGCGCAGCCCTTTCCGG
>NZ_JBKGGW010000075.1:0-4718 GCF_052041945.1 Pseudomonas sp. SMN11 | reverse complement strand
CCCCTCCACCCCCCCCACCCCCACAAAGCCCGGCACAGACAAGTGAGCAATCAAGGCTGAATGTGTGACAGACCTGCCAGCAGCCAAGGTTGATCGGCTATGCTTGCGCAGCGCAAGGGACGTGAAACCGGCTCGGGACTCATGGATATCAAGTTCACCAATCGCCTGTCATACAAGCAAGCCCGGTTGACAGTCCTGGTCGGCTTCATCCTGGGAACATTGCTCAGTCTCATCCAGATCGGCATCGATTATGCCAGCGAAGACGCATCCATCAACCGCGAAGTGCGGGCGTTGCTGCAAATCAGCCACAATCCGGCCTCGCGCATCGCCTACAACATCGATTCGGAGCTGGCGCTGGAACTGACCCGCGGCCTGCTGCAGTCACCGGCCATCATCCGTGCACGGCTGATCGACAACAACGAAACCGTACTGGCTGACGTCGAGCGCCCACGCCTGCACGATCGCTACCGGCTGTTGAGCGACTTCCTGTTCGGCGAGCAGCGCCAGTTCAAAGAGCGCCTGTTCCTCACCCACATGCCCGAGGAATACCTCGGTACGCTGTACCTGGACGTCGACACCTACGCCTTCGGCAGCCGCTTCCTCGACCGCGCCGGGGTCACCCTGCTCAATGGCTTTGCCCGCAGCCTGGTGCTCACCGGCATTCTCCTGGCGCTGTTTCATAGGCTGCTGACCAAGCCGCTGGTAACGGTGATCGGCGCCCTCACCGGCCGCGACCCGCGCCAGCCCGGGCAAACCCGGGTGGACTGCCCGCCCGGCCACGAACTCGACGAGATCGGCGTGCTGGTCAAGGTCGCCAACCAACAGTTCGTCAGCATGTCCACCGAGATCCAGCAGCGGCGCACCGCAGAAAACCGCCTGACTCAGTACCTCAACGAGCTGGAAGACATCGTCTCGGCCCGCACTGAAGAGCTCAAGGCCAGCAACAGCCGCCTCAGCCAGTCCAACCAGGAGCTGGAAGAGGCCCGCCAGCGCGCCCTCGACATGGCCCAGGCGCGCGCGGCCTTCCTGGCCAACATGAGCCACGAGATCCGCACCCCGCTCAACGGCATGCTCGGCATGATCGCCCTGGCTCTGGACAGCCCGCTGGCCGGTGAGCAACGCCAGCAACTGTCGATTGCCCACGACTCGGGCAAGGTGCTGGTGGAGTTGCTCAACGATATCCTCGACCTGTCCAAGTTCGATGCCGGGCAGCTGGAGCTGGAACGCATTCCATTCGACATGGGCGCGATGGTCGAGGACACCGCCAACCTGCTGTCGCAGAACGCGGCGCAGAGCGTCGAGCTGACCTGCCTGATCGCCGACAACTTCCCCAGTTCAGTGCTCGGCGACCCGACGCGGGTGCGCCAGGTCGTCAGCAACCTGCTGTCCAACGCCCTCAAGTTCACCCGCTTCGGCCGCGTCGACGTGCGCCTGGCAACGATCGTCGGCGGCGTGCGCCTGGAAGTACGCGATACCGGCATCGGCATCCCCGAAGCGGCCCAGGCGCGGATCTTCCAGCCGTTCACCCAGGCCGGCGCCGGCATCACCCGCCAATACGGCGGCACCGGGCTGGGCCTGGCCCTGACCCGCAACCTGTGCAAGGCCATGCAGGGCCATCTGCATATCCAGTCCGAGCCTGGCTTTGGCAGCCGCTTCAGCGCCGAGCTGCCGCTGACCACCCACACCGAAGCCATCGCGCCAGCCGCCCTGCAGGGCAAGGTGGTCGCCCTCAGCGACGCCGGCAGCGGCCTCAGCGAACTGCTGCAAGGCCTGCTGCCGGGCTGGGGGCTGGATTATCAGCGGCACGACAGCAGCACAGCCCTCGACAACAGCATCGACCTGCTGATCACCGACAACCTGGAGCAGCTGTTCCAGCTGCGGGCGGCCCTGAACGCCCCCATCCTGCTGGTGACTGCCTACGGCAACTTCCTGCCCGGCGAGCAATCGGCGCAACTGGCACCACTGCACCAGCTGGCCCGGCCACTGGCACGCAACGCGCTGTACCAGACCCTGCGCCGCACCCTGCAGGGGCACGCCCCGGAGCACCCGCTGGGCACCCCACCGCTTACCGCCGCCGACGGCCGCGCGCGAATCCTGCTGGTGGAAGACAACCCGGTCAACCAGCTGGTGGCCAAGGGCATGCTGGCCAAGCTCGGCTGCCAGGTGCAAGTCGCCACCCAGGGCGTCGAGGCCCTGGAATGGCTGGAGCGGGAAGATTTCGACCTGGTACTGATGGACTGCAACATGCCGGTGATGGATGGCTACGAGGCCAGCCGGCGCATTCGCCAGAGCGGGCGCTGGCCGGAGCTGCCGATCGTCGCCCTGACCGCCAACGCCATGCCTGAGGAGCGCGAGCGCTGCCGCGCGGCAGGCATGAGCGACTACCTGGCCAAGCCGTTTCGCCGCGAAGAGCTACTGGCGCTGATCGAACACTGGGTGCCGCTCAGCGGCTGAGCAGGTGCTCAATGTCAGCTTCCAGGGCCTGGGGCTTGGTGGTCGGTGCGTAGCGGGTGACCTTGCCGCTGGCCGGGTCGACCAGGAACTTGGTGAAATTCCACTTGATCTTCTGCGTGCCCAGCAGGCCAGGGGCACGCTGCTTGAGTTCGACGAACAGCGGGTGGGCGCCAGGGCCGTTGACCTCGATCTTGCGAAACAGCGGGAAACTCACGCCGAAATTGGCTTCGCAGAACTGCCCGATTTCGCGCGCATCGCCCGGCTCCTGCTTGCCGAACTGGTTGCAAGGGAAGCCCAGCACCACCAGGCCGCGTTCGCGGTAATCCCGCCACAACTGCTCCAGGCCTTTGTATTGCGGGGTGAAGCCGCACTGGCTGGCGGTGTTGACCACCAGCAGCGCCTTGCCGGCGAAGTCGCCGAGCTTTTTCTGCTCGCCGCCCAGGGTCACGCAGGGGATGTCCAGCATCGATCCGGCCATTTTCAGGCTCCGTCGCGGGGTTTGAAGTCCAGGCACACCGAGTTGATGCAGTAACGCAGGCCAGTCGGTGGCGGGCCGTCGGGGAATACATGGCCCAGGTGGGCGTCGCACTGGGCGCAGGTGACCTCGGTGCGGATCATGCCGTGGGAGGTATCACGGATCTCGACCATCGCGCTTTCCTCGATCGGGGCGTAGAAGCTCGGCCAGCCGCAGCCAGAGTCGAACTTGGTCTGCGAGTCGAACAGCGGCAGCTCACAGCAGATGCAGTGGTACACGCCCGCACGGCGCTCGCTGTTGTACTTGCCGCTGAACGGACGTTCGGTGCCCTTCAGGCGGCACACCTGATACTGGGCGGGGTCGAGCATTTCGCGCCATTCTTCAAGTGTCTTGTCGATCTTTTGCATGTGGAGACCTCGGCAGGCTGAATTTCACCTCGCGCCGTCTTTTCCGTAGCGCGGGTGGCACGTATATTAGTTGGCTTCGTGTGCAAGGCTTCCAGTCTGGCACCCGCTTCCTGCCCTTTCAAACCTTTCGAACGTTTCGCAGAGGGCCGCAGTGCGTATTCTCAATCGGGACCACATCATGCAGTTCAGCAAATCGAACAAGCTCGCCAATGTCTGCTACGACATTCGCGGCCCAGTGCTCAAGCACGCCAAACGCCTGGAAGAGGAAGGCCACCGCATCCTCAAGCTGAATATCGGCAACCCGGCGCCGTTTGGCTTCGAGGCGCCGGACGAAATCCTCCAGGATGTGATCCGCAACCTGCCCACCGCCCAGGGCTACAGCGATTCCAAGGGCCTGTTCAGTGCGCGCAAGGCAGTGATGCAGTACTGCCAGCAGAAGGAGATCGAAGGCGTCACCATCGAGGACATCTACCTCGGCAACGGTGTGTCCGAGCTGATCGTGATGTCGATGCAGGCGCTGCTGAACAACGGCGACGAAGTGCTGATCCCGGCCCCTGACTACCCGCTGTGGACCGCCGCGGTGAGCCTGGCTGGTGGCAAGCCGGTGCACTACCTGTGCGACGAGCAGGCCGACTGGTTCCCGGACCTGGAAGACATCAAGGCCAAGATCACCCCGAACACCAAGGCCCTGGTGATCATCAACCCGAACAACCCGACCGGCGCGGTGTACTCCAAGGAGCTGCTGCTGGGCATGCTGGAGCTGGCGCGCCAGCACAACCTGGTGGTCTTCTCCGACGAGATCTACGACAAGATCCTCTACGACGAAGCCGTGCACATCAGCACCGCCTCGCTGGCCCCGGACCTGCTGTGCCTGACCTTCAACGGCCTGTCCAAGTCGTACCGGGTGGCCGGCTTCCGTTCCGGCTGGCTGATCATCTCCGGGCCCAAGCACCACGCCCAGAGCTACATCGAAGGCATCGACATGCTGGCCAACATGCGCCTGTGCGCCAACGTGCCGGCCCAGCATGCCATCCAGACCGCCCTGGGCGGTTACCAGAGCATCAACGACCTGGTGCTGCCGCCGGGCCGCCTGCTGGAGCAGCGCAACCGCACCTACGAGCTGCTCAACGAGATCCCGGGCGTCAGCTGCGTGAAGCCGATGGGCGCGCTGTATGCCTTCCCGCGGATCGACCCGAAGGTCTGCCCGATCCTCAACGACGAGAAGTTCGCCCTCGACCTGCTGTTGTCGGAGAAGCTGCTGATCGTTCAGGGTACGGCGTTCAACTGGCCGTGGCCGGACCACTTCCGCGTGGTGACCTTGCCGCGGGTGGACGACCTTGAAGCCGCGATTGGCCGGATTGGTAACTTCCTGCGGACGTATT
>NZ_JBKGGW010000074.1:0-7756 GCF_052041945.1 Pseudomonas sp. SMN11 | reverse complement strand
AGCCGTGAGCCTGACCTCGCGCCTGCGCCAGCAAGGCCTGCATGCCGATATCCGCGTGCTGTTCGGCCAGCCGACCCTGGCTGCACTGGCGGCGGCGGTGGGCACTGCAAACGCCGTGCAGGTGCCGGGCAACCGCATTGCCCAAGCGTGCACCCGTATCACCCCGGACATGCTGCCACTGGCAAGCCTGTCACAACCGTCCATCGACAGCTTGACTGCACAGATCCCGGGCGGCGTCGCCAATGTCCAGGACATCTACGGCCTGGCCCCGCTGCAGCAAGGCATCCTCTACCACCACCTGGCCAGCGAAGGCGCCGACCCCTACGTGCTGCAGGCGCGCTTCTCCTTCCCCGACCCGGCCACGCTCGACGCGTTCGCCGCTGCCCTGGATCAGGTCATTGCTCGCCACGACATCCTGCGTACCAGCATCCACTGGCAGCACCTTGAAGAGCCGGTGCAAGTGGTGTGGCGAGAGGCAAAGCTTGGCCGCGAGGCAGGCAGCACCGGTATCGACCTGAACCAGGCGCCGCTGATTCGCCTGCTGCGCAGCGAAACCGACGAGCGTGTCGAAGCAACACTGATGATCCACCACATCATCCTCGACCACGCTGCCGTCGAGCAGCTGGTCGCAGAAATCACCGCCGTGCTGCAGGGCCAGCCGCTCTCGCACGCCAGCGTGCCCTACCGCAACTATGTGGCCCAGTCACGCCTGGGCAACACCGGCCAAGTAGCAGAGGCGATGTTCCGCGAGCTGCTGGGCGATATCGACGAACCCACCGAGGTGTTCGGCCTGCGCGATGCACACAGCGACGGCAGCCGTGTGCTCGACAGCCGCCAGGCACTGGATGCCGGCCTGGGCCAACGCCTGCGTGAGCAGGCCCGGCAGCTGGGGATCAGCGTTGCCAGCCTGGTACACCAGGCCTGGGGCCTGGTGCTGGCGCAGCTGTCCGGGCGTGAGGAGGTGGTGTTCGGCACCGTGCTGCTGGGCCGCCTGCAAGGTGGCGAAGGTGCCGAGCGGGCGCTGGGCATGTTCATCAACACCTTGCCGCTGCGCGTCAGTGTTGGCACGGCGGCGGTCAGCGATGCTGTGCGCCTGACCCACCAACGCCTGGCCCGCCTGCTTGCCCATGAGCAGGCGTCGCTCGCCGAGGTTCAGCGTTGCAGTGCGGTGCCGGCCGGGCAGGCACTGTTCACCAGCCTGCTCAATTTCCGTCACAGTGCACCGGCCAAGGCCGAGCTGAGCGAGGCCTGGCAGGGCATCGAGCAACTGGCCGCCCATGAGCGCAGCCACTACCCGCTGGTGGTCAATGTCGACGATGTCGGCGATGCCTTCGTGCTCACCGTGCAGGCGCTGGAGAGCGTGGACGGGGCGCAGGTCTGCCGGCTGCTGGCCACGGCCCTGGAGCAGCTGGCCCAAGCCCTGCAGCACGCCCCTGGCACGCCGCTGCAACAGCTCACCTGCCTGGCACCTGCCGAGCGCGAGCTGGTAGTGCATGGCTTCAACGCCAGCCGCCGCGATTACCCACGCGAGCATGCCGTCCACACGCTGTTTGGTGCCCATGCTGCACTGTGCCCGGCGGCGGTGGCCGTGGTGCACGGTGAACGGCAGTACAGCTACGCACAACTTGACCAGCACGCCAACCGCCTGGCACATCACCTGCTGGCGCTGGGCGTGCAGCCGGGTGAGCGCGTTGCCTTGCTGCTGCCGCGCAGCTTCGACCTGCTGGCGGCACAACTGGCGGCGAGCAAGTGCGCGGCGGTGTACGTGCCGCTGGACAGCAATGCCCCGGCCGAACGCCAGGCATTCATGATCGCCGACAGCCAGGCCCGCGTGCTGCTGACCTACAGCGGCGAACATCAGGTTGGCCAAGCCCTGCGGGTCGAACTCGATCAGCTGGCGCTGGAGCGTTGCCCGGCGCATTCGCCAGGCGTGGCGGTAAGCGCCGAAAGCGCGGCCTACATCATGTACACCTCTGGCTCCACCGGCACCCCGAAAGGTGTGCAGGTGCCTCACCGGGCCATCGTGCGCCTGGTGGTCAACAACGGCTTCGCCGAATTCAGCAGCCAGGACCGGGTGGCATTCGCCTCCAACCCAGCGTTCGACGCCAGTACCCTGGAAGTCTGGGCGCCACTGCTCAACGGCGGCACCCTGGTGGTCATCGATCAGCACCAGGTGCTGTCACGCCAGGCCCTGAGGGATACCTTGCTGCAGCAGGACGTGAGTGTGTTGTGGCTAACGGCCGGGTTGTTCCAGCAGTTTGCCGATGACTTGCTGCCGGCGCTGGCCAGGCTGCGCTACCTGATGGTCGGCGGTGATGTGCTGGACCCGGCCGTGATCGCCCGGGTATTGCGTGACGGTGCGCCGAAGCACCTGCTCAATGGTTATGGCCCGACCGAGGCCACCACCTTCAGCACCACCCACGAAATCCGCGAGGTGGGCGAGGGCAGCATTCCGATCGGCAAGCCCATCGGCAACAGCCGCTGCTACGTGCTCGATGCCCGGCGGCAGCCGCTGCCGGTCGGGGCGGTCGGCGAGCTGTACATCGGTGGCGATGGTGTCGCCCTGGGCTACCTCGGCCAGCCGCAACTGACCGCCGAGCGCTTCCTCGACGACCCGTTCAGCCTGCAGCCGGGCGCGCGCATGTACCGCAGCGGCGACCTGGTCAGCTGGCAGGCCGACGGTACCTTGCGCTACCTGGGCCGCGCCGACCAGCAGATCAAGCTGCGTGGCTTCCGCATCGAGTTGGGCGAGATCGAGGCGCGCCTGGCGGAGTGCACCGGCATCCGCGAGGTTGCCGTGGTGCTGCGCGAGGACGTGCCGGGCGACAAGCGCCTGGTGGCCTACTTCACCGCCAGCGCTGGTGCCCCGGCGGTTGCCAAGCTGCATGCCCGGCTGCAAGGCCAGTTGCCCGACTACATGCTGCCGGCAGCCTACGTGGTGCTGGAGAGCCTGCCGTTGACCGCCAACGGCAAGCTCGACCGCCGCGCCCTGCCGCAGCCGGGCAGCGACGCCGTGCTCAGCCGTGCCTTCGAAGCGCCACAGGGCGCGGTGGAAACCACCTTGGCGGCGATCTGGGCGGACGTGCTCAAGGTCGCGCAGGTGGGCCGCCATGACCATTTCTTCGAGCTGGGTGGCCATTCGCTGCTGGCGGTGACCTTGATCGAGCGCATGCGCAAGGCCGGCCTGAGTGCCGATGTGCGCGTGCTGTTCGCCCAGCCAACCCTGGCGGCCCTGGCCGCAGCAGTGGGCAGCGGCCGTGAAGTGCAGGTGCCGGATAACCGTGTGCCACAGGATGCACGGCAAATCACCCCGGCCATGCTCAGCCTGATCGAGCTGGATCAGGGCGCCATCGACCGTATCGTCGCGCAGGTGCAGGGTGGCGCTGCCAACGTGCAGGAAATCTACCCACTGGCGCCGTTGCAGGAGGGCATTCTCTATCACCACCTGAGTGCCGGGCAGGGCGACCCCTACCTGCTGCAGTCGCGGTTGGCCTTCGACAGCCTCGCCCACCTGCAGGCTTGGGCCGCTGCCTTGCAGCAGGTCATCGACCGCCACGACATCCTGCGCACGGCCGTGCTGACCGAAGGGCTGGAACAGCCGGTACAGGTGGTCTGGCGTGAAGCACGCATGGCAGTGACGGCGGTCGACGACCTGCAAGGGGCCTCGGTCATCGATGCCTTGCAGGCGCGTTTCGATGCGCGACTGCATCGGCTGGACCTGTCCCAGGCACCGTTGATGCGCCTGCTGTATGCCGACGACCCGGCCAACCAGCGCGTGGTGGCCATCCTGCAGTTCCACCACCTGGCCCTCGACCATACCGCGATGGAGGTGATCGCCGCAGAGATGCGCCAGCTGCTCGCGGGCCAGGCCAGCCAGCTGACGGCGCCGGTGCCGTATCGCACCTACGTCGCGCAGGCCCGCCTGGGGGCCGACACTGCCGCTCATGAGGCGTTCTTCCGCGACATGCTCGGCGACCTCGACGAGCCGACCTTGCCGTTTGGGCTGGCCGATGTGCAAGGCGATGGCCAAGCCATCATCGAGGCGCGCCTGCCGGTCGAGGCCGCGCTGGCCCGCCAGCTGCGCGAGCAGGCCCGGCGCTTGGGGGTGAGCGCCGCGAGCCTGGCTCACCTGGCCTGGGCGCGGGTACTGGGGGTGCTGGCCAACCGCACCGACGTGGTGTTCGGCACCGTGCTGATGGGCCGCCTGCAAGGCGGTGAGGGTGCCGATCGCGCACTGGGCGTGTTCATCAACACCTTGCCGCTGCGCATTGACCTGAGCGTACCGGTGCAGCAGGCCGTGCGTGCCACCCACCAGCGCCTGTCGGCGCTGCTGGGCCACGAGCACGCTTCGCTGGCGCTGGCCCAGCGCTGCAGTGGCGTGGCCGCAGCAGTCCCATTGTTCAGCGCCTTGTTCAACTATCGCCACAGCAGCGCTGGCGGCCCGGCCGCCGACGATGCCAGCGTGCAGGGTGTGCGCCTGCTGGGCGGCGAGGAGCGCAGCAACTACCCGCTGACCCTCAGCGTCGATGACCTGGGCGAAGGCTTCACCCTCAGTGTCCTGGCCCAGCAGGGGATCGGCGCCGAACGTGTTGCGCTGTGGATGGCGCAGGCATTGGCACAGTTGAGTCAGGCGCTGGATCAGGGCGGCGACACCCCGGTGGACGCGTTGTCGATTCTCGACCTGCCGGCCCGCCAACAGGTGCTGCAAACGTTCAATGCCACCACCCGGCATTACCCGCAAGGGCAGACGGTGCATGCTTTGGTCGAGGCCCAGGCTGCGCAGTCACCCCAGGCCGCCGCGTTGGTACAGGACGGCCAGGTACTGAGTTACGGCGAACTCAACCGCAGTGCCAACCGCCTGGCCCATCACCTGATCGCCCGTGGCGTGCAGGTCGGCGACCGGGTTGCCGTGTGCCTGCCGCGCAGCCTCGAGCGCCTGGTCGCACTGCTGGCCGTGCTCAAGGCCGGCGCCGCCTATGTGCCGGTAGACCCTGCGTACCCGGCCGAGCGCATCGCCTATCTGCTGCAGGACAGCGCACCGGCGCTGGTGCTGACCGACGCTGGCACTCAAGTCTTGGTCGGCGATACCCCGTGTGTCGAACTGCATGGCGATGGCTGGCAGGCCCAGGCAGACAGCAATCCACGTATTGCTGGCCTGGATGCGCAGCAGCTGGCCTATGTGATCTACACCTCCGGCTCCACCGGCCAGCCGAAGGGGGTGATGGTCGAGCACGCCGCCCTGGCCAACCTGGTGCACTGGCACTGCGACGCCTTTGCCCTTGGCGCCGGCAGCCACTCCAGCAGCGTGGCCGGTTTCGGCTTCGATGCCGTGGCCTGGGAAGTGTGGCCGGCGTTATGCGCCGGGGCCGTGCTGCACCTGCCGCCGGCGCGCATTGCCGGCGAGCATGTCGATGAACTGCTCGACTGGTGGCTGGAGCAACCGCTGCAGGTCAGCTTCCTGCCGACACCGGTCGCGGAACAGGCGCTGCGCCGCGAGCGCCAGCACCCGACCTTGCGCACCTTGCTGGTCGGCGGTGACCGCCTGCGCCAGTTCGAGCGCGACCCGGGCTTTGCCCTGGTCAACAACTACGGCCCGACCGAGGCCACCGTGGTCGCCACCTCCGGGCTGCTGCAAGCGGGTGGCGTACTGCATATCGGCATGCCGATCGGCAACACCCGTGCCTATGTGCTCGACGAGCGCCGCCAGCCCGTGCCGGTGGGGGCCGTTGGCGAGCTGTACATTGGCGGCGCGGGTGTCGCCCGTGGCTACCTGAACCGTCCGCAGTTGACCGAGGAGCGCTTCCTGGCCGATCCGTTCAGCGAGCTCCCGGGCGGCCGTATGTACCGCAGCGGTGACCTGGTGCGCTGGAACGCCGATGGCACCCTCGACTACCTGGGCCGTAATGATGACCAGGTGAAGATCCGCGGTGTACGTGTCGAACTGGGCGAGATCGAGGCGCTGCTGGCAGCGCAGCCGGGGGTCGCCGATGCCGTGGTACTGGTCCGCAACGAGCGCCTGCTGGCTTGGTTCACTGAGGCCGCGCCGGTGGCGGTGGGGGCCTTGCGCGAGGCGCTGCAAGCCAGCCTGCCGGCGCATCTGCTGCCACTGGCGTTCACTCGCCTGGAGGCCTTGCCGCTGACCAGCCATGGCAAGCTCGATCGCAAGGCTCTGCCAGACCCGGACCCGGCGCTGCTTGCCGGCCAGGCCTACGTGGCGCCGCAAGGTCCGGTGGAAGCCGCCCTGGCGCAGGTGTGGGCACAGATGCTCAACGTCGAGCGGGTGGGGCGCCATGATAACTTCTTCGAACTGGGCGGCCATTCGCTGCTGGCGGTGAACCTGACGGCACGCCTGCGCCAGCAAGGCCTGCAGGTTGATGTGCGGACGCTGTTCGGCCAGCCGACCGTTGCCGCGCTGGCTGCCACCCTGGGCCAGGCGCAGCAGGTGCAAGTGCCGGACAACCTGATCCCGGCCAACTGCCAGCACCTCACCCCGGCGATGCTGCCGATGGTGGCGCTGGAGCAGGCGGCCATCGACCGTATCGTCGCCCAGGTGCCGGGTGGGGCTGCCAATGTGCAGGACATCTACCCACTGGCGCCGTTGCAAGAGGGCATTCTCTATCACCACGTCAGCGCCGTCGGGCATGACCCCTATGTGCTGCAGTCGCGCTTCGCCTTCGCCAGCCGCGCGCATTTCGACGACTTCGCTGCCGCGCTGGACAAGGTCATCGCCCGGCACGACGTATTGCGCACGGCGGTGCACTGGGAAGGCCTGCCGCAGCCGGTTCAGGTGGTGTGGCGCCGGGCACCGCTCGGCGTATTCGAGGGTGAAACCGGCAATGCCTGGCTTGAACTGGCTCAGGCGCCGCTGATCCGTTTGCACTATCGCGAGACGGCTGCAGGCATCGAAGCCACCTTGCAGTTCCACCACATCGTCCTCGACCACACGGCCATGGAGGTGGTCGGCGAGGAGTTGATCGGTTTCCTGCAAGGCGGCGAGCCCATCCATGTACCGGTGCCTTACCGCAACTATGTGGCGCAGGCCCGGCTGGGCATCAGCCAGGCCGAGCACGAGGCGTTCTTCCGTACGCAACTGGCCGATATCGACGAACCGACCCTGCCGTTCGGGCTGAGTGATGTGCAGGGTGATGGCCGTGATATCGAGGAGGCTCAGCTGTGGCTGGACGCCGACCTGGCCCAGCGCCTGCGTCAGCAGGGGCGGCAGTTGGGGATCAGCGTTGCCAGCCTGTTCCATTTGGCCTGGGCGCGCTTGTTGGGTGCGGCCAGCGGCAAGGACCGCGTGGTGTTCGGTACCGTGCTGCTGGGCCGCCTGCAAGGCGGCGAGGGTGCCGAGCGGGCACTGGGCATGTTCATCAACACCTTGCCATTGCGTATCGATCTGGCTGGCATCAGCCTGCGTGACGGCGCCCATGCCGCGCACCAGCGCCTCAGCGCATTGCTGGCCCACGAACACGCCTCGCTGGCATTGGCCCAGCGTTGCAGCGGCGTGGCTGCGCCGTTGCCGCTGTTCAGTGCCATGCTCAACTACCGCCACAGCACGGTGGCCACGGCCCGCCACAAGCAGGCGACCGAGGGGATCGACAACCTGGCCAGCCAGGAGCGTAGCAACTATCCGCTGGGCCTGAACGTGGATGACACGGGCGAAGGTTTCCGCCTGGTCGCCATGACACCTGGCGAGGTCGGTGCGGCGCGTATCTGCGGGCAGATGAACCAGGTGCTGGAGGCGATGGCCGAGGCG
>NZ_JBKGGW010000073.1:0-8199 GCF_052041945.1 Pseudomonas sp. SMN11 | reverse complement strand
ATAGTTCTTCGGCAGCGTAAGGTGTGGAGAAGAGACAGCAACAGGGGCGATGCAGTCCCTGTGGGAGCGGGCGTGCCCGCGAAGGCCCCAACACAGGAACCAAGGAGTACCCATGACCGAACGACTCCCCGAACCCGACCTCGACTACATGAAGCGCGTCCTGCTGGAGATGCTCGCCATCCCCAGCCCGACCGGCTTCACCGACACCATCGTGCGCTACGTGGCCGAGCGCCTGGACGAGCTAGGCATCCCCTTCGAACTTACCCGACGCGGCACGATCCGCGCCACCCTCAAGGGTCGGCAGAGTTCGCCGGACCGCGCTGTCTCGGCCCACCTCGATACCATCGGCGCCAGCGTGCGCCAGTTGCAGGACAATGGCCGCCTGGCCCTGGCCCCGGTGGGCTGCTGGTCGAGCCGCTTTGCCGAAGGCAGCCGGGTCAGCGTATTCACCGACACTGGCGTGTTCCGCGGCAGCGTACTGCCGCTGATGGCCAGCGGGCACGCCTTCAACACCGCGATCGACCAGATGCCGATCAGCTGGGAGCACGTCGAAGTGCGCCTGGATGCCTACTGCACCACCCGCGCTGATTGTGAAGCGCTGGGCATTGCCATCGGTGACTTCGTCGCCTTCGACCCGCTGCCGGAATTCACCGAAAGCGGCCACATCAGCGCCCGCCACCTGGACGACAAGGCCGGCGTGGCAGCCCTGCTGGCGGCACTCAAGACGGTGGTGGAAAGCGGCCGCCAGCCGCTGATCGACTGCCACCCGCTATTCACCATCACCGAAGAAACAGGCTCTGGCGCCGCCGCCGCCCTGCCCTGGGACGTCAGCGAATTCGTCGGCATCGACATCGCCCCGGTCGCCCCCGGCCAGGCCTCCAGCGAGCATGCGGTGAGCGTGGCCATGCAGGACTCTTCCGGGCCGTACGATTACCACCTGTCACGCCACCTGCTGAAGCTGGCCGGCGACCAGGATGTGCCGGTGCGCCGCGACCTGTTCCGTTACTACTTCAGCGATGCGCACTCGGCCGTGACAGCCGGGCATGACATCCGCACGGCGCTGGTGGCGTTCGGCTGCGATGCCACCCATGGCTACGAACGGACCCATATCGACAGCCTGGCCGCGCTCAGCCGCCTGCTCTCGGCCTACCTGCTCAGCCCACCGGTGTTCGCCAGCGACTCGCAACCGGCCAATGCCTCGCTCGAGCGCTTCAGCCACCAGCTGGAGCACGATACACAGATGGAGAGCGACACCCGGGTGCCGGCGGTGGACAGCCTGGTAGGAAACAAAAGCTGATGGCCATGGAATCGCGTAGCATGCAGGGATTCCTGAACAAGACCGTGCGCTGCCCATGCTGATCCCTTACGACCAACTGCAAGCCGAAACCCTGACCCGCCTGATCGAGGACTTCGTCACCCGCGACGGCACCGACAACGGCGACGACACACCGCTGGAAACCCGTGTGCTGCGGGTGCGCCAGGCATTGGCCAAGGGCCAGGCGTTCATCCTGTTCGACCCTGAGAGCCAACAGTGCCAGTTGCTGGCCAAGCATGATGTGCCCCGCGAGCTGCTCGACTGACATCGGGCCTTGTCGCGGATTCTGTGGGAGCGGCCTCGCGTCGCGAAAGGGCCGCAAAGCGGCCCCAGGATATCAGCGACGACGCAGAGAATGCTGGGGCTGCTCTGCAGCCCTTTCGCGACGCAAGGCCGCTCCCACAACGGCCGGTGCAGGTCAATCAGCCTTGCAAACCTGCGCCGCCTTGATCCGCCGATAGACTTCAGCCCGGTGCACCGGCACCTTGCGCGGTGCTTCCACGCCAAAGCGCACCATGCCATTGCGCGATTCCACCACCTTGATCCGAATATCGTCACCAATGGTGATGACTTCACCGACTTCACGCCCGATCACCAACATGCTCCGGTCCTCTCAACAGGAAAAAACCGCAGAGTGCTTGGGGATATTCGTCTGGACAATGCTTCACCAGCAATTCAGAGCGAGCCTACAGTGGCTGGTAATTTCTCCTACAGACAGCTCCTACAATCAGCGTGACTGCGCCTTGGCTCGCATCTTCACCGCCATATCCGCCATCTCGTCGTACAGCCGCTCTGGCGCCTGACGTTTGAGTTGCCAGGCCTGGCGCCCGGCCTCATGGGGCAGGATCAGAAACTCACCCGCCGCCACTTGCTGGTGGATGTAGGCGGCGATATCCGCCGCGCTGATCGGCGAGCCTTCCAGCAACTTGCCGACCTGGGCCTTCATCGCCGGGTTCGGCCCGCGGAAGGACTCGAGCAGGTTGGTCTGGAAGAACGACGGGCACACACAGTGCACCGCCACTTCAAGCTGACGCAGTTCCACCAGCAGGCTTTCCGACAGCGCCAGCACACCGGCCTTGGCCACGTTGTAGTTGCTCATCCCCGGGCCCTGCATCAGCGCTGCCATGGAGGCGACATTGATGATGCGCCCCTTGCTGCGCTCGAGCTGCGGCAGGAACGCCTTGCAACCCTTGACCACCCCCATCAGGTTCACCGCGATCTGCCAGTCCCAGTCTTCCAGCGATAGTTCGGCGAAGAAGCCTCCCGAGGCAACGCCGGCGTTGTTGACGATCACGTCGATGCCGCCGAATTTTTCCTCGCAGGCTTGGGCCAGGGCGGTGAGCTGACTATAGTCACGCACGTCGCAGCGCTGGACGAAGCCCTCGCCGCCTGCGGCCCGCACCAGCGCCAAGGTGTCGCGCAGACCCGCTTCGTTGACATCGGCCAGCGCCAGGCGCCAGCCCTCGCGCGCCCAGCGCAGGGCGATCTCGCGGCCGAGGCCGGAGCCGGCGCCAGTGATCATGATGCGGTTTTGCATGGTGGCACGCCTTGTTCTGACAGGTTGTGCAACGAGTCTAATCAAGGCCTTGGCCAGAGGCAGGGTTCATCAGGGTAGTGAATGGGCGGACATGACCGGGTGGTCGGTACACAAATGGAATCTTTCGCAAGCGGCACCGGTCCGAATTAACAAGAGGCCAGCAGTCCGAGGCCCTTGACCCTCAACCACGCAAGGACTCCGTCATGACCACGATTCTCATCATCATCCTGATCCTTTTGCTGATTGGTGGCTTACCGGTCTTCCCGCACTCGCGCAGCTGGGGCTATGGCCCGTCCGGCATCATCGGCGTGGTGCTGGTGATTCTGCTGGTGCTATTGCTGCTAGGCATGATCTAGCCGCAGAAAACGAAAAACCGCGCCAAGGCGCGGTTTTTCTATTGCCGAAGGGTATCAGTGCGAAACCGCGCCGGAAGCCCCCAGGCCAGTCTGCGAACGGACGAACTGCGGGTAGAACAGCGCACGCTCGTCGTCGGCCGCCTTGGACTTGTCGGTGACCGAGAAGAACCAGATGCTGACGAAGGCGATGGCCATCGAGAACAGCGCCGGGTATTCGTACGGGTAGATGGCTTTTTCGTGACCGAGGATCTGCACCCAGATGGTCGGGCCGAGGATCATCAGCGTCACCGCACTCACCAGGCCCAGCCAGCCGCCGATCATGGCGCCGCGGGTGGTCAGCTTCTTCCAGTACATCGAAAGCAGCAGTACCGGGAAGTTGCAGCTGGCGGCAATGGAGAACGCCAGGCCGACCATGAAGGCGATGTTCTGCTTCTCGAACAGGATGCCCAGGCCGATCGCCAGCACGCCAAGGGCGACGGTGGTGATCTTCGACACGCGGATTTCATCCTTGTCGTTGGCCTTGCCCTTGCGCCAGACGCTGGCGTACAGGTCGTGGGAGACCGCCGAGGCACCTGCCAGGGTCAGGCCGGCGACCACCGCCAGGATGGTGGCGAAGGCCACCGCCGAGATGAAGCCGAGGAACACGCTGCCACCCACGGCATCGGCCAGGTGCACCGCCGCCATGTTGTTGCCGCCGATCAGGGCGCCAGCGGCGTCCTTGAAGTCCGGGTTGGTGCTGACCAGCAGGATTGCGCCGAAGCCAATGATGAAGGTCAGGATGTAGAAGTAGCCGATGAAGCCGGTGGCGTACAGCACGCTCTTGCGCGCTTCCTTGGCGTCACTGACGGTGAAGAAGCGCATGAGGATGTGCGGCAGGCCGGCGGTGCCGAACATCAGCGCCAGGCCCAGCGAGAATGCCGAGATCGGGTCTTTTACCAGGCCGCCCGGGCTCATGATCGCCTCGCCCTTGGCATGCACCTTGATCGCTTCGGAGAACAGCGTGTTGAAGTCGAAGCCGACGTGCTTCATCACCATCAGCGCCATGAAGCTGGCACCAGACAGCAGCAGCACGGCCTTGATGATCTGTACCCAGGTGGTGGCCAGCATGCCGCCGAACAGCACGTAAAGGCACATCAAGATACCCACCAGGATCACCGCGACGTGGTAGTCGAGGCCGAACAGCAGCTCGATCAGCTTGCCCGCGCCGACCATCTGCGCGATCAGGTAGAACGCCACCACCACCAGCGAACCGGAGGCTGACAGGGTGCGGATTTCCTTCTGCCCGAGGCGGTACGAGGCGACGTCGGCGAAGGTGTACTTGCCGAGGTTGCGCAGGCGTTCGGCAATCAGGAAGAGGATGATCGGCCAGCCGACCAAGAAGCCGATCGAATAGATCAGGCCGTCGTAGCCAGAGGTGAACACCAAGGCGGAAATACCCAGGAACGAGGCCGCCGACATGTAGTCGCCGGCAATCGCCAGGCCGTTCTGGAAGCCAGTGATCTTGCCGCCGGCGGCGTAATAGTCCGCCGCCGACTTGTTGCGCTTGGAGGCCCAGTAGGTGATGCCGAGGGTGAAGGCGACGAAGGCCACGAACATGGCGATCGCCGGAACGTTCAGCGGTTGTTTCTGCACCTCGCCGGTCAGGGCATCGGCGGCCCACACGGCGGGTGCGAAGGCTCCGCAGGCCAGGACGGCCAGGGCTTTGGCGTGGCGAATCATTGTTGCGCCTCCTTCAGGATGGCCTTGTTCAGCTCATCGAACTCGCCGTTGGCGCGGCGCACGTAGATGGCGGTCAGGACGAATGCCGAAACGATCAGGCCGACGCCCAGGGGAATGCCCCAGGTAATCGACGAGTCCGGGCTGAGCTTGGTGCCCAGAATCTGAGGACCGTAGGCAATCAGGAGGATGAAGGCGCAGTAGAGGCCGAGCATGATCGCCGACAGAATCCAGGCGAATCGTTCACGTTTGCTGACCAGCTCCTTGAAGCGCGGGCTGTTTTGTATCGAGAGGTAAATGCTGTCGTTCATTTTGTTTTTGTCCTAGCAGCACAGGTTGGGGGTGGAACCCACACCCTTACTTTATGCAGCTGTTG
The DNA here is from genome assembly GCF_052041945.1 of Pseudomonas sp. SMN11. Taxonomy (NCBI): domain Bacteria; kingdom Pseudomonadati; phylum Pseudomonadota; class Gammaproteobacteria; order Pseudomonadales; family Pseudomonadaceae; genus Pseudomonas; species Pseudomonas sp. SMN11. The sequence continues at coordinate 2,899 of NZ_JBKGGW010000073.1, read as the reverse complement.
GACGGCAACCAGACGACCTTAGTCTTAGATGCAACGGTGTTTTACCGATTGCGTAACAAACCTTGATGCCCATTCGCGGGCATACCCGCTCCCACAGGGACATCACACGGCCTGAGGGCAGTGATATACCTGTGGGAACGGGCAAGCCCGCGAAGAAGCAAAACTGGCCCTACCGGGTGATCACTTGCCAGTCCACTCCTTCACGCGGTCCGGGTGCTTGGCCACCCAGTCCTTGGCCGCCGCCTCAGGCTTGGCGCCTTCCTGGATTGCCAGCATCACCTCGCCGATCTCGTCCTTGGACTGCCACTGGAACTTCTTCAGGAACTCCGCCACTTCCGGCGCCTTGCTGCCCAGTTCCTTGCTGCCGATGCTGTTCACGGTCTCCGCCGCGCCATACACGCCTTTCGGGTCTTCGAGGAACTTCAGCTTCCACTTGGCGAACATCCAGTGCGGCACCCAGCCGGTCACGGCAATCGACTGCTGCTTGGCGTACGCGCGGCCCAGTTCGGCGGTCATCGCCGCACCGGAACTGGCCTGCAGCTTGTAACCAGTCAGGTCATAGTCCTTGATCGCCTGGTCGGTCTTGAGCATCACCCCGGAGCCGGCATCGATACCGACGATTTTCTGCTTGAAGCTGCTATCGGTCTTGAGGTCGGCAATGCTCACGGCCTTGACGTACTCGGGGACGATCAGGCCGATCTTGGCATCCTTGAAATTCGGGCCGTAGTCGACCACGTTGTCCTTGTTCTTGGCCCAGTATTCACCATGGGTCACCGGCAGCCAGGCCGACAGCATGGCGTCGAGCTTGCCGGTGGCCACGCCCTGCCACATGATGCCGGTTGCCACTGCCTGCAGCTTCACGTCATAGCCAAGCTTCTGCTTGATCACTTCGGCGGCCACGTTGGTGGTCGCCACACTGTCGGCCCAACCATCCACGTAACCAATGCTGACTTCCTTGGCCATGGCCTGTGCAGCGCCCATGGCCAATACCAGGGCGGTGCCCAGCCCCAGGAAACGGCGCATTCTTGTAAAAGTTGCCATCAAAGCATCCCCTCGTCAGGTCTTGGAGATTGCATCATCTTCCTGCAACACAGGTCGACCTGCTCCCACTGCGACCTGTACCCGCCCCATATGCGACAGCACTGTGCCATTAGCGGCATCGACTTACGCCGCCCTGCGCGATCCTTGCATGCCAAAGGTTTGGCGCCGGGCTACTATCTACCATTTTGCGCCTGACGATGGACCGCCCGATGCCTGATGCTTCCCGCCTGCTGCTGCCGTTGTACCTGCTCGCCTGCCTGCTGGCCCTGCTCGGGCTGGGAGCGCTCTGGTACGGGCTGGGCAAGCCGGTCCTGCTGCCCGACGCCGCCAGCCCCACGCATAAACTGCAGTGTGCGTCGTACACACCGTTCGACAAGGACCAGTCGCCCTTCGACCAACCTTTCCGCCTGCGCCCGGCGCGCATGGACGCCGACCTGGCGTTGCTGGCCGAGCGATTCCAGTGCATCCGCACCTATTCGATGACCGGCCTTGAGGCAATCCCGGCGCTGGCGCGCAAGCATGGGCTGAAAGTGATGCTCGGGGCCTGGGTCAACGCCAACCCGGTCGACACCGGCAAGGAGGTGGACGCGCTGATCGCCGCCGCCAATGCCAACCCGGACGTGGTCAGCGCGGTGATCGTTGGCAACGAGGCGCTGTTGCGCAAGGAGGTGACCGGCGAGCAGCTGGCCGCGCTGATCAACAAGGTGAAGAGCCAGGTGAAGGTGCCGGTAACCTATGCCGATGTCTGGGAGTTCTGGTTGCAACACCCCCAGGTGGCGCCAGCGGTGGACTTCCTGACCATCCACCTGCTGCCCTACTGGGAAGATGACCCACGCGGCATCGACGATGCCCTGGCCCATGTCGCCGACGTGCGCCAGGTGTTCGGCAAGCGTTTCGCGCCCAAGGACATCTTCATCGGCGAAACCGGCTGGCCTAGCGAAGGCCGACAGCGCGAGACCGCCGTGCCCAGCCGGGCCAACGAGGCGCGCTTCATTCGTGGCTTCGTCAGCATGGCCGAGGCCAATGGCTGGCACTACAACCTCATCGAAGCGTTCGACCAACCCTGGAAGCGTGCCAGCGAGGGCGCTGTGGGGGGTTATTGGGGGTTGTACGATGCCGACCGACAGGACAAGGGCGTGCTCGAAGGACCGGTCAGCAACCTGCAGTACTGGCCGCAGTGGTTGCTGGCGAGCGTCCTGTTGATGGCGGTGACGCTGCTGATGGCCGGGCGCCCGGCGACACCGCTGGCGGCCCTGCTGCTGCCGCTGTTGGCAGCATTTGGCGCAGGCTGCCTGGGGTTGTGGGGCGAGTTGATGCGCACCCATGCGCGGTTTGCCGGGGAATGGGTGTGGGCGGTGGTGCTGGCCGGGTTGAACCTGCTGGTGCTGATGCATGCGGCCCTTGCCTTGGTCCGTCGTAACGGCTGGCGCGAGCGGCTGTTCGGCTGGTTGCAAGCGCGTGCAGGCTGGTGGTTGCTGGCTGCCGGATTTGCGGCGGCAGTGAGCATGCTGGCGATGGTGTTCGACCCACGCTACCGCAGCTTCCCGAGCGTGGCGCTGGCATTGCCGGCACTGGTGTACCTGCTGAAGCCGGTAGCGGCTCGGCGGGCGGAGGTGGCGTTGCTGACCTTTATCGTCGGGGCCGGGGTGTTGCCGCAGTTGTATCGGGAAGGGTTGGAGAATCAGCAGGCTTGGGGGTGGGCGGTGGTCAGTGTGTTGATGACCGCAGCCCTGTGGCGGAGCTTGCGAATTTCCATTAGGCGATAAGCTTTTTGTAGGAGCGGCCTTGTGTCGCGAAAGGGGCGCGCAGCGGCCCCGGGACTGTCAGATTTTTTGTGTGCGGGCCGGTAACGGCCTGC
>NZ_JBKGGW010000072.1:0-8307 GCF_052041945.1 Pseudomonas sp. SMN11 | reverse complement strand
CACACCGTCGAAATCGATTCGACTGGCAAGGGCACCTTGGTTCTGGAAAACACCAACGGTGAAGATGTCTATGTCGATGGAAGCGCTGTAACCGCGACGGTCACCGCGATCAATGGTGGCAACTTCGAGGCGACCAGCGTCACTGGCGCGACTGCAACCGTAGCCATCACAGACACCGAAACCCCAGTCACGGTGACGGTCACCGCGCATGACGCGACAGAAGCCGACGCTAAGGTGAACTTCGACTTCCAACTGAGCCACAAGCCGCAGGACGGCTACCCAACCAGCCTGGCAGTACTGGTCGGCACCGTTACCTATACGGTCAGCATCGATGCCAATGGCAAGGGAACCCTGGCCGTGGCGAATCCGAACGGCGAGGACTACTACAACGATGCCAGCACCCTGACAGCGAAAGTAATCGGCGGCACTGGCGGTAACTTCGAGAAGATTGAAACGGGAGCTACCGCCACTGCGAACATCGCCGATACTGAAACGCCTGTCACCGTGGCTGTTACCGCCAACAACGCAGTAGAAGGCGACCCTTTCGTCAACTTCGAGTTCCAGCTCAGTCACGCCCCACAGAGTGGTTACCCAGCGAGCCTCACCGTCAATGTCGAGGGGACGATCTACACGGTCGCGCTGAACGCCAGCGGTTATGGCACGTTGGACGTGGTGAACACCAACGTGGAGGACGTCTACAAGGACGTCAGCACCGTAACGGCCACGGTGACCTCGATCAATGGTGGTAACTTCGAAAAAGGCGATGTCAATGGCGCTCAAGCCACAGCTATCGTCGCCGATACGATCAACAGCACCACAGTCAAGGTAACCGCTGACGCGGCCACCGAGGCTGACAGTACTGTCACATTCCACTTTGAACTGAGCAATGTACCGAAGGGCAGCGGCGCGACCATCCTCACAGTGAACGTTGCCGGTTCGCTGTATCAGGTCACTGTGGATGCTGCGGGCAAAGGTGTGCTGTCTGTCACCAACCCGAACTCCGAAGACGTATTCAAAGACGCAAGCACCCTCACCGCGACCGTGACCAATGTCACGGGCGGCAACTACGAGAAAGTCGATTACACCGGTGCCACCGCGACCGCGAACATCGCTGACACGATCGACACCGTTTACGCCAAGATCAGCATCGTCAACGGCTCGGTCACCGAAGGTGGCACCTTCACCTACAAGGTCGACCTGGTCGACGCCACGGGCAAGGCCATCACCGTTCCAACCGGCAAATCGGTGACGGTGAACCTGGAGTGGAGCGGCACTGCGGACGCCTCCGACGTTGTCGGTACGCTGCCGAAAAGTGTCACCATCACCGGTGGCAACAGCAGCTACTCGTTCGATGTGAAGACCTACGACGACACCAAGATCGAGGGTGATGAAACGCTGACGGCCACTATCAAGCAGGTGGTCGACAACAACAACTTCTACGAGAACCTGGCTGTTGGCAGCCAGAACACCGCCACCGGGACGATTTTCGACAACGATAAAGGCCCGCAGGTGATCGCCAACTCCACGGCCTCTATCGTCGAGAGTGGTACTGCCGGCGGCGCCGACGTGGTGCTGGTGCTCGATCGTTCGGGCAGCATGGGGCCACGCGGCGTTGCGGGGGGTAGCGACCCGGATGGCGCAGGCCCTTACAACAGCCGCCTGGAAATGCTCAAGGACGCGGTCAAGAACCTGTTCCAGTCGGGCACCGTGCACTCGGTGTTCATCGTGTCGTTCGCCAGCAGCGCCACCTTCCACAGTTCTGGCAAGGACGGTGGCTGGTACACCAACCTGGACGATGCGCTCAAGGCCATCGACAACCTCAACGCTGGCGGTACGACCAACTACGCCTCGGCGCTGAACGCGGTCACCAACAACTACACCAACCCTCCTGCAGGCGGCAGCAAGCTGGTGAGTATCTTCATGTCCGACGGCGCGCCGAACGACGCCTCGGCCAACGAAAGCACCTGGATCAACTTCCTGAACAACAAAGGCTTCAACGATTCCTACGCTGTCGGTTTCGGTGGGCTGAGCAACCAGGATAAGAACTACCTGGAACCTATCGGCTGGAAGCCGGGTGAAACCACTAACTCGATCACCAGCGGCGCGGCCGATGATCACGTGCTGGTGGTGGATACCTCGCTGAGTGCGCTGACCCAGGCGCTGGTCGGCAGCATCGGCGGCAGCGCCGTGTCTGGCGATGTCACCGCCAATGCTACCGGCGGCACAGCCGGCTGGGCGGCCAACGGCTGGAAACTGGCTTCGGTACAGTACGGCGGCGTGACTTACACCTTCACCAACGCCACCGACAGCAAGACCATCGACTTGGGCACTGTAGGCAAAGTAATCATCAAGGGTGACGGCAGCTACACGTTCTCGGGTAAAGACAACCAGGACGTTGCCAACGATCTGTCGGCTGAGCTGAAGTTTACTATTCGTGATGCCAATGGTTCGACGGCCTCGTCTACCTTGACGCTGACCGTCAAGGACCGCAGCGATGCGATTGCTGCCAACGACGACATCACGGCCAACCTGACTTCGTCGAAAGTGACCACGGCGGCTTACACCACCACATTGGCAACTTTCTCGAACAATGAGAGCAACGCCTGGAAGTTCACCAATGTCTACGATCGGGACTCGAACCTGTCGGAGAAACTCGGCTCGAACCTGAACAACTGGTCATCTAGCTCGCTCAGCGGCAGCACGCTCGATGCGGCCCGTAGCAGCAGCGCCCTGAAACTGACTGACAACAACGGCTACGGCGACGGTGATGCTCAGGCGGTAACGCCAACTTACACCGCCGTCGGTGGTGAGACCCTGTCGTTCACGGTCACCAACAACACCTTGAGCAACTTCTTCGGCCAGGACACCGCTGGCTGGAGCCTTTACAAGAGCCTGGACAATGGAGCTACCTGGACGCTGGCGCAGAGTGGGGACATCACCAGCAACACGTCCTACGCCGAAACGCAGTCGCTGACGGCTGGGGCGATGTACCGCATCCTGTTGAGCGTGCACGATGACACCTACTGGAATAACGGCAACGCCTCGATCACCGTCGATAACTTCCAGGCCAACGTGCCGGAGACGACTTCGATCGTGTGGACGGCCAACGCTGTAACCGGTTCGGTCGCCACCAATGACACCTGGGGCGCCAATGGTGAGACCTCGACCCTGTCGGTCAAGGTTAATGGCAGCTGGGTGGATGTCACTGCCGGCATGAAGGTCACCGGCCTGTATGGCGACCTGACCATCAACAAGGACGGCTCGTACAGCTATCAGCCGACCGCGAGCAAGGACAACGCCGGCCACGTGGATTCGTTCGAGTACAAGCTGACCCAGCCGGACGGCGACACCGATACCGCGCACCTGTACGTGACGCTTACTGCGTCCGGCCCAGGCGCTACTGGGGCAACCACCCCTGCCTGGACCAGCGGCAACGACACTCTGCTGGGCACGGACGGCAACGACATCATCTTCGGCGGTGCCGGTAACGACACTCTGATCGGCGGCAAGGGCAACGACACCCTCACCGGCGGCAGCGGCGCTGATCTGTTCGTCTGGAAGGCGGGGCATACCGGCAACGATGTCATCACCGACTTCAAGGCGTCCGAAGGTGATCGTCTTGACTTGAGCGACCTGCTGCAGGGCGAAAAGGGCAGCAACATCACCGATTACCTGAAGGTCTCCACCGTCAATGGCGAGACCGTTCTGCAGGTGAGCAGCAAAGGTGAGCTGAATGCGACCGATGGTGCAAACCATGTCGACACCACCATCACCATGCAGGGCGTGAACTGGTCGAGCGCCACGATCAACTCGCTGGTGGGCGGTGCCGACCCGTTGATCAAGATCGACAACCACAACAGTTGATGCTCACCCCGACAGTGGCAGGTAGCAGCTGCCGCTGTCGGGACGCTTCGGTCCGAGTGCTACGCTTCCCTGCGACCGGCGGGGAGGCGCATACTCGCCTGCCATTTCATTGCGCAACCATCCGAAAGGTACCCTCGTGACGTTGGACAACGCCCTGATCTACGTACAACGCGACCCCGAAGGCCGTCTGCAACGTGTCGAGCCCAACCCATTTCCCGGGCACACGGAAGTCCTTACCGCCGACCACGCCGAGGTTCAGCATTGGTTCGCTGATGATGTTGTGGAAAACAGTTTGCGCCAGCTCAAGCAGAGCGACCTGGACATGATTCGCGTGCTGGAAGACCTGATCGACGTGCTCACCACCAAAGGCGTGCTCAGCATCACTGACCTGCCAGCCGGTGCCCAGGCGAAACTGCTCAACCGCTCAACCGCGCGCAAGGCGCTGGGGGGCTTGAGCAACCTTATCGAAGATGGGGCGGAACATGGCCTTATCTGAGCGGGACGTGCTCATATGGTTATGCATTAAAGGTATTTAAATTATTTTTCTTATGCCTTTATAGTTGCTCCCACTGCGTACCCGTCGACCAATCGATGCGCCGCACGACTTGAACCCACACGGGTAATCCCCGTGCGTTTCTGATCGTTGCGCGCCATTGACGTCGCGCACTGCGTGGGAGTGACACATGCCAGCCGCCTCGAACGCCTTGTCGTCCAACGACAGCGCCCAGCCGCAATCCTTTGAAATCCATCCGTTCTCCGGTGCCGTCGGTGCCGAGGTCATTGGCCTGGACCTGGCCAAGCCGGTTACCGCCGAGGATTTCACCCGAATTCATCGCGCCCACCTCGACCACCATGTGCTGGTGTTCCGTGACCAGCGCATCAGCCCGGAACAACAGATCGCCTTCAGCCGCCGCTTCGGTGAGTTGCAGATCCATGTGCTCAAGCAGTTCCTGCTCACAGGCCACCCGGAAATCCTGATCGTCTCCAACATCGTCGAACATGGCCAGAACATCGGCCTGGGCGATGCCGGCAAGTTCTGGCACTCGGACCTGTCGTACAAGGAGCTGCCAAGCCTCGGCTCCATGCTGCACGCGCAGGAGCTGCCCAGCGAAGGTGGCGACACCCTGTTCGCCGACATGCACAAAGCCTGGGACGCCGTGCCAGAGGCTCTGCGCAAGGTGGTCGAGGGCCGACGTGCCGCGCACTCCTACACCGCCCGTTACGCTGAAACCAAATTTGAAGGCAACTGGCGCCCGACCTTGACCGCCGAGCAGCTCGCGCAGGTCAAGGAAGTCATCCACCCGGTGGTACGCACCCACCCGGAGAACGGCCGCAAGGCGCTGTTCGTCAGCGAAGGCTTCACCACCCGTATCGTCGGCTTGCCTGACGATGAAAGCCGCGACGTGCTGCAGCAGCTGTACGCGCTGAGCGTGCTTGAGCAGAACATCTACCGCCATCAGTGGCAGCCCCACGACCTGGTGTTCTGGGACAACCGTTCGCTGATCCACCTGGCTACCGGTTGCCCGGCGCACCTGCGCCGCAAACTGTTCCGCACCACCATCCAGGGCGATGCCCCGTTCTGACGACTGAGGAATTCATCATGCGCAAACCCATCAGCCGCCTGGCGGCAAGCATCGGCCTGGGCCTCAGCCTGGTTGTCGGCAGCCTGGCGGCCCCCGCCGTGGCGCACGCCGAAGGCAAGATCCGCATCGCCGAGCAGTTTGGCATCGTCTACCTGCTGCTCAACGTGGTACGCGACCAGCAACTGATCGAGAAGCACGGCAAAGAGCAGGGTATCGACATCGAAGTCGACTGGGCGCAGCTGTCCGGCGGCTCGGCGATCAACGACGCGTTGCTGTCCGGCTCGGTGGACATCGCCGGTGCCGGGGTCGGCCCGCTGCTGACCGTGTGGGACCGCACCAAGGACCGGCAGAACGTCAAGGCCGTGGCCTCGCTGGGTAACTTCCCGTACTACCTGGTCAGCAGCAACCCGAACGTGAAGACCATCGCCGACATTTCCGACAAGGACCGCATTGCGGTGCCGGCCGTGGGGGTTTCGGTGCAGTCGCGTTTCCTGCAGTACGCCGCTGCTCAGCAGTGGGGTGACAAGGAATACAACCGCCTCGACAAGTACACCCTTGCCGTGCCGCACCCGGATGCCACCGCCGCATTGCTGGCCGGCGGCACCGAACTGAACGGGCACTTCTCCAACCCACCGTTCCAGGACCAGGCGCTGGCCAACAAGGACGTGCACGTGGTGCTCAACAGCTATGACCTGCTCGGCCCCAACTCGCCGACCGTGCTGTTCGCTACCGAGAAATTCCGCAAGGACAACCCCAAGACCTACAAGGCCTTCGTCGATGCCCTCGCCGAGGCGGCGGACTTCGCCCAGAAGGACAAGGCCGCTGCAGCGGATACCTACATCCGCGTGACCAAGGCCAAGATCGACCGCGACGCGCTGATCAAGCTGATCGACAACCCACAGTACGAATTTACTGTCACGCCGAAGAACACCTACAAGCTGGCCGAGTTCCTCTATCGGGTTGGCGCCATCAAGCACAAGCCGGAATCCTGGAAGGACTACTTCTTCCAGGATGAACGCCCGCTGCAGGGGAGCTGACCGCCCATGACCGCCCCTTTGCCAGGCCACACGGCCAGCAACCTGAGCCGTGTCGCTACATCGCCGTTGCTCCAGGTGGACAACCTGAGCCTTGAATACCGCACCGCGCAGCACGTGGTGCGGGCAACCCATCAGGTCAGCTTCGAAGTCGACCGTGCCGACCGCTTTGTGCTGCTTGGTCCGTCGGGCTGCGGCAAGTCCACCTTGCTCAAGGCCGTGGCGGGCTTCATCGACCCCCGGGAAGGGCAGATTCTGTTGCAGGGAAAACCGGTAAACGGCCCCGGCCCTGACCGCATCGTGGTGTTCCAGGAGTTCGACCAGCTGCCGCCGTGGAAAACGGTGAAAGAGAACGTCCTGTTCCCGCTGGTGGTGTCTGGCCAGCTCAAGCATTCCGAGGCCGAGGAACGGGCCTTGCATTACCTGGACAAGGTCGGTCTGGCAGCCTTTGCCGATGTCTACCCGCACATGCTGTCGGGCGGGATGAAGGCACGCGTGGCGATTGCCCGGGCGCTGGCCACCCAGCCGAAGATCCTGCTGATGGATGAGCCGTTCGCCGCTCTGGATGCGCTGACCCGGCGCAAGATGCAAGAAGAACTGCTGCTGCTGTGGGAGGAAGTGCGCTTTACCTTGTTGTTCGTCACCCACTCCATCGAGGAGGCGCTGGTGGTCGGCAACCGCATCCTTCTGCTGTCGCCCCATCCGGGCCGGGTTCGGGCGGAGGTGCACAGCCACCAGTACGACCTTGGCAGCATGGGTGGCGCGGACTTCCAGGCCAGTGCGCGGCGCATCCACCGGTTGCTGTTCGACGAGGCCGAAGCGCCTGATCCGGCTGACAACCTGGGCTTCAACGACATTCGCATCGCTTACTGACAGGAGCTTCAGCCATGACCCCTACACCTGTGCGCCAGGAATACGAGGTGCAGCTGGAGCCTTTGCTCAGTGTGCCTGTGGAACGCAACCTACCCTTGGTCCAGCGCCTGTGGCAGCACGGCTGGCTGCGCAAGGCCGTGATCCTGGTGGTGATCGCCGCCTTGTGGGAAGCAATCGCCCGCTACCAGGGTAACGACCTGCTGCTGCCAACCTTCCTGCAGACCGCCGCCGCCTTGTGCGACGGCCTGCTCAGTGGTGAGCTGCCGGCCAAGGTCGGCGTGTCGCTGGTGATTCTGCTCAAGGGTTACCTGCTGGGCATCGTGCTGGCCTTCGGCCTGACCAGCCTGGCGGTGTCGACCCAGCTCGGTCGTGATCTGCTGGGCACGCTGACCTCGATGTTCAACCCGTTGCCGGCGATTGCCCTGCTGCCCCTGGCGCTGCTGTGGTTCGGGCTGGGTGACAACAGCCTGATCTTCGTGCTGGTGCATTCGGTGCTGTGGGCGCTGGCACTGAATACCTATGCGGGATTTCTCGGGGTGTCGGAAACCTTGCGCATGGCCGGGCGCAATTACGGCCTGAAGGGGCTGCGCCTGGTCCTGCACATCCTGGTGCCGGCGGCGTTGCCCTCGATTCTCTCGGGGCTGAAGATCGGCTGGGCGTTCGCCTGGCGCACGCTGATCGCTGCCGAACTGGTGTTCGGCGCCAGCAGCGGCAAGGGCGGGCTGGGCTGGTATATCTTCCAGAACCGCAACGAGCTGTATACCGACAAAGTGTTTGCCGGGCTGGCGGTGGTGATCCTGATCGGCTTGCTGGTCGAGGGGCTGGTGTTCAATACCCTGGAGCGGTTGACCGTTCGGCGGTGGGGCATGCAGCGGTAATACACCTGTGCCGGGGGGGGGGGGGGGGGGGGGGGGGGGGGGGGGGGGGGGGGGGGGGGGGGAGGGGGGGGGGGG
>NZ_JBKGGW010000071.1:0-8315 GCF_052041945.1 Pseudomonas sp. SMN11 | reverse complement strand
GAAGGGAAAGGGGAGAAACGGGGGGGGTCTTTTTAGGGGACAACCCCAAAAAGAGGCCGGAACAGACAATAAAAGGAGATCAGGCTTGCCGCTCAAGTTGTCTATCAGCCAGGCCCGCCGTCTGGCCCTGTCAGCCCAAGGATTCGGCAAACAGCCTGACGCCCCACCGACCCTGTCCGCACTGAAACGCATGCTGCAACGCTTGGGAGTGGTGCAGATCGACTCGGTCAACGCCGTGGTCCGCTCCCATTACCTGCCGCTGTTCTCCCGCCTCGGCGGCTACCCGCCGGAAATGCTCGACCAACTCGCCTGGGGCCGTGGCCGTCAGCGTCAGCTGTTCGAATACTGGGGCCACGAAGCCTCGTTGTTGCCCCTGAACCTCTACCCGCTGTTGCGCTGGCGCATGGCCCATGCCGCTGATGGCCGCGGCATCTACCGCCAGCTGGCGCAGTTCGGCCGCGAACGCCAGGATGTGATCGCCCGCGTGCTGGCCGCCGTGCGCGAACAGGGCGCACTGGGCGCGGGCAGCTTGTCCACCCGCCAGGAGCGGGCCGGCCCGTGGTGGGACTGGAGCGAAGAAAAGCACGCGCTGGAATGGCTGTTCGCCGCCGGTGAAGTGACGGTGGCGGGGCGGCGCGGCTTCGAGCGGCTCTACGATGTGCCGGAAAGGGTCCTGCCCAAGGCCATTCTTGACCAAGCGCTGCCGAGCGAAGCCGTAGCCCATCAAGGCCTGATGCTGCACGCCGCCACGGCCCTGGGCGTGGCCACCGAGCGCGACCTGCGTGACTACTTCCGCCTGGAGCCCGGCCAGGGCAGGGCGGCGCTGCACGAGCTGGTCGGCGATGGCCGCTTGCAGCCAGTCGAGGTACAGGGTTGGAAACAGCCGGCCTACTGCGCCGGCTCCCCGCGCATCCCCCGGCGCATCGAGGCCAGCGCGCTGTTGTCGCCGTTCGATTCGCTGGTCTGGGAGCGCAACCGCACCGAGCGGCTATTCGATTTTCACTACCGACTGGAAATCTACACCCCGGCGCACAAGCGGGTATACGGCTACTACGTGTTGCCATTCCTGCACCGCGAACGTATCGCCGCGCGCCTGGACCTGCGCGCCGAGCGCGCCCAGGGGCAACTGGCGGTGCATGCCGTGCACGCGGAATCGATACCGTTGGACGAGGAGGGCTATCAGGCCTTGGCGGGGAATCTGCTGCGCATGGCCCAGTGGTTGGGCCTGGAACGGGTGCAACTGAACTGCCCTCGGGCAGAGGGCAGCCAGTTGCGTCAGGCCCTGCTCAGCGCCGCACCTGCTTGAGGGTTTCGGCGATCAGGAAGGCGAGTTCCAGCGACTGATCGGCGTTCATCCGTGGGTCGCAGTGGGTGTGGTAGCGGTCGGACAGGGCATCCTCGGTGATCGGCCGGGCGCCGCCGATACACTCGGTGACGTTTTGCCCAGTCATCTCGATATGGATACCGCCCGCATGGCTGCCCTCGGACTGGTGCACCTGGAAGAACTGCTTTACCTCGTCGAGGATCTGCGCAAAGTCGCGGGTCTTGTAGCCGCTGCTGGCCTTGATGGTGTTGCCGTGCATAGGGTCGGAGCTCCACAGCACCTTGCGCCCCTCGCGCTCGACGGTGCGGATCAGCCCAGGCAGGTGCGCGCCGACCTTGCCGGCGCCCATGCGCACGATCAGGTTGAGGCGGCCGGGGTCGTTGGCCGGGTTAAGCGTGTCGATCAGGCGGATCAGCTCTTCGGGGTTCATGCTCGGGCCGACCTTGACCCCGATCGGGTTGTGCACGCCGCGCAGGAATTCGACATGGGCGCCGTCGAGCTGGCGGGTGCGGTCACCGATCCACAGCATGTGCGCCGAGCAGTCGTAGTAGTCGCCGGTCAGGCTGTCCTGGCGCACGAAGGCTTCTTCATAGTTGAGCAGCAGCGCTTCGTGGGCCGTGAAGAAGCTGGTTTCGCGCAGTTGTGGCGCGCTGTCCAAACCGCAGGCGCGCATGAAGGCGAGGGTTTCGTCGATGCGGTTGGCCAGCTGGTGGTACTTGTCGGCCAGCGCCGAGTTGGCGATGAAGTCGAGGTTCCACTTGTGCACCTGGTGCAGGTCGGCAAAACCGCCTTGGGCGAAGGCGCGCAGCAGGTTGAGGCTGGCAGTGGCCTGGTGGTAGGCCTGCAGCAGGCGATCCGGGTCTGGCACGCGGCTTTTTTCGTCGAAACCGATGCCGTTGACGATATCACCGCGGTAGGCCGGCAGGGTGACGTTGCCGATGGTTTCGTCGCCCGAGGAGCGCGGCTTGGCGAACTGCCCCGCCATGCGCCCGACCTTGACCACCGGGCAGCCTGCGGCGAAGGTCATGACGATGGCCATCTGCAGCAGCACCTTGAAGGTGTCGCGGATCTTCGCCGCCGAGAACTCGGCGAAGCTCTCGGCGCAGTCGCCGCCCTGCAGCAGGAAGGCGCGGCCCTCGGTGACCTCGGCGAACTGCCGGCGCAGCTCGCGCGCCTCGCCGGCGAACACCAGCGGCGGGTAGCTGGCCAGGGTCTGCTCGACCTTGAGCAGGTGCGCGGCGTCGGGGTAGGTCGGTTGCTGCTGGATCGGCAGGGCACGCCAGCTGTCGGGGCTCCACGGTCGGTTCATCACGGGCTCGGTCTTGTCTGTTATAGGCTGCCTGCCATGGTAACAGCGGCGCCGAGCTTGTTGCATCCGGGGCGTTGACGGACAATGCGCGTTTTTGCGCGGGCGGGTGGCAGGTAGATGGCGACGGAGCGGGAAGAAAAGCTGTTGGCCCGGGTCGAGGATGCCTTTGGCGTCATCAGCGTGTACGAGGTGGAGGATTACCGCTTCCTCGAGTTCGGCGATGCCATCGAGCAGAGCTGTGTGTTCACCGCCGACCCCAGTTGGCTGGAGTACGACTACACCCGCGCCATGCTGGTCGGCGCGCTGTGCCATGAGCAGCCTGAAAGTGCGCTGTTTCTCGGCCTGGGCGCTGGCACCCTGACCCAGGCCTGCATGAAGTTCCTGCCGCTGGAAGACATCGAGGCCATCGAGCTGCGTGCGGACGTGCCGCGCCTGGCCATGGAATACATGGGGCTGGACGATGACCCGCGGCTGTATGTGCGCATTGGCGACGCCCTGGAGTTGTTGCCCACGGCAGAGCAAGCCGACCTGCTGTTCGTCGACCTTTATACCGACTACGGGCCGGGTGTCGGGCACCTGGCGTGGAAGTTCCTCGAGAACTGCCAGAAGAAACTCAACCCGGGTGGCTGGCTGGTGATCAACCAGTGGGCCAACGACGACGGCAAGCCGTTGGGCGCGGCGCTGTTGCGCGGGTTGTACCACCGGCATTACTGGGAGCTGCCGGTGAAGGAGGGCAATGTGATCCTGCTGGTGCCGGCGGACCTGGAGCAGCAACTGGACATCGACGGCCTGCGGGCGCGGGCCGAGGCCTTGGCGCCGCGTTTGGGGTATAGCCTGGACGGGCTGATTCGCGAGATCCGGCCTGCTACATGAGACCGCGTCGCCTGCTTCGCGGTGTTACAGAAAACCGATTCAGCTGCTGCAGCCTGATGGCCCGATACTGGCCGTTGGGCCAGAAAAATTTACTCACTCCTTACTGTTATTTCGGGTATAGTACGCGCCGGTCTTTTAGCGGACCTCAAAATCAGGTGGTGCAAATCCTCCGAGTCCAGCTTCGGCTGCACGTCCGCTAGGCGGACCTTCCCAAAGTTTTCTTTTTCAATCGTTTTCGCAAATCCCCGCCGACAAAGCTGCCTGGGTGACCGTTCCGGTCTTTCAAGGCATGTGCAGCTTTGCAGCATGGGTCTTTGCGGATGCACTTAGAGGCAGACCCATGACCCAGGAAACCGGCGGCTTCGCCGCTCTCGATCTTAATCCGAATATTGTTGCTGCCGTTCTGGCTACCGGCTACGAAGAGCCGTCCGCCATTCAGCAACAATCGATCCCGATCATCCTCGCCGGTCACGACATGATCGGCCAGGCGCAGACTGGCACCGGCAAGACCGCTGCCTTCGCCCTGCCGATCCTCAACAAGATCGATGTGAGCAAGCGCGAACCGCAAGCCCTGATCCTGGCGCCAACCCGTGAGTTGGCGCTGCAAGTAGCCACCGCTTTCGAAACCTACGCCAAGCAGATGCCGGGCGTTAACGTGGTGGCCGTTTATGGTGGTGCCCCGATGGGCCCACAGCTGCGTGCCATTCGCAACGGTGCGCAAATCGTCGTTGCTACTCCGGGCCGTCTGTGCGACCACCTGCGTCGTGACGAGAAAGTCCTGTCGACCGTGCAGTACCTGGTACTGGACGAAGCCGACGAAATGCTCAAGCTGGGCTTCATGGACGACCTCGAAGTGATCTTCGATGCCATCCCGGCCAGCCGCCAGACCGTACTGTTCTCCGCAACGCTGCCGTCGTCGATCCGCTCGATCGCCGAACGCCACCTGCGCGAGCCCAAGCACGTCAAGATCCAGAGCAAGACCCAGACCGTTACCGCGATCGAGCAGGCCCACCTGATGGTCCACGCTGACCAGAAGATCCCGGCTGTTCTGCGTCTGCTGGAAGTCGAAGAGTTCGACGCGCTGATCGCCTTCGTGCGCACCAAGCAAGCCACCCTGGACCTGGCCGCCGCGCTGGAAGCCAAGGGCTACAAGGCTGCCGCGCTGAACGGCGACATCGCCCAGAACCAGCGTGAGCGCGTAATCGACTCGCTGAAGGACGGCCGCCTGGACATCGTCGTCGCCACCGACGTCGCTGCCCGTGGTCTGGACGTACCGCGCATCACTCACGTGTTCAACGTCGACATGCCGTACGACCCGGAATCCTACGTACACCGTATCGGCCGTACCGGCCGTGCCGGTCGTGATGGCCGTGCGCTGCTGCTGGTCACCCCGCGTGAGCGCCGCATGCTGCAGGTGATCGAGCGCGTGACCGGGCAGAAGGTTGCCGAAGCCCGTCTGCCGAACGCCCAGGCTGTACTGGACGCCCGCATCAAGAAGCTGACCAACAGCCTGGCGCCGCTGGTTGCCGAAGCAGAAGCCACCCATGGCGAGCTGTTCGACCGCCTGACTGCCGACCTCGGCTGCAGCGCACGTGCCCTGGCTTCGGCCCTGCTGCGCAAGGCCACCAATGGCCAGGCGCTGGACCTGGCCGCGGTAGAGCGTGAGCAGCCGCTGGTACCAAGCTTTGCCCCGCGTGGCGAGCGTACCGAGCGTGGTGAGCGCAGCGACCGTGGTGATCGTGGCGACCGTGGTGGTGACCGCGAGCGTCGTGCGCCAATGCCGCTGGCCGAAGGCCGCGTGCGTTGCCGTACCGCCCTGGGTGCCCGTGATGGTATCGCTGCCAAGAACTTGCTGGGCGCGATCCTCAACGAAGGTGGCCTGGCCCGTGACGCCATTGGCCGCATCCAGGTGCGCGACAGCTTCAGCCTGATCGAGCTGCCGGAAGATGGCCTGGAACGTCTGCTGACCAAGCTCAAGGACACTCGTGTTGCCGGCAAGCAGCTGAAGCTGCGCCGCTACCGCGAAGATTGATCCTGACGCAATGAAAAAATCCCCGGCCCAGGTCGGGGATTTTTTTGCCTGTGCCATTTTGGGGCCGCTGCGCAGCCCTTTCGCGACACAAGGCCGCTCCTACAAAAGAACGCGATCTCCTGTAGGAGCGGCCTTGCCGGGGCGTCGGACCGGTCGGAAAGGGGCGCAAAGCGCCCCCGGCGATCTTCAGTCGAACCGGTAAATGTCCATCCCCAGCGCGCCCAGGGTGAAGCCCTGGTGCACGATCCCGAACCTGTCCCCAGCCCCCAGGGCAAAGAACAGCGGCAGCAAATGCTCATCACTGGGATGGTTACGTGCAGCAAACGGCGCCTGTTTCCGGTAATCCAGCAGCGCAGCCTTATCATCTGCCTTCAGTCGCTCCACCACCCAGTCCCGGAATTCCAGCGCCCAGGGCTCGATCACATCCGGCCCGGCATGCCAGTCCAGCTCACCCAGGTTGTGGGTGATGCTGCCGGAACCCACCAGCAAAACGCCTTCGGCACGCAACCCGGCCAGCGCCTGGCCAACCTTGATCTGCAACCCCGGTCCCATCTGGCTGGGCAACGAAACCTGTATCACCGGGATGCCCGCATCCGGGTACATCAACGACAGCGGCACCCAGGCGCCGTGATCGAACGGTCGTTGCGGGTCCAGTTGGGCCTGCAACGATTCGGCAACCCGGCTGGCCAGGGCGGGCTCGCCCGGCGCCGGGTATTGCACCGCGTACAGCGCCGGCGGGAAGCCGTAGAAGTCGTGCCAGGTCTCGGGCCGCGCGCCGCTGGTTACCAGCAGCTCGCGGCTTTCCCAGTGTGCCGACACCACCACGATCGCCTTCGGCCGTGGCAGAGCGTTGGCCAGCGCGGCCAATGCCGGCCCGCTGGCGCCGGGTTGCAAGGCGAGCATGGGGGAACCGTGGGAAATGAACAGGCTGGGCAGCATGACGGGGGTCCTGAGGGGTTAAGATGCAATCATCTTCGATCAAGTACAGATCGAAATCCAAACCAAGTTTTACCCTCAATCCATCTAAAAATCGGGAGTGAACATGGAACCAGCGTTCTGGCAGAAGCGATGGGCCGATAACCAGATCGGCTTTCACCGCACGGACGTAAACCCTTTCTTGCTGGCGCACTGGTCCAGACTGGCGCTGGCCGAGGGCGCGCGCGTCCTGGTGCCTTTATGCGGCAAAAGCCTGGACATGGCCTGGCTGGCAGGGCAGGGGCACCGGGTGCTGGGGGTAGAGCTGTCGCGGCGGGCGGTCGAGGACTTTTTTCGTGAGCAGAGGCTTCAGGCGCAGGTGTCGCAGCAGGGCGCGTTCGAGGTCTGGCGCAGTGGTGATGTGGAGGTCTGGTGTGGTGATTTCTTTGCCTTGCGGGCAGAGGATGTTGCCGAATGCACGGGGCTGTATGACCGCGCAGCGGTGATTGCCTTGCCAGCGCAGATGCGCACGCGATACATGGCGCATCTGTCGCAAGTGCTGCCGAAGGGGTGCCATGGGCTGCTTCTGACCATGGACTACGATCAGCAACTGCTGGACGGGCCACCGTTTTCGGTGCCGGATGCCGAAGTGCGCCAAGGCTATGCGGGTGGCAAGGTGCAGGTTCTGGATGAGCGGGAGGTCATCGAAGAGAGCCCGAAATTCCTCCAGGCAGGTGTCGGGAGCGTGGTAGAGAGGGTGTACCAGGTAAAGTTCTGATCAGCAAAAAGGGCGACCGAAGTCGCCCTTTTCTTTCCCGGTTTGATCAACCGCGGCGGCGCAGGGCCTCGATGCGGTCTTCCAGCGGCGGGTGGCTCATCAGCAGGCCGGCCAGGCCGTGCTTGAGGCCGCCATTGATGCCGAAGGCCTTCATGGTGTCGGGCATGTGCACCGGCAGGCCTTGTTCCACGCGCAGGCGCTGCAGGGCGCCGATCATCGCAGCGGTACCGGCCAGTTGCGCACCGGCTTCGTCGGCACGGTACTCGCGGCGGCGCGAGAACCACATGACGATCATGCTGGCGAGGATGCCGAGGATCAGCTCGGCGACGATGGTCGCCACGTAGTAGGCAATGCCTTGGCCCTCTTCATTCTTGAAGATCACCTTGTCGACGAAGTTGCCAATGATGCGGGCGAAGAACATTACGAAGGTGTTCACCACGCCTTGCACCAGCGCCAGGGTGACCATGTCACCATTGGCTACGTGGCCGATTTCGTGGGCCAGCACGGCGCGCACTTCATCGGGCGAGAAGCGCTCCAGCAGGCCTTGGGATACGGCTACCAGCGCGTCGTTGCGGTTCCAGCCAGTGGCGAAGGCATTGGCCTCGTAGGCCGGGAAAATGCCCACCTCTGGCATCTTGATGCCCGCTTCGCGGGACAGCTCTTCGACCGTTTGCAGCAGCCACTGCTCGTGGCGGGTGCGCGGCTGGCTGATGATCTGGGTGCCGGTGGTCATCTTCGCCATCCACTTGGAGATGAACAGCGATACCAGGGAGCCAGCGAAGCCGAACACGGCGCAGAAGACCAGCAGGCTGCTGAGGTTGAGGTCAACCCCGTTGGCGGCCATGAACCCGTTGAAGCCGAACAGGCTCAGGGTAATGCTTGCAACCAGCACCACCGCAAGGTTGGTGGCTACAAACAACAGAATGCGCATCATGGTTGTTACGTTCTCCTGACGGATGAGTTGTTGCTTACTGCGGGGTATATAAGGCCCATGCCGCGGCGATTCAATCGGGCGACTATTTCAAACTGTGTACGGCGGAGTATGGCAGAGGATTTTACGCGGGCTGTGAGATAGAGCGTTGCA
>NZ_JBKGGW010000070.1:0-8907 GCF_052041945.1 Pseudomonas sp. SMN11 | reverse complement strand
CCTTCGTATGGAGCTACCGGGGCCGAGCAGGCTGCTTTTCAACAGGCTCACAGGCACTATCTGGCTTTGACCATTTGGGATCGAAATCATGAACGACACACCAGGTGCTGAAAACCAACGATGGACTGTGACCTGCCAAGACGCTGCAGACGGCACTGGTGACATGTTCGTGCCGTTGCCGGATGACCTGCTCAATGAAATTGGTCTTGTTGTTGGTGACACGCTGACCATTGAAAAACAGCCTGACGGCACGATAACCCTGACACCTATTCGGTCATAAGACTGATGCCAGGCCCTGATATTGGGGCCCGGCACAAGACTCTGACTAGGCGTTGAGCTTGATAACGCTAGGTTCAAGGCCCGTGAGGATCAATGCCTTCTGCGTCAGAACGGCTTCACGGAACGAGACGTTCCAGCTCTTATCAACGCGCACGTAACCTTCAGCGATCAGCCAATGAACACAGTGCCCGAAGAACGATTCGTCTTCACTTGGAGGATTCATCTCCGAAAGACCTGATGGACCTGTAACCCAGCCACTGACGACTTCAATCCCTACAGATGAGGCATCAATATCGACAGCCTTTGGGAATGTACTAGCCAAGTAAGTGAAGATTTTGCCTACCACCAGGTTGAAATCTCTAACCTGCGTTAACTCCATAACTCTCTCCATGAATGGTCGTTGAGCTTCCGAGGATGGCCGGAAGCCAGCATCATTATGCCGCAGATCGTCGCAGATTCGGTTGCAACCAGGCCGCTATACATACCGTGATTTTTGGGTAGGAGCTGGGCTTTCCCTAGTCCTGCAGATGAGTTACCCTGCCCTTATAATATTCGCTTAAGGAATAACTAAACTAAATATTCATTTAGTTTAGTTATATCAGGCAATGGCTTTTGCTTGGTCGTACGCCGCTTGCATGGCCAGCCAATTCTGCGCAATCCCTAACCCTGCAAGCTCCAGGCAAGCAGCAAACTCAGCTGTGATCGGTGATTTTTCTTGCAGGATGTTGGATAAGTGCGACCGCGAACAGCCGAGACGTTCAGCGAATTCGCTAACACCGACAATACCCTTTTCGGACTTGAGCGCAGGCACAATGTCTTCGCGAAGCAGCTCGCCTGGATGCGAAGGTTTAAACATAGGCATCTGCATGGTCCTCTAGTGACAGTTTGCTCAGTCGAGTGACTCAGCCTCAGCAATGCCAGTGACGGCACGTCCTCGTGCTGACGCACTGCGGGCGTGCCCTCCCCGGCACTGCCCTGATTATCACACGAATGATTGTCTGCCTTGAAAAAGTAGCTGACGCGCTGCGCTTGTCGGGTCATGAACGGCAGCGCAGCAAGCTGCCCTACCCTTCACGACCTCAAGTTAAACAACCGCTGCGGAAGACTCAGATGCGGACCATCTGGATAACCAGGAGGATTTCAGACTTGCTCGATTCGGTCACCGTTGAACGGAAGATCGAGGGCAAAAAGGACAGCCCTGTTTGTGTTTCTGACGTTTTTTCCTCGGTCAGTCCGCCAAGCATGACTACCTCAGAGTTTCGCATTTGCACATTGGTCGTTAACTGACGCTTAGTCAGCGTCGGGCTGTTATTAACGCCCGTAGTGGTCTGAACAAAATTGGAAAGCTGCTGATCAACAGTCAAATCAACGACCGCCGCGCGGACCTGTGGCGTGATGGTGAAAATCACTCCAGAGCTACGGTATTCAACCGATTGAACGGCCTGCCCAGCACCTTGCGGATAAGACAAAGCACCTAGCACCGGCACCTCGGCACCGACATTGATGGTTGCCTCTTTTCCTGAGCGCACACGCAAGCTCGGCTGACTGACTACCTTGAATCGCGAATCTGAGGATAAGGCCGAGAGCACCGCGTTGAAATCGCCCGTGCTGATACTCACTGAGTTATCGAGTGGATTGCCGGCCAAATTGATAGAAACTTTGCCCTTGAGCAGCGATGCGGCCAACGAGAAAGCCGATCCGTCGCGGTCGCCGGTTTGAACCTCATAAACAGCACTGCGCAACATCACCTCACCTAGCTCAACATCCACCTGCGGCAACAACGATCGAAGGTTTGCAATCTCTGCCTTGCTGCCTACAAAAACGAGCTGGTCAGCATCTCGACTGAGCAAGCTCGCCGCTGATCCTCGCGGCGCAGAGCCGCTAGCCGGGGTTTGCCCTGGAACAGAAATGCCGCGATCCACACTGAATTTGCCCTGGAACAAAGGCGAAAGAGTCTCTGCCAGATAGGCCACATCCCGATAAAGCGGTCGATATAGGAAATACTCACCAGGTGCAGGCGCCGGTTCTTTTTTGGGCATGACCGTTTCGACACCATTTCGCTGAATAACCGAATAGCCGAAGGCATCAAGAAGTCGAACGAAGTCGGCGCGCACCTGGGCGGCTGTACCCTCGACCCGCAAAGATACAGCACGTCGATCCTCGAGGACTTCAGGCGAGAGCATGAAGGGCTTCTTAAATGCATCTGCATAGAAAATCTGAGCGACCTGGCCAATCGGAACTCCATTCAAATCGAACTGGTAAGGAGCCTGTTTATCGGCGGCAAGGACGGGAAAAGACATTAAACACAGCAAAAATAACCGGATCATGGCGCAGCACCACCTGGAAGTTGAACAGATTGGGTGGCCGACGCCGAAGGCTTAGAACCACTGAATGTACTAACTCGCTGGCCATCAAGTTCGCCAGTCATCACACGGCCTGAGTTACGGAAATTACTCGGATGTTCATAGCGAAGGACACCATCGCTGTTTACCAAAACGACCTGCCGCTGACCGTCTACAACGATCTGGCCAGCGATGCGCCAATCGCTTGAAAAGCGCGCAGAAGCAATTGCTGGCTGCGCTGCAGGCGCAGATACACGACTGACAGAAGTCGAACCTGCAGGTTGCTCTGAGATAGTTGCGGGAGAAGTGCCCCGATTGAAAAAATGCAGAACACCCCAAACGGAGCCAATACCACCAAATACAATCATAAACAGGAATACCCAAACCTTCGGGTTTTTCAAAATGTTCTGCCGATCATCCACCTGCACCTCATTACCTGTACCGCCGGCATAAGAGGAATAGAGAGGAAAAATCTCAGGATCATATTTCTTGTTCATAACGTCTACGCGGGCTTTGGCTGTTTGCTTCCAGCCCTCCCACATTTCAACGCGATAAATCTTATGAAGGCCTAGGGATTTGATCTTTGTCGTGCGAAACGAGAGTTCAACGACAAGTTTAAGGGTTCGATTCAGGTCGCTAATGTCCTGAACCATCAATACCAGATCGCACGTAACACCGGTTACTGGGTGTGCATAATGGCGATGCTCACGGAAAAAAATCTTGTGCTCTGTACAGATCTTCTGATCAGTCCCCCAAAACCGCCAAGCCTCATCAATGCAAACCAAGTCGCCGGGCTGAACAAAAGTATGGACCTCTGTGCCGTGAGGAAGGAACTCAGGCTTAAATACATCGTCATTGGTGCAATGAACAACTTCCCCGAGCTTGTCCATAGCGATGCCCTGCTTTTCATGGATATATGCACGGATCGCATCTGAGTCGATACCATCAACGTTAGTAACCACGCGGCGACCTTTAGCAACCGCAGGCACTATAACGGAAACGACACATTCAAAACTTTTGCCCGACCCCATTAGGCCGGTATAGGCATTAATAGGCATTAGCCAATTACCGGGATTCGTCGAATCAGGAAGCGCGTCACCAATGCCGCTATCAGCAATGGAGCACCATTAGAAAAGGCAAACAAGTCAAGAAAGTACCAAGTAGCAGCACCAAGACCCGAAAATGCAGAAGTAAGGCCGGCACCGGTCGGCAGCCATGAAGCCATAACTGAAACCAGCTCAGCTACAATCCAATAAAGCGCAATCATTACAACAAATTTGACCAGGACGCCGCGAACAAGCCAGCCCAGTAGCGCATTACCAGCGGAGAGCAATATGCCAAACATAATTCACCTCAGGCCGAAAGGACGATAAACAGGGCTGCAATTATCCAGGCAACCAAACTGCCATTGTAAAGAGGCCCGCGAACCTCCTCGAATAGCGTGCATTGAGCATCCATGCGGACACGAGTATGTAAGACCGCAATATCAAACTCAGGCTTTGGGCACTCGCCCTGGTGCGCTGGTACTTGGAAGTTTTTTAAGTCAGGCATCAAATTTGTAATGGGTGCAAGAACCTGAGCCCCTGTTGGAGTGTCCTCCAGGTTAGGAGAGCCAATTCCAGGATCAATTCCCAAATCAAGCGGAGGCGACCCCTCAGGTGCAGTTGGGATACCAGGGGTAGGATTCGTGACCTGACCAGGAGTAGAAACAGGAACAGAACCCGTAGAGGGATTAATAGGCGATGCTACAGCGTCAGCCACAGTCGGATAAGAGCTTGGATTAGCCTGTTGCCATGCTTGCACATCAGCAGAAGTAACAGGATCAGTGTAAGAATACGGCAAGCCTTGATAGCCAGCCTGAGATGCAGCTTCCTGCCAATATTTATTGGCGGCGTCAGCAACTATTTGAGGGTTGACCGGCGAGTTTAGGGTATCAGCGGGAATTGAAGCCGCTGCAATCTCGGCGGGCACTCGGGTTAAATCACCGTCACCTGGTTCGGCTACCGGAGTACCTGGCTGAGTCGTCGGATACCCGTATGGGCAATCCGATGCACTGATAGGACCGCAATTTGGGTTAGGATCAACACAGCCAGGATTGCCGGTCCATGACGAGCCCCAAACCAACGTGGTAGAGCCTCCTGAGCCGCTGAGGTGCCCACAAACAGCCTCCGCGCTGCCAGTGCAGATCTGCGGTTCACCAGGCCAGGTATAACATTTGCCTGCTTCTAAGCCTGGATCAATAGCAGGAGAACCACCACCTTCGACGGTGACAGTTCCGTCATCCTCAAAAATCCACTTATAAATAGAGTCTGCAGCGAGCGAAATCGCAGCACTAGTAACAGCACCCACCGCGATAGTAAGCCACAGCGGCGCACCTGCTGCAGCCACCGCACCTCCAGCAGCAATAGTGAGTGCCGAGCCAACAGCGGCAAGAGTTGCATTAAAGCGCGGATCATTGGCGGCAAAGCCTCTCTTAAGAGCCTTCTGTTCCAAAACGCCGCCTATAGCATTACCAAACTTTTGCGAAAATGCCGGGGCTGCAGAGGCGAACAATGGAGTAAGTAGCAGAGCAAAAAGCAAAGCCTTTTTAGCAAAGAACAAGAAAGCTAACTTTTTCATAAATCATTATCCGCATATCCAGTGATTGCCGCCCAGGCGCAAAGAAGGCCAAAGACGAACATGAGCAAGTACCAAGCGTCATTGGTTGTCACTATTTCAACTTCCTATAGGCGAAAAAAAAGGGCGCGCCAAGGCAACGCCCTTTAATCAGTCGTTATTAACGACCGCGAATCATGCCGAGGACCATGCTCGCTGCTTTAGAGGTGGCATAGATAGTGGCCAAGACAGCACCGATTGCCAGAATGCCCGCAACCACATCTGCGGCGGTGAAGGCACCGGTAATTTCGGTCAGGTCAATTGCTGCAGACGCGGTCTGCGACGCAGTGACACCGACAATGGCGGCAGTGAAAACAGCAGTGGAGAGAGCGTTTTTAACTTTCATCGTAGTTATCCTAACAAAAACCGGCATCCGGCCGGCACGGCTTCCCTCATCGACGACGTATGAGGTTTAAGATCGTGCCAACACCACGAGCAGTCAGCCAAAAAAGCAGAGTTGTACCAAAGGCAAAAGACCAGAAAGCGAATGCCTGAGCATAGTCAAATGGCGCAGCTGCAGCTTGAACAGCGGAAAACTCAGAAGGTGTTAACAAAACAAAGGAGGTGCATGGTGTTTCTTGAGTGACAATCACAAAGCCGTTTGCATCTACATTCGTGCAAACCGCCATGGTTAACTTGCCTTAGGTGCTTGGGCGGAGTTAACCCGACGCCCTTGACGCGGGTCTACATCAAAGCTCAAGCGCCCATCGCGCACGTCAGCAATAATGTCGCATTCGTAGGTGCCAACTGGCGGGACCTGATTAGGCATCTCTGCGTAGAAAGAAGCTTTCTGCGGATAAGGAACATTAGGCAGGTGAACATAAGCCTCAAACATGCAATAAGGCTTACCACTTTTCGCAGCAGTACCACTACGATGATTGCCGGTTACTTCAACAAGAATAGTGTTAGACACAGTATTGCCCTCTCTCAATGTTGGAAAGCCTGGGACGGTGCCGGGCTTACGATATGCCCAACTGGGCACAGGAATTTCAGGATTTCGCCTGAACAAATAGCGTGTTAGTAACCAAGCCACTCAGCAATGGAAGTGGTGCCATGTTCCTCGCTAACCAAGAACCACTGTTTTTCAGGCTTGGCGCCCTGCTCTTTACGAGCGTCCAGGACTTGAATTACCTGCATGACTTGATCATTTAGCACAGGGCTCATAAAGGCTTTAACACGCTGCTGCTGCTCAAGCATTTGACGCTGCCGAGATGAAAGGTGCGAGCCAACAAAGTTGAAGGTTTTCATGCGGCCACCTGTTGAAGATGGTTAGGCCGACGATACCAAGTAGGAATTGGCAGGGCAGCTTTGGTGACTTCCCGACACTGCCGGACAAAGACAGGTGCAAAACGAGACGTATCACAAGCGTTCCGAATATTGATGCCGATCTGATTCAAACGAGCAGCATGAGTTTCAAAAGCCCGCTTAGACAGGCCATGAGCGCTTCCGTGCATCCAAAGCATAGCCTGAGCAGCAGTAGCATTAGCAGACTGCCTGCTAGATACAACTTGTTCCTCAAGCAACTTATCTGCAATGGTCATCATATCCATGGCCGTCACCTTCATTCGTTCGTCTATGGCAAGAAATTCTTTGTGTATTTCAATAAAGCGGGCTTCTTTAAAAAGACCCCAATAGGCCAGCCCTTTGCGCTTCAAAAATTCTGCTTTTAGCTCTTGTTCCATACGAACTACGCCATTTGCGGCGCAGTAATCACGAACCTGGACTACATACTTAAACTCATCGGAGTTTTCACCAAATTCGCGCTTAATCTTTGGGAGCAGGTTCTGATCCATCTCAAAAGCCTTGTCATAAGCCTTTCTATACTGGAGCCGACCGCCCT
Organism: Pseudomonas sp. SMN11; assembly: GCF_052041945.1. NCBI lineage: Bacteria > Pseudomonadati > Pseudomonadota > Gammaproteobacteria > Pseudomonadales > Pseudomonadaceae > Pseudomonas > Pseudomonas sp. SMN11. The sequence continues at coordinate 1,791 of NZ_JBKGGW010000070.1, read as the reverse complement.
TCCCATTACCCTTTGGCGTCCAGGCAACTGTTCTGCCATTCGGATACAAAAAGCCAATGCTGTGTTCGATACGCTGAGAAGAAACACCACGTAAGTAAGCAAGAGCATTGCCCTCACCAACTGCAACGTTCGAAGTCAAGTCAATACGGTGAATCACTGCACCGTCAGCAACCAAATCACCGGCTTTACCACCTGACGCACCATCACGAAGCAACACTTCGCTGCACCGCGTGAAAGGAGGCAGACCGTATTGAGCAAGCAAAGCGTTATAGACCGAGATGCACTGATCAATAGTTGCGAAGCCGAAAAGGTTGTCCAGCCGCCCTACTCTGCTTGGGTTTCCATCAACTCGCACATTGCGGCCGGAGACATGAATGGTGACGGACGTTGAGTAGCTTTCTCGATGTACAAAACGCGGGGATTTGGTGCTCAAAACCTCGTCAGTGGTCACATCCACAGTGAGGCACATGACATGGCCAACGATCGGCAGATCATGCTGATGCTCCTGCGATACCGTTAACCAATCAATAAACATCACAATTCCTTGTCAATACCGGAATACCGGTAAGCGAATGCCGGTATGCTAACCATTCAACATGCCATAAAGCAAGCAATTCAATACCGGGATAACGGAACTGGACATTTGAACAGTATTTACGATCTAGGCACTATGAAGAGCCAGAGCGAGCGGACCATGGTTTTCAGTGAGAACCTGAAGAAATTCAGGAAAGCTCGGGGCCTCACACAACCCCAAGTCTGGGGCCCTGCGGGTATCGCGAAGTCGAGCTACACGTCCTACGAAGCCGGATCGCAAATGCCATCCGCTGAAAAGGTCGTTGAGCTGGCTAAAGTCTTGGGCGTCACAACCGACGAGCTGCTGCTAGGCGAGGAAGAAATGACGGTATCCGAGGACCTTAAGCCCATCTTAAAAAGATTCGACCAATTACCCCCGGAGCTCAGGAATCAGGCACGTATAGCCCTGAAAGGTGTGCTGTACGGCTTCGAACAGGAAGCGCTGAAGTAGTCGAAACCGAAGATGTCTTCGGTAAAGTGGGGGTGTAACAGCACCCCCACCCGGCTCGGCCGGAAAGCCGGAATTTCTCCCTGATTGCACCAGGGCGAACAGGCGTTTTTCGCGGGCGCGAAAACGTATAGCCGGAATCTCTCCCCATTGGGCATTGGTCACGTAAATGTACATTTCCGTGACTAATGAGGCGTTTGTTATCTGGTGCTTTGCTTAGGGAACATGCAGGCATCTGCGACGACCTAACTCGATTTAGTGGCTAAATTGAGTGTCCAGACTAATACCTGCCCTATCGACTTCCTACCGCAATCTCTCCCTGATTATCAAATAAAAATGGCAATTATTGAGCGCGGCCAAGTTCATAGCCGCAATCTCTCCCTGTTTGAACCGTAGCGACGGCTAATTTTCGCGGACGCGAAAACGCACAGCCGGAATCTCTCCCTGTTAGGGCTGAATCAAAGATCAAGGATGGCTTTGCAAGCGTCCTGCAGGGCCTCTAAACGAGCATCGAGGTCGGCTGATTCTCGGTCGATCTGGAGTAGCCTAGAGCGCGCCTGGCGCAGCTCAGCAACGATCTTTGGGTAGTCATCGAGGACGTGGCAAACCGCGTCAAGCGGCTCGCGCGAAGGCGCATAGAGGGTGGCCAGTTTGACCAGGTGCGAGGGGATTTCGAGGGTGGTTCGCATAATCGACGTTACATTAAACCAGCCGCGGAGCGTAGCTAGTTTCCGCAGCCGGCTCAACGTAACGTCGGTTCATTATGCGCA
>NZ_JBKGGW010000069.1:0-8998 GCF_052041945.1 Pseudomonas sp. SMN11 | reverse complement strand
CACAAAAAAGCAGACCGCGGCGGCCTGAAGAAGGCGGAGTGATGGCCGGTAGCCTCATACCTCTTGCCAAAAGTTTGGAATACCATAATATGATATCCCGTAGACCTTGAATCTCCAGGCCGGCACCTACAATTACAAGCGGCCACCAGACACATTGTTTTAGCTGCTCCCCGAACACTGTTGGCGGGCGCACCAGAAGCCCCGCCTCGAATAACAAAAGCAACGAGGGCGTAAACCATGCTGTTGAGCAAACGTGTAACCGCAGTGCTGTCCGCCAGCCTGCTGACCCTGGCCTGTCAGGCCGCCCAGGCCGCTGACAGCCTGAACTTCGTCAGCTGGGGCGGTACCACCCAGGACGCCCAGAAAGAAGCATGGGCCGTACCTTTCAGCAAAAGCACCGACATCAAAGTCGTCCAGGACGGCCCGACCGACTACGGCAAGCTCAAGGCCATGGTCGAGAGCGGCAACGTGCAGTGGGACGTGGTCGACGTCGAAGCCGACTTCGCCCTGCGTGCTGCGAGCGAAGGCCTGCTCGAACCCCTCGATTTCAACCAGATCAACCGCGACAAGATCGACCCGCGTTTCGTCTCAGATCACGGCGTCGGCTCGTTCTTCTTCTCCTTCGTGCTGGGCTACAACGAGGGCAAGCTCGGTGCCAACAAGCCGGTCGACTGGACCGCGCTGTTCGACACCAAGACCTACCCAGGCAAACGCGCCCTGTACAAATGGCCGAGCCCCGGCGTGCTGGAACTGGCCCTGCTCGCCGACGGCGTAGCACCCAAAGACCTCTACCCGCTGGATCTGGACCGCGCCTTCAAGAAGCTCGACACCATCAAGAAAGACATCGTCTGGTGGGGCGGTGGCGCCCAGTCGCAACAGCTGCTGGCCTCGGGTGAAGCGTCGCTCGGCCAGTTCTGGAACGGCCGCGTCTATGCCCTGCAGCAAGACGGCGCACCGGTGGGCGTGAGCTGGAAGCAGAACCTGGTCATGGCCGACTTCCTGGTCATCCCGAAAGGCTCGAAGAACAAGGACGCGGCCATGAAGTTCCTGGCCAATGCCAGCAGCGCCGAAGGCCAGGCCGCGTTCGCCAACAAGACCGCCTACGCCCCGGTCAACGTCGACAGCGTGGCCAAGCTGGACAGCAAGCTCGCACCGAACCTGCCGACCGCCTACGCCCAGGACCAGGTCACCCTGGACTTCGCCTACTGGGCGAAAAACGGCCAGGCCATCGCAGCCCGCTGGAATGAGTGGTTGGTCAAATGAAAGTCGCCATCAACGCCCTGCAGAACGCGCAAGGTGCCCCCACGGGCACCGGCGCCCCGGGAACGGCCCCTCGCCGCATCAGCATGAGCCAGCGCTGGAAAGGTAGCCGCAACCTGCTGCCGGCCCTGCTGTTCCTCGGCCTGTTCTTCTTCGCCCCGCTGGTCGGCCTGTTGCTGCGCGGGGTGCTGGAGCCAACGCCAGGGCTGGGCAACTATGAGCAGCTGTTCGCCAACTCGGCTTATGCACGGGTGCTGTTCAACACCTTCTCGGTGGCCGGCGTGGTCACCCTGATCAGTGTGCTGCTGGGCTTCCCGCTGGCCTGGGCGATCACCCTGGTGCCCCAGGGCTGGGGCCGCTGGCTGCTGAACATCGTGCTGCTGTCGATGTGGACCAGCCTGCTGGCGCGCACCTACTCGTGGCTGGTGCTGCTGCAGAGCTCGGGGGTGATCAACAAGGCGTTGATGGCCATGGGCATCATCGATACCCCGCTGGAGATGGTGCACAACCTCACCGGCGTGGTGATCGGCATGAGCTACATCATGATCCCGTTCATCGTGCTGCCGCTGCAGGCGACCATGCACGCCATCGACCCGATGGTGCTGCAGGCAGGTTCCATCTGCGGCGCAAGCCCCTGGACCAACTTCTGGAAGGTGTTCCTGCCGCTGTGCCGCTCGGGGCTGTTCTCCGGGGCGCTGATGGTGTTCGTGATGTCGCTTGGTTACTACGTCACCCCGGCCCTGCTCGGCGGTGCGCAGAACATGATGCTGCCTGAATTCATCATCCAACAGGTGCAGTCGTTCCTCAACTGGGGCCTGGCCAGCGCCGCCGCCGCACTGCTGGTGGTGATTACCCTGGTGCTCTTCTACCTGTACCTGAAGCTGCAGCCGGAATCCCCGGTTGGCAACGCGAGGTAAACCGCCATGCTCCTGTCTCCCAATGCCATGGGCCGCCCACTGCGTACGGGCCTGTACCTGACCACCGGGGTCATCGCGGCCTTCCTGCTGTTGCCGGTGGTGTTCATCGTGCTGCTGTCGTTCGGCTCGTCCCAGTGGCTGGTGTTCCCGCCACCGGGCTGGACCTTCAAGTGGTACGGCCAGTTCTTCTCCAACCCGGAGTGGATGGACGCCGCCCTGGCCAGCCTCAAGGTCGCCGTGCTGACCACCATCGCTGCCGTGCTGCTCGGCCTGCCCACCGCCTTCGCCCTGGTGCGTGGCCGCTTCCCCGGCCGCGAAATGCTCTACGGGCTGTTCACCATGCCGATGATCGTGCCGCTGGTGATCATCGCCGTGGCGGTGTACGCGCTGTTCCTCAAGCTGGGCTACACCGGCACGCTGTTCGCCTTCGTGGTCAGCCATGTGATCGTCGCCCTGCCGTTCACCATCATTTCGATCATCAACTCGCTGAAGCTGTTCGACCAGTCGATCGAGGATGCCGCGGTGATCTGCGGTGCCTCGCGCCTTCAGGCCATCTTCAAGGTGACCTTCCCGGCGATTCGCCCGGGCATGATCGCCGGTGGCCTGTTCGCCTTCCTGGTGTCGTGGGATGAAGTGGTGCTGAGCGTGATGATGGCCAGTCCCGACCTGCAGACCCTGCCGGTGAAGATGTGGACCACCCTGCGCCAGGACCTGAGCCCGGTGATCGCCGTGGCCTCGACCCTGCTGATCGGCCTGTCGCTGCTTGTCATGATCATTGCCGCCGCCTTGCGCCGGCGCACCGAAGTCAACGCCTGAGCGTGCGGAGAAAACAACAATGAGTGCAGTCATCAAAGACAACGCCCACGGCAAGACCCTGGTCAGCCTGCGTGGCCTGAACAAGCACTACGGCGACTTCACTGCCGTGGACAACCTCGACCTGGAGATCCAGGACGGCGAATTCCTGACCTTCCTCGGCTCCAGCGGCTCGGGCAAGTCCACCACGCTGTCGATGCTGGCCGGCTTCGAAACGCCGAGCAGTGGCGAGATCCTGGTCGAGGGCCAGTCGCTGGTCAACGTACCGCCGCACAAGCGTGACATCGGCATGGTGTTCCAGCGTTACTCGCTGTTCCCGCACCTGAACGTGCGCGACAACATCGGCTTCCCGCTGGCCATCCGCAAGCTCAGAGCCACCGAGACCAGCAAGCGCGTCGATGCCATGCTCAAGCTGGTGCAGCTGGAGAAGTTCGCCCACCGCAAGCCGTCGCAGATGTCCGGTGGCCAGCAGCAGCGCGTGGCGATTGCCCGGGCGCTGGTGTATGAGCCACGCATCCTGCTGATGGACGAACCGCTCGGGGCGCTGGACAAGAAGCTGCGTGAAGACCTGCAGGACGAACTCCGCCAGTTGCACCGCCGCCTGGGCATCACCATCGTCTACGTGACCCATGACCAGGAAGAAGCCATGCGCCTGTCCCAGCGCATCGCCATCTTCAGCCATGGCAAGATCGTTGGCCTGGGTACCGGTTACGACCTTTATCAGAACCCGCCGAATGCCTTTGTCGCATCGTTCCTGGGCAATTCCAATTTCCTGCGGATCAAGGCCAGCAGCAATGGCGCGGGCAGCTTCGAAGGCCAGCCGGTGGCGATTCGCCTGACCCCGGGCCTTACCGCCGAGCAAGATGCACTGATCATGGTGCGGCCGGAGAAGGCCCTGGCCCTGACCGCCGAACAGGCCGCGCGCGAGGCGCTGCCAGCCGGTTGGAACGAGGTCAGTGCCAAGGTCGGTGAGGTGCTGTTCCTGGGTGAGAGCCAGACCTGTCATGTGGTGACCGCGGGCGGTACCGAGCTGACGGTGAAGGCGCTGTCTGCGGCCGGGATGCCGATGCAACCAGGGGATACCGTGAAGGTGCGCTGGGCGGTGGCGGATGCCTGCATCTATACCGAGTGGGCCGAGAGTGACCTCAGCAAGTCGGCAGGGGCTCATTAAAAAAGCTGGGGCCGCTGCGCGGCCCTTTCGCGACACACGGTAACGCGATTTCTGTAGGAGCGGCCTTGTGTCGCGAAAGGAGGGCAACGCCCTCCCCTGCAATCACTCAGGCAATCGGAATCGTTCAGCAAAGTATTCCCGGAAGAACTCCACCGCCACCCGCACCTTGGCCGACCCGGCCAGCGGCGCGGTATACACCGCCCAGATATCGGCACTCTGCCGATACCCCTCCAGCACTTGCACCAGCCGGCCATCCGCCAGGCTGTCATGCACATCCCACCACGACCGCAACACGATCCCGCGCCCGTCCAGGCACCACTGGTGCACCACTTCGCCATGGTTGCTCGACAACGCGCCGGTGACCCGCACCGTTTCCTCGCCAGCGGGCCCCTCCAGGTGCCAGAGCCCGAAAGGATGGTCGCGCTCCTTGATCACCAGACAGTCCTGGCTGGCCAGGTCCACCAGGTTCTTTGGCGTGCCGCGTCGGGCAAGATAGTCCGGCGCCGCGCACAGCACGCGCCAGTTGCGCGCCAGGCGCTTGGCGATCAGGTTCGGGGCAATCTGGTCACCCACGCGGATATCCAGATCGACGCCCTCGGCCACCAGGTCCACCAGGCGATCATGCACGTCCAGGCGAATGTCCAGCCGTGGGTAGCGCGCCGCCAGCTCCGACAACGCTGGCGCCACCATCCGCCGCCCCAGGCCCAGGCTGCTGGCGATGCGCAACTGCCCTGCCGGCTCACGCTGGCCGGCGTCCAGGTCATCGCCCATGCGCTGCAGTGCCTCGAAGATCTGCTGCGCCCATTGATAGACCCGCTCACCCTCCTCGCTCACCGTCACCCGCCGCGTGGTGCGGTGCAACAGGCGAACGCCGAGGTCCGCTTCGAGCAGGCGGATGCGCTTGCTGACGAAAGCCGCCGACATGCCACGGGCCTCGGCCACCGCCGCAAAGCTCGCACGGCGGGCCACCTGAAGGAAGATATCGAGGTCGTCGAGGTTGGGCAGATTATTCACGATACGTGCACCAAGAATGCATGAGCTGGCTGATTATCTATGTAGCAGACCCTTATAGCATGGCCCACATCAGTTTCCCCAGACACAAGGTGTGGCCATGTCCAAGACCAAGACGTTCAAGATCGCCGCCATTCCCGGCGACGGTATCGGCAATGAAGTACTCCCGGAAGGTATCCGCGTGCTCGAAGCCGCCGCCCGCAAGCATGGCCTCGACCTGCAGTTCGAGTTTTTCGAGTGGGCCAGCTGCGACTATTACCTGGCCCACGGCAAGATGATGCCGGATGACTGGTTCGACCAGCTCAAGGGCTTCGACGCCTTGTACTTCGGTGCCGTCGGCTGGCCCGACAAGGTGCCTGACCACATTTCCCTGTGGGGCTCGCTGCTCAAGTTCCGCCGCGACTTCGACCAGTACGTGAACATCCGCCCGGTGCGCCTGTTCCCCGGTGTGCCGTGCCCGCTGGCCGGCAAGCAGCCTGGCGACATCGACTTCGTGGTGGTGCGGGAAAACACCGAAGGCGAATACTCGTCGCTGGGTGGGCGCATGTTCGAAGGCACTGCCAACGAATTCGTCCTGCAGGAATCCGTGTTCACTCGTCGTGGCGTCGACCGCATCCTCGAATACGCGTTCGAACTCGCCCACAACCGCCCACGCCAGCATGTGACCTCGGCCACCAAGTCCAACGGCATGGCCGTGAGCATGCCCTACTGGGACGAGCGCACCGCCGCGGTGGCCGCGCACTATCCAGAGATCACCTGGGACAAGCAGCACATCGACATCCTCTGCGCACGCTTCGTGCTGCAACCGGAGCGCTTCGACGTGGTGGTGGCGTCCAACCTGTTCGGCGACATCCTCTCCGACCTCGGGCCGGCCTGTACCGGCACCATCGGCATCGCGCCGTCGGCCAACCTCAACCCCGAACGCAAGTTCCCGTCGTTGTTCGAGCCGGTGCATGGCTCGGCGCCGGACATTTTCGGCAAGAACATCGCTAACCCGATCGGCATGATCTGGTCGGGCGCGCTGATGCTCGAGTTCCTCGGCAAGGAAACCGCGGACGCCCGCTATCAGGCCGCACACGATGAAATCCTGCAGGCCATCGAAGCCGTCATAGCCAGCGGTGCGACCACGCCTGACATGGGCGGCAGTCGCTCGACCCAGGCGGTCGGCCAGGCCATCGTCGATGCACTGGATGCCGCCTGACCGTCACATTTCGGTCACGCCACCGTCGTAATCTGCCGGGCAACTCTATGCCAAAGGTTGCCCGGCATGCGCCGCCTGCTGCTCCTGCTGCTTCCCCTGCTGAGCCTGACGGCCCAGGCTGAACCTGCGCCATTGCGCGTGCAGGGCTCCAACACCGTTGGCGCAGCATTGCTGCCGGCATTGGTGCAAGCGCAGCTGCGCGCGCAGCAGGCGACGGACATCGAGCAACTGCCAGGCGCGGTGGCCAACGAAACCGTGATCAAGGCCCGCGATGCGCATGGCCAACCCTTGCGTATCGACATTGCCGCCCACGGCTCGAGCACCGGGTTTGCCGCCCTGGGCCAGGGCCGGGCAGACATGGCGGCGGCCTCACGTCCCATCAGCGATGTCGAAGTGAACCAGCTCAAGGCCTTGGGCGACCTGCGCTCAGCCAGTGCCGAACAGGTCATCGGCCTGGATGGCGTGGCCGTCATCGTCCACCCCGACAACCCGCTGCCACAACTGACTACCCAGCAACTGGCGCAGATCTTCTCCGGGCAGATCCAGCGTTGGGAGCAACTGGGTGTGGCGGGTGGGGCCATTCACCTGTATGCCCGCGATGATCACTCCGGGACCTATGAAACCTTCAAAGCATTGGTACTGGAACCGCACCATGGCGCGCTGGCCCGGCAGGCGCAGCGTTTCGAGTCCAGCGAATTACTGGCCGAGCGAGTCGGCGCTGATCGTCACGCCATCGGTTTCAGCAGCCTGGCAGCGGTGCACGGGGCCAAGGTGCTGGCGGTGGCCGAGGGCGATGCACCGGCCATGCTGCCTGACCGCCCATTGGTCGCCAGCGAGGACTATCCGCTGTCGCGGCGGCTGTACTTCTACCTGCCAGCCAATGCCAAACCCCAGGCCCGGGCGCTGGCCGACTTCGTCCAGTCTCCGGCCGGTCAGGCCATCGTCGCCGAACAGGGCTTCGTCTCGCAGCAGGTCAAGGCGCAACCGGGAGCGGCGCAGGCCGACATGCCGCCGCGCTATCGCAGCCTGGCCCAGCAGGCGCAACGTTTGAGCGTCAATTTCCGCTTCCAGGAAGGCAGCGCCAGCCTCGACAACAAAGCCCTGCGCGATGTGCAGCGGGTCACCGAGTACTTGCGCCAAGCTGGCAAGCTACAGAACAAGGCGGTGCTGGTAGGTTTCGGCGACCCCAAGGAAACGCCTGGCCGTGCAGCGTTGCTCTCGCGCTTGCGGGCCCAGGCCGTTCGACGCGAACTGGCACGGGGTGGCGTCGAGGTGCTGGAAGTGACCGGCATGGGCGATGAATTGCCAATCGCCGGCAATGACATGGAACAAGGCCGCTTGCGTAACCGTCGGGTGGAAGTCTGGGTCTACTGACACGCAAAGAAATGTAACAGCTCACCATTCGGCATCACTGGCAAACGGGTCTAGGCTCAAGCTCATGTGATACCGGGCCCCTCTGACGGCTGCCAAGCCGTGATGTCGGATCACTGTTGCGATCTTCACTTGGCAACGTCGACATTCAAGGAGGGGCTCATGACAGCTCTGCAGACATTCCTCACCTCCCCGTTTCTTGGCACCAGCACCTGGTTGTGGCTGGTGTTCATGGCCATCGTCATCGGTTTGCTGGTGCTCGACCTGGGTGTGCTGCACCGCCAGGACCGCGAGATCGAAATGCGCGAGAGCCTGTTGCTGTATTCGGGCTATTTCAGCGTCGGCGTACTGTTCGGCCTGTGGGTCTGGCATGAGCTGGGCGCGCAGTCGGCGCTGGAGTTCTACACCGGCTTCCTGGTCGAGCAGTCGTTGTCGATGGACAACGTGTTCGTCATGGCGATGATCTTCGGTTTCTTCGCCATCCCCCGCCGCTACCAGCACCGCGTACTGTTCTGGGGCATTCTTGGCGTGGTGTTCCTGCGTGCGATAATGATCGGCGTAGGGGCGGCGCTGGTGCAGAACTTTGCCTGGGTGCTCTACATCTTCGGCGCCTTCCTGCTGTTCACCGGGGTGAAGATGGCTCTGTCGAAGGAGGACAGCCACCCGGACCTGGCCAATAACCCGATCTTGAAATTCGTCCGCCGTCATATGCGTGTGACCGACCAGATCCATGGGTCGCACTTTTTCGTGCGCCTGACCCCGCCCGGCGAAAGCAAGGGCCTGCGTTATGCCACGCCGCTGTTCCTGGCCTTGGTGCTGATCGAACTGGCCGACCTGGTGTTCGCTGTCGACAGTGTGCCGGCGATCTTCGCCATCACCCAGGACCCGTTCATCGTCTACACCTCGAATATCTTCGCCATCCTCGGTTTGCGCTCGTTGTACTTTGCCTTGTCGGCGCTGATGCACCGGTTCGTCTATCTCAAGTATGCGCTGGCGCTGGTGCTGATCTTCATTGGCTGCAAGATCTTCTACCACGGCATGGTGGGCAAGGTACCGGCGTTGCTGTCGTTGGGGGTGACGTTCGGGTTGTTGCTGGGTGGGGTGGTGGTTTCGTTGATCAAGACGCGGGGGGAAAAGGTGATGGGTGGTGCTGAGTTGGAACAAGAACTGGATGGGAAGGAAAAAACCGGAAAAAAAGAAGAGGACCCGCAGTTGCGAGTCTGAGTTGCAATCATTTCTTGATCATGAAATAGC
>NZ_JBKGGW010000068.1:0-9566 GCF_052041945.1 Pseudomonas sp. SMN11 | reverse complement strand
CCACTCGTCCGCCTCAACGCCATCCTCAGCCAGTCACACCCCCAAATACCGCAAACTCCACAACACCCCCATACCCACCGCCAGGGTCAGCAGCGTACTGCGCGTGCGCCAGGCAACCAGCCCCGCCACCACAGCCGCCGGTATCTGCGGGTTGCTCCAGTCGATACCCGGCTGCCCGGCCTTGAACACCACGGCCGGCAGCACCAGCGCAGCCAACACACTGGCCGGTACATACACCAGCGCACGGCGCAACATCGGCGGAATGCGCAACGCGCCGTAGAACTCGATGAACGACAGCCGTATCGCAAAGGTGCCCAGGCCGATAAGGGCGAAGGTGATCCATGGTGTCATGTCGTTCATGGCGCCTCCGCTGCCACGGGTGCGCCCTTGCGCAGTTGTTCGATGCTCAGCCCGCTGATCACACCGCCCAGCGAGGCGACCAGCAAGCCGAGGTTGTAGGGCAGGTCGTGTGCCAGCACCGCCAGCGCGCCGCCCACCACCGCTGCGCCCAGCATCGCCGGGTTACGGATGCCTGGCACCAGCAGTGCCAGGAACGACAGCGGAATGGCAAAGCCCAGCGACCAGGACTCCGGAATGCCGGTACCCAGGTACACACCCGCCAGCACCGCCAGGTTCCAGCCGAACCACATCGGCAAGGCGGTCCCCAGGTAGTACGGGAAGGCAAATCGACCGAGGCCGCCAGCGCCGAACTTCAGGCTGCACAGGGCGAACGACTGGTCGGAAAGCAGGTAGGACAACGACCAGGTTTTGCGGCGTGGCAGCTCGCTCAGGTGCGGGGCCAGGGCGGCGCTGTACATCAGGAAGCGCAGGTTGATCACCAACGCGGTGACCACCATGGTCAGTGGCAGCGCGCCGCTCTGCATCAACTGCAGCACCACCATCTGCGCGGAGCCGGAATAGAACAGCAGGGTCATGCCCATGGCATCGAGCGGCGACATGCCAATACCGATGGCCGTCACCCCGGTGATCAGACCGAAGGGCACCATGCCGGTCATCAGTGGCAGAACCGCGCGGACACCCTCGGTGAATGCGTGCATCGCGCTTTTGTAGTGCATCTGGGTTCCTTGAACATTCATCAGGCTCGCTCAAGGTAAAACCCGCCCGGCTTGGTAACAACGCAGATTTCTGGAATATTAGGCCTAAAAAAAATAGGCCTTGAACCATGTCACTCGATTCACCTACCCGGCACACCCTGCAGCTCAATGCCCTGCGCGCCTTCGAGGCGTCGGCGCGACTCGGTGGTTTTGCCCGGGCTGCCCACGAACTGAAGGTCACCCCAGGGGCAATTGCCGCGCTGATCAAGACCCTGGAAACCCAGTACGGCGCCGCCCTGTTCGAGCGCCATGCCAAGGGCGTGCGCCTGACCCCGCTGGGCGAAAGCGTGAAGACGCAGTTCACCGAGGCCTTCGATGCGGTGGAGGAGGCTGCCCGAACCTTGCGCCGGCTGGCCGCGCCGCAGCGGGTGCATATTGTCACCTCGCCGGCATTGGCCCAGCTGTGGATCGGGCCGCGGCTGCCGCGCCTGACCGAAATGCTCGCCCCCATCGAGGTCTCCGTGACGGCGGTCGATGAACCGCCAAACCTCAAGCGGAGCCCGTTCGACCTGTGCCTGTTCTACGTCGAGCAGGTCGAGCGCGGCCAGCGCAAGCTGGCCGATGAAGACATCCTGCCGGTGTGTAGCCCCGCGCTGGCCGCGCAGATTATGGCGCCGGCAGACCTGGCCAGTGCGCGCTGCATCAAGGATGTCGGTTGGCAGGACTGGGATGTCTGGTCGGCGGCGATCATGCCTGAACAGCACTTCGTGGCCCGAGGCCCCGGTTTTTCCCTTTATTCGATCGCGGTGCAGCAAGCGTTGCTGGGCGCCGGAGTGCTGATCGGGCGCAGGAGCCTGATCCAGCCGTACCTCGACAGTGGCGAGCTGGTCGCCCCCTTGGCCCGCTCGGTGCCGTTGGGGTTGACCATTGCGGCATGGCGCTTGCCAGGTGCCACGGGCAACCCACGCGTGGCGGCGGTGGAAGAGGCCTTGAAACGGCTGGCCTGAGGTGTGGCCAACATTGCGCTGGCCACACCCGGGTTTCAGACCTGCTCGGTTTGTGCTGTCTGTCCGGCCACCTTGGCCTGGGCCTTGATCTCAACGTCTTCCTTCATGCGCTGGGCGATCTGCTCATCGACCTTGGCTTGCTGCTCAGGTGGCAAGGCGTTGTACTCATCCTCGGTCATGCCCAGTTCCTGAAGAATCTTTTCCTTGATCTTCTCTCCCGGGGATTTGGCCATGTAGTCGCGGAAATCCTGCACTGCATCGCTGGTTACCGGGGTGCTGGCGCCGGCCTGCTGGCGGGCGGCGAGGTCGGGGTTCTGCAGCATCACCTTGAGCTTGGCGAAGGCTTCTTCGCGGGCATCGTCGGCATTCTGCTGCGAAGTGCTGCCCTGGCTGTTCTGCTGCGCAGAGGCATTGCTGGTGGCCAGCGGTGCACGGAACGGCACCAGCTCGGCTTGCGCCTGGTCGTGGTTGATGCGCTGCTGCTGGTGCACGGTGGCCTGCCAACCCAAACCATTGAGGGTAATTGCCATGTTCTCCTCCTTGGACGTTACAAAGCGAGGAAAGCGGGGCAAGTCCCATGCCAGCCTTGCAAGTCGCAAAATAGGACGTTCGGGCTATTTCGGTCGTTGGCCGCCAGGCATATGCTTGCCTGTCATAGGAAACATGTTGCCGCCTGCGGCAAACACAAGCACTGTCGGCAGCCCCTTGATCGGGGCGCAGTTGCTGGACACCAGGGAGAGCGTCCATGAGTCAGGAAGCAATGCCAGCACCTGCCGGCTTCAGTGAACAGCAGTTGGCCACGCTGTTCGCGTTGATCAGCGATGGCATCTGGGACTGGGATGCCAATACCGGCTACGTCTACCGCAACCCCGGCTGGTACGCCATGCTCGGCTACGAAAGCCATTCCATGGCCAACACCGTACTGACCTGGGAAAGCGTGATCCACCCCGAGGACTACCCACGGGTGATGGCGCACTTCGAGGCTTACATCAACCAGCGCAACGAGCGCTATCTCATCGAGTACCGCTGCCGCTGCCACGATGGCAGTTACCTCTGGGTCGAGGACAGCGGCCATATCATCGACCGCAACGAGGATGGCTCGGTGGCGCGCATGCTCGGTGCGCACCGCAATATCGATGCAGGCAAGCGCCTGGTGGCGCAACTGGAGCGGAAGAACCATTCGCTGGAAGCCCAGGTGGCCGAGCGCACCCGCGAGCTGTCGTGGGTCAACCAGCAGCTGCAACGCCAACTCGACGAGAACCGCATCCTGGCCGAGCGCGACGCGCTGACCCGGATAGCCAATCGCTACCGGCTAGAGAAGACCCTGCAGCAGGAGTGCGAACGGGCCAAGCGCTTCCGCCAGCCGCTGGCGCTGGTGGCCATGGACCTGGATGATTTCAAGCCGATCAATGACCGCTATGGCCACGCCCGTGGCGATGCGGCGTTGATCCGGGTTGTCGAAAACCTGAGCTCCAGTCTGCGTGAACTTGACCTGCTGGCGCGCTGGGGCGGCGACGAGTTCGTCATGGTGCTGCCGCAGACCACGCTGGGCGAGGCACTCGACCTGGCAGGGGAATTGCGTCGGGTGATGGAGCGGCTCGAACCGGTAGGTGAGTGCCGGCTGACCATGAGTTATGGCGTGGTGCAATGGCGGGAAGGGGAGGGCCAGGAAGATCTGTTGGCCCGGGCTGACAAGGCCGTGTACCGGGCCAAGGGTGCGGGCAAGAACATGATTTCCGAGTGAGCCGGTAGCGGATAAAAAAGACCCGCGGCGCCAGGGGCGCAGCGGGCCAAATCGGCCTTGGCCGCTTCAGTGTCAGATATGCAGTGCGTGGCCCAGCGCGCGCAGTGCCGCTTCCTGTACCGCTTCACCCAGCGTTGGGTGAGCATGAATGGTGCCGGCCACATCCTCCAGCCGGGCGCCCATCTCCAGCGACTGGGCAAACGCCGTGGACAGTTCCGATACCGCTACGCCAACCGCCTGCCAGCCCACGATCAGGTGGTTGTCACGCCGCGCCACCACCCGCACGAAACCGCTTTTCGATTCCAGGCTCATGGCCCGGCCATTGGCGGCGAACGGGAACTGCGCGACGATGCAGTCCAGCCCTCGCTGGCTGGCTTGCTCTGGCGTCTTGCCGGCCACCACGACCTCCGGGTCGGTGAAGCACACCGCGGCGATCGCAGCGGGTTCGAAACGCCGGGTCTTGCCGGCAATGATTTCGGCAACCATCTCGCCTTGAGCCATGGCGCGGTGGGCGAGCATCGGTTCGCCGGCCACGTCACCGATGGCCCAGACGTTGCGCATGCTGGTCTGGCAGCGCTCGTCGATGGCGATGGCTGCGCCGTTCAGCTTCAGGTCCAGGCATTCCAGGTTGAAGCCTTTGGTCCGTGGCCGGCGGCCCACGGCCACCAGCACCCGGTCGGCTTCCAGGCGCAGTTGCCCGCCCTGGCCATCGCTGGCCAGCAGGCAGCCGTTTTCATAGCCTTCGACGCTGTGGCCCAGGCGCAGGGCGATGCCCAGCTTCTTCAGCGATTCTGCTACCGGCGCGGTCAGTTCGCCGTCGTAGGTCGGCAGAATGCGCTCGCGTGCTTCCACCACGCTGACCTGCGCACCCAGCTTGCGATAGGCGATGCCCAGCTCCAGGCCGATGTATCCGCCGCCCACCACCACCAGGTGCTTGGGCAGAGCCTTGGGCGCCAGGGCTTCGGTGGAGGAAATGATCGGCCCGCCGAGTGGCAGCATTGGCAGTTCGACGCTGTGCGAGCCGGTGGCCAGCAGCAGGTGCTCGCAGCGGATGCGCTGGCCGTCGACCTCAACCTGTTTGCCGTCGAGGATCTTCGCCCAGCCGTGAATCACCTTGACCCCATGCTTTTTCAGCAAGGCGGCCACGCCGGTGGTGAGGCGGTCGACGATGCCGTCCTTCCAGGCCACGCTCTGGTCGATGTCCAGGCGTGGGCTATCGACGCTGATGCCCAGTGGCGACTGCCCGGCAAAGCGTGCGGTCTGGTGGAACTGCTCGGCCACATGGATCAGCGCCTTGGACGGGATGCAGCCAATGTTCAGGCAGGTGCCGCCCAGGGCCTGGCCTTCGACCAGCACGGTAGGGATGCCCAGTTGCCCGGCGCGGATGGCGGCCACGTAGCCGCCGGGGCCGCCGCCGATGATCAGCAGGGTGGTGTCGATGATCTGGGACATGCTCACTCCAGGAACAGGCAGGCAGGTTGTTCGAGCAGGCCACGCACGGCCTGGATGAACTGCGCGGCATCCATGCCATCGACCACTCGGTGGTCGAACGAGCTGGAAAGGTTCATCATCTTGCGCACGACGATCTGGCCGTCGATCACCACCGGGCGCTCGACGATGCGGTTAACGCCGACGATCGCCACTTCCGGGGTGTTGACCACCGGGGTGCTGACGATGCCGCCCAAGGCGCCGAGGCTGGTCAGGGTGATGGTCGAGCCGCTCAGTTCTTCTCGGCTGGCCTTGTTGCTCCGTGCGGCGTTGGCCAGGCGCGAGATCTCGCCGGCATTGGCCCACAAGCTGGCGGCTTCGGCATGGCGCAGTACCGGCACCATCAGGCCGTTGTCACCCTGGGTGGCGATGCCCACATGCACCGCGCCGTGGCGGGTGATGACCTGGGCTTCGTCGTCGTAGGTGGCGTTGATCTGTGGGAAGTCGCGCAAGGCCACGACCAGGGCGCGGACCAGGAAGGGCAGCAGGGTCAGCTTGCCACGCGTGTTGCCGTGCTTGGCGTTGAGCTGCTGGCGCAGGGCTTCCACTGCGGTAACGTCGATCTCTTCCACGTAGCTGAAGTGCGCGACACGCCGCTTGGCATCCTGCATGCGCTGGGCGATCTTGCGGCGCAGGCCGATCACTTGCACCTGCTCGCTGTCGGTGCGCTTGGCATAGCCGCTCGGGGCCTGGCCGGCAGCGCTGTGCGGCTTGCTCATGAAGGCGTCGAGATCTTCGTGCAGAATGCGCCCGGCCGGGCCGCTGCCATGCACGTAGCGCAGCTCGATGCCGGCATCCAGGGCGCGCTTGCGCACCGCCGGCGAGGCCAGCGGCTTGTCGCCCGGCTGGCGCGGCACGATAGCGGCTTCAACGTGATGCTCGGGTGCCTGCAAGGCTGCCAGCTGTGGTGCTTTGGCTTCTGGCTTGGGTGCAACAGGCGCCACGGGCGCGCTGTGGGCTTCCACAGGCTTGGCCTGCGGCACATCCACATGGTTGCCGCTACCTTCCACTTCGATGCGGATCAGCTCGCTGCCGACCGCCATCACTTCACCGGGCTGGCCGCCCAGGGCCAGCACCTTGCCGCTGACCGGCGACGGGATTTCCACGGTGGCCTTGTCGGTCATGACATCGGCCACCACCTGGTCCTCGGCGATCACGTCGCCAACCTTGACGAACCATTCCACCAACTCGACCTGCGCAATGCCTTCGCCAATGTCCGGCATCTTGATGACGTGCGTGCCCATTCAGACCTCCATGACCCGTTTCAATGCCGCGCCTACCCGTGAAGGGCCTGGGAAGTAAGCCCATTCCTGTGCGTGGGGGTAGGGGGTGTCCCAGCCGGTGACGCGCTCGATCGGTGCCTCGAGGTGGTGGAAGCAATGCTCCTGCACCAGCGACACCAGTTCGGCGCCGAAACCGCAGGTGCGGGTGGCTTCATGCACGACCACGCAGCGGCCGGTTTTCTTCACCGACTCGACGATGGTCTCCAGGTCCAGCGGCCAGAGGCTGCGCAGGTCGATGACTTCGGCGTCGACGCCGCTTTCCTCGGCAGCCACCTGGGCCACGTAGACCGTGGTGCCGTAGGTCAGCACGGTGACATCGTTGCCGGGGCGGGTGATGGCGGCCTTGTCCAGCGGCACGGTGTAGTAGCCGTCTGGCACGGCGCTTTGCGGGTGCTTCGACCAGGGGGTGACAGGGCGGTCGTGGTGGCCGTCGAACGGGCCATTGTACAGGCGCTTGGGCTCGAGGAAGATCACCGGGTCGTCGCATTCGATCGAGGCGATCAGCAAGCCCTTGGCGTCATACGGGTTGGACGGCATCACCGTGCGCAGGCCGCAGACCTGGGTGAACATCGCCTCCGGGCTCTGGCTGTGGGTCTGGCCACCATAGATGCCGCCGCCGCAGGGCATGCGCAGGGTCAGCGGGGCGATGAACTCGCCGGCCGAGCGGTAGCGCAGGCGGGCCATTTCCGAGACGATCTGGTCGGACGCCGGGTAGAAATAGTCGGCGAACTGGATTTCCACCACCGGGCGCAGGCCGTAGGCACCCATGCCCACGGCAGTGCCGACGATGCCGCTTTCCGAGATCGGGGCATCGAACACCCGCGATTTGCCGTACTTGGTCTGCAGGCCTTCGGTGCAACGGAACACGCCGCCGAAGTAACCGACGTCCTGGCCGTAGATCACCACATTGTCGTCGCGCTCGAGCATGACATCCATGGCCGAGCGCAGGGCCTGGATCATGGTCAGTGTGCTGGTGGCCATGGCGGTTTCCGGGTTGATGCTGTTGTTGTGATCGTTCATCTCAGACCCCCAGTTCCTGGCGTTGACGGCGCAGGTGGTCAGGCATTTCCTTGTACACGTCCTCGAACATCGAGGCCGCGCTCGGGATGTGGCCGTTGGCCAGGGTGCCGTACTGTTCCGCTTCCTTCTGCGCGGCGATGACCGCGGCTTCGAACTCGGCGGTGGTGGCCTTGTGTTCTTCCTCGGACCAATGGCCGATGTTGATCAGGTGCTGCTTCAGGCGGGCGATCGGGTCGCCCAGCGGGAAGTGGCTCCAGTCATCGGCGGGGCGGTACTTGGAGGGGTCATCCGAGGTCGAGTGCGGGCCGGCGCGGTAGGTGACCCACTCGATCAGCGAGGGGCCCAGGCCGCGACGGGCGCGTTCGGCGGCCCAGCGCGAGGCGGCGTAGACGGCGACGAAGTCATTGCCGTCGACCCGCAGCGAGGCGATGCCACAACCCACGCCACGGCCGGCAAAGGTGGTCTGCTCGCCACCGGCGATGGCCTGGAAGGTGGAGATCGCCCACTGGTTGTTGACCACGTTGAGGATCACCGGGGCGCGGTACACGTGGGCGAAGGTGAGGGCGGTGTGGAAGTCCGACTCGGCGGTGGCGCCGTCGCCAATCCAGGCCGAGGCGATCTTGGTATCGCCCTTGATCGCTGAGGCCATGGCCCAGCCGACCGCCTGCACGAACTGGGTCGCCAGGTTGCCGCTGATGGTGAAGAAGCCGGCTTCGCGCACCGAATACATGATCGGCAACTGGCGGCCCTTGAGCGGGTCGCGTTCGTTGGACAGCAGCTGGCAGATCATCTCCACCAGCGACACGTCGCGAGCCATGAGGATGCTCTGCTGGCGATAGGTCGGGAAGCACATGTCGGTGCGGTTGAGCGCCAGCGCCTGTGCGCTGCCGATGGCTTCTTCGCCCAGGCTCTGCATGTAGAAGGACATCTTCTTCTGGCGCTGGGCAACCACCATGCGGCTGTCGAAGATGCGCGTCTTGAGCATCGCGCGCATGCCTTGGCGCAGGATCTGCGGGTCGATGTCCTCGGCCCATGGGCCTAGGGCGTTGCCTTGCTCGTCGAGCACGCGGACCAGGCTTTTGGACAGGTCGGCGGTGTCGGCAGCGTCGACATCGATCGGGGGTTTACGGACTTGCCCTGCGTCGTTCAGGCGCAGGTAGGAAAAATCGGTCTGGCAGCCTGGCCGGCCGGTGGGCTCGGGCACATGCAAACGCAGGGGGGCGTACTCGTTCATGCTTTTTACGCTCGCTCGGATGTTGTTTTTGTGAGCTCTGAAGCGGCCGCCGCTGAGTACCGGCTTGTGACTGGTAGGTCAGCGTCATTTACATCTTAGTGGGAGGGCAGGAGAATTTTTCTCTCAAGTTGATTGCCTTTGTCTGGCAGGGGAGATAAACATTCCGGATAAACATAAAAAACCGGTGAATTTGTCTCATGCGCAAGCTCGATCGTACCGATATCGGCATTCTCAACAGCCTTCAGGACAACGCTCGTATCACCAATGCGGAACTGGCGCGGTCGGTGAACCTGTCGCCGACGCCCTGTTTCAACCGGGTCAAGGCCATGGAAGAGTTGGGGGTAATCCGCCAGCAGGTGACCTTGTTGTCGCCAGAGGTGCTGGGGCTGGACGTGAACGTGTTCATCCATGTCAGCCTGGAAAAGCAGGTCGAGCAGGCGTTGCACCGCTTCGAGGAAGAGATCGCCGAGCGGCCGGAGGTGATGGAATGCTACCTGATGACCGGCGACCCGGATTACCTGTTGCGGGTGTTGTTGCCGAGCATTCAGGCTTTGGAGCGGTTTCTCGATTATCTGACGCGGTTGCCAGGGGTGGCGAATATCCGCTCGAGCTTTGCCCTCAAGCAGGTGAGATACAAGACGGCGTTGCCGTTGCCCTCCAATGGCATGACACTCCGTGAGTGAACTCAGGCATTCCCCCCTGTAGGAGCGGCCTTGTGTCGCGAAAGGGCTGCGA
>NZ_JBKGGW010000067.1:0-9853 GCF_052041945.1 Pseudomonas sp. SMN11 | reverse complement strand
ACGGGACGTTTTGAGCACTTGGAAGGTCGAACCCCGCCCGCGCGGCTCTCGATCTCACAGGCGCTGAATGCCTCCCGGCAGGCACCTAGGGGCCTTCACCCGTGCATGGTTTCGATCAATTCCCACAGCTGCGGATCATTGAAATCCTTCACCACCAGTTTCGCCCCTGCAGCCAGCAGCCGCTCCGGCGTCTGGGTGGTAGCAACCCCCACGGTAAAGATCCCGGCCCCGCTCGCCGCAGTCACCCCCGGCAACGAATCCTCGAACGCCAACGCCTCGCCCGCCACTGCTTCCAGACGCTGCAAGCCGGTCAGATAGGGCAGTGGATCAGGCTTCGCCCGCTCCAGCTCCTCGGCCACCAGCACATGCTCGAAGCGATCGCCAAGCCCCATCGCCTTGAGCATGTGCTCGGCATTCAGCCGTGGCGCATTGGTCACCACGCACATGCCGATGTCCCAGGCTCGCGCATGGTCCATCAGGCGCAGCAGGCCGGGCATGGGCTGCAACGCGGGTGACAGTACTCGGAAAAGCGCTTCCTTGCGGTCGGCCAGCGCCTGGCGCTCGATTGTGTCGGCAAGCGGAAACAATTCGGCAAACAGTTCGCCATTGGCCCGGCCACTGACCTGGGCATCGAATTGTTCCTGGGTCAGCTCGCGGCCGTCATGGTCATGCAGCAGTTGGCGGAAGGCCTGCAAGTGCAGGGTGTCGGTGTCGGTCAAGGTTCCATCGAGATCGAACAGCAGGGCAGTCAGCATCAGGTATCCAGGTATTCAAAAAAACAAAAGCCCAGGGATGATAACCAAAGCTGACGACAAAGGGGGCTGTTCAGCGTACGCCGAAAAGAGTACAAATGTACTCCATGGACAATCTCACCCCAAAACGCCGTGCAATCCTCGATTACATTCGCGAGCGCATTGCCGACCACAGTCAGCCGCCGAGCCTGGCCGACATCGCCAGCCGCTTCGGCTTCGCCTCGCGCAGCGTCGCGCGCAAGCACATCACCGCGCTGTGCCAGGCCGGCTACATCGACGTCACGCCCAACCAGGCGCGGGGCATTCGCCTGGCTGAGCCCTTGCGCCGGCCGGAAATCCTCGAAATTCCAGTGCTGGGGCAGGTGGCAGCCGGTGCGCCGATCGGCCCGGACCTCGGCATTCACGAGCAATTGCTGCTCGACCCCAGCCTGTTCCGCCGCACACCGGATTACCTGCTCAAGGTGCGCGGTGATTCGATGATCGACGACGGCATCTTCGACGGTGACCTGGTCGGCATCCGCCAGCAGGGCGAGGCACGCGACGGCCAGATCGTCGTCGCGCGCCTGGACGGCGAAGTCACCATCAAGCGCCTGCAGCGCCAGCCCGGCGGTTACCGACTGTTGCCGCGCAACCCGGCCTATGCGCCGATCGACGTGGGGCCTGAGCGCGAGTTCTTCATCGAAGGCGTGTTCTGTGGCCTGTTGAGGCGCGACTGATGGGCGCGGTGGTCGATCTCGACCGGCTGCTCGACCAGCGCCAGGTCTGGCGTGGGCGGCAGGGCCAGGTGCGTCCGGCCGGGTTGCAGCCCACTGGCCATGCCATGCTCGACCAGCGCCTGCCGGATGGCGGCTGGCCGGCCGCCGCCCTCAGCGAGTTGCTGTTGGCCAGTCCGGGCTGTGGCGAGTTGCAACTGCTCTGGCCATCCCTGTCACGCCTGACCGCTGAAGGCGGGCGGGTGGTGCTGGTGGCGCCGCCGTTCATTCCCTATGCACCGGCCTGGCAGGCAGCTGGCGTGGACCTGCGCTGGCTGGTGCAGGTCGATGCCGCGCAGGCCGATGCCCTGTGGGCGGCCGAACAGTGCTTGCGCTCCGGCAGCTGCGCGGCGGTGCTGTGCTGGCCGGAACGTGCCGATGACCGAGCCCTGCGTCGCCTGCAGGTGGCTGCCGAGACAGGGCAGGCACTGGCCTTCGCCTGTCGGCCGCAACAGGCTGCGCACAACCCGTCGCCCGCTGCGCTGCGTATTGCCGTGGATACGCGCCCGGCGCAATGGCGCGTACTCAAGTGCCGTGGCGGCATGCCGCCGGCCATGCCAATCGCCTGCCCAGGGCGGGGCTGATGCAGCATGCTCTGGGCCTGCATTCTCCTGCCCCAGCTGGCGCTGGACTCGATCCTGCGCGAGCGTGACGACGCCGATGCGCCGCTGGTGCTGATCGGCGGCCCCGTTCAGCGCCGCTTGCTGCAAGCCGTCAATCCCGCCGCGGCGGCGCTTGGCCTCCGGGCGGGGCAGACGCTGACGGCCGCGCGGGCCCTGGCCGACGGGTTCCAGTGTGTCGAGGCCGACCCGGCCCGCATCGAGCAGTTGCAGCAGTTGCTGGCGGCCTGGGCCTACCGCTTCAGTGCCCAGGTGAGCCTTCACTACCCACGTGCCCTGTTGCTTGAAGTCGGCTCCAGCCTGCAGCTATTCGGCCCATGGCCGTTGTTTGAGGCCCGCCTGCGCGAGGAGCTGGCGACACTGGGCTTGCGCCAGCGCATCGTGCTCGCTACCAACCCGGTGGCGGCCCGCATGCTTGCCAACGGCCATGATGGCCTGGCACTGACCTGCGCCGAGCAGACTCGGGCGGCGCTGGCGCGCATGCCGATCGAGCGGGTCGGGTTGCCAGCGGACGCTGCCGAAGCCTTTTCCCGCATGGGCCTGCACCAGTTGGGTCAGGTGCTCGCGCTGCCGCGAGATGCGCTGGCCAGGCGATTTTCCGCCCAGGTGCAGTTGCACCTGGACCAGTTGCTCGGGCTGCGCTCAATGGGGCTGGATTTCTATCAGCCGCCGGACCGCTTCGAAACGCGCCTGGAACTCAACTTCGACGTCGAATCGCACCAGGCCTTGCTGTTCCCGCTGCGGCGCATGCTCAATGACCTGGCGGCCTTCCTTGCCGGGCGTGACTGCGGCGTGCAGCGCTTTAGCCTGTACCTGGAGCATGTCGAAGGGCCGGACACCCTGTTGCATGTTGGCCTGCTGGCCGCCGAGCGCGATGCCGCCATGCTGTTCGAGCTGGCCCGTGGGCGCCTGGAGCCGCTGCGCATCCCGGCACCGGTGCGCAACCTGCGGCTGGTCGCTGATGACCTGCCGGCGTTCGTGCCCCAGCACCAGGCACTGTTCGACCCTCGCGCCAAACAGGCCCAGCCCTGGGAGCAACTGCGCGAACGCCTGCGTGCGCGCCTGGGCGATGAAGCCGTCAAAGGGCTACGTGCCGAGGCCGATCATCGCCCCGAGTGCGCCTGGCAGTCAGCGGAGCAGGGCGCCCAGGGCAGCCTGCCAGCATTGCCCGGTAGCCGCCCAGGGTGGTTGCTGCCCACGCCGCAGGCCCTGGAAGCGATTGACCACACGCTGCTCGGGCAGGCCGAACGCATCGAGTCAGGCTGGTGGGACGGTGGCGACGTACGCCGCGACTACTACCGTATCGAAACCCGTGATGGCTTGCGTGGCTGGGCCTATCAGGACCTGGCCCAACCCGGCCCGCTGTGGCTGCAGGGCTGGTTCGCATGAGTACAGCGGGCTATGCCGAGCTCCATTGCCTGTCCAATTTCAGCTTCCAGCGCGGCGCATCGAGCGCCGAAGAGCTGTTCCGCCGAGCCCACGAGCAGGGCTATCAGGCCCTGGCAATCACCGACGAGTGTACCCTGGCCGGCATCGTGCGGGCCTGGCAGGCAGCCAAGGCGCAACAGTTGCGCCTGATCGTCGGCAGCGAGGTGCGCCTGCAGGATGGGCCCAAACTGGTGTTGCTGGTGCAGAACCTCACGGGCTATCAGAATCTCTGCGCCTTGATCACCCGTGCCCGACGGCGGGCCGGGAAGGGTGACTACCAGTTGTTCGCTGACGATCTGCAGCAACACCATGAGGGTTTGCTGGCGCTCTGGATTGCCGATGAACCCGATGACCAGGCGACTGGCCGCTGGCTGCGCGGCCTGTTCGCCGAGCAATTGTGGCTGGGTGTACACCTGCACCGCGGCAGCGATGATGACCGGCGCCTGTCCCGCTTGCGCGAGCTGGCGGCGCAGCTGGGCATCCGTGCCGTGGCCTGTGGTGACGTGCACATGCATGTCCGCGGCCGGCGCGCCCTGCAGGACTGCATCACCGCCATCCGCCAACACTGCAACGTGGCCGAGGCAGGCCGCCATCTGTTCGCCAATGGCGAGCGTCACCTGCGTGCGCTGGAGCAAATGGCCGAGCTGTACCCGGCAGACCTGCTGGCCGAGAGCCTGGTCATTGCCGAGCGTTGCCAGTTCGACCTGGGTGAACTGCGCTACCAGTACCCACGCGAGCTGGTGCCCGAGGGCCAGACCCCCGCCAGCTGGCTGCGTGAATTGTGCGAGCGGGGCTTGCCACTGCGCTGGCCGTCAGGGCCGAGCAGCAAGGTACGTGCGGTGCTGGACAAGGAACTGGCGCTGATCGAGGAGCTGGGCTACGAGAGCTATTTCCTCACCGTGCATGACATCGTCGCATTTGCCCGCAGCCAGCACATTCTCTGCCAGGGCCGTGGTTCGGCAGCCAACTCGGTGGTGTGCTTCGTACTGGGCATTACCGAGCTCGACCCGATGGAACATCGCCTGTTGTTCGAGCGCTTCCTGTCGCGTGAGCGCAACGAGCCTCCCGATATCGATGTGGACTTCGAGCATGACCGGCGCGAAGAGGTGATCCAGTACGTGTTCCGCCGTTACGGCCGGCACCGCGCCGCACTGACCGCCGTGGTCAATACCTATCACGCTGCTGGCGCTGTTCGTGATGTGGCCCGGGTACTAGGCCTGCCGGCCGATCAGGTGGATGCCCTGGCCAAGTGCTGCGGCCGCTGGAGCGACCGTATCCCGGACGATCAGCGGCTGGCAGAGGCCGGTTTCGAGCCCGGCAGCCCGTCACTGCGGCGCATCCTGGTGCTGGCCGGTGAACTGATCGGTTTCCCCCGTCACCTGTCCCAGCACCCGGGTGGCTTCGTCATTTCCGAACAGCCGCTGGACCACCTGGTACCGGTGGAAAACGCCGCCATGGCCGAGCGCACGGTGATCCAGTGGGACAAGGACGACCTCGACATGGTCGGCCTGCTCAAGGTCGATGTGCTGGCCCTGGGCATGCTCAGCGCCTTGCGCCGCTGTTTCGACCTGCTGCATCGCCACCGCGGTCGGCAGCTGACCCTGGCGACCATCCCCGGTGAAGACCCGGCGACCTACGCGATGATCAGCCGCGCCGAGACCATGGGCGTGTTCCAGATCGAGTCGCGGGCACAGATGGCCATGCTGCCGCGGCTCAAGCCCACCACCTTCTATGACCTGGTGATCGAGGTCGCCATCGTACGCCCCGGGCCAATCCAGGGCGACATGGTTCACCCTTACCTGCGCCGGCGCCTCAAGCAGGAACCGGTGACCTACCCCTCGGAAAAACTCAAGGAGGTCTTCGAGCGTACCTTGGGCGTGCCGTTGTTCCAGGAGCAGGTGATGGAACTGGCCATGGTCGCTGCCGACTACAGCCCCGGCGAGGCCGACCAGTTGCGCCGCAGCATGGCCGCCTGGAAGCGCCATGGCGGGCTGGAGCCCCATCGTCAGCGGCTGGTCGAGGGCATGCTGCGCAACGGTTACGACCTGGCGTTCGCCGAGCGTATCTTCGAGCAGATCAAAGGCTTTGGCAGTTACGGCTTCCCCGAGTCCCACGCGGCCAGCTTCGCCTTGCTGTGCTATGCCAGCAGCTGGCTGAAGTGCCATGAGCCGGCGATCTTCACCTGCGCGCTGGTCAACAGCTGGCCGATGGGGTTCTACAGTCCGGACCAGCTGCTGCAGGAGGCGCGGCGGCAAGGGATCGAGGTTTTCCCGGTGGACGTATTCCACAGCGAATGGGACTGCACGCTGGAGCCCGATCGCCACGGTGTCCTGGCCATCCGCCTCGGGCTGCGGCAGATCCGAGGTTTCAGCGAGGTGGATGCCCGCCGGCTGGAGCAGGCGAGGGCGCAGCGTACTTGGCGGGATGTCGAAGACCTGTGCTTGCGCGCTGGGCTCGACAGCCGTGCACGTGCCCGGATGGCCGATGCGGGGGCACTGCGAGCCTTGGCCGGTGACCGCCACCAGGCACGCTGGCAAGTGGCGGCGGTGCAGGCGCAATTGCCGCTGTTTGCCGAGGTGCAGGCTGTGCCGGAAGCGCAGGTGGCGTTGCCGGTGCCAACGGTTGGCGAGGACCTGGTGGCCGATTACGACACCTTGGGGACGACATTGGGCCCGCATCCACTCAGGCTGTTGCGTTCACGGTTGCGGGCGTTGGGATGTCGCAGTTGCGCTGAGCTGGCGGGGGTCGAGCATGGCGATGCGATTGCCGTGGCCGGGCTGGTGGTGGGGAGACAGCGGCCGCAGACCGCCAGCGGGGTGACCTTCGTTACGCTGGAGGATGAGTTCGGCATGGTCAACGTGGTGGTCTGGCGTGACCTGGCCGAGCGGCAGCGGCGGGCGCTGGTGGGGTCGCAGCTGCTCAAGGTGAGTGGGCGGCTGGAGCAGGAGAACGGGGTTCGGCACCTGATTGCTCGGCGGCTGGAAGACATCAGCCCCTTGCTGCAGGGGCTGGATGTAAAGAGCCGGGACTTTCACTGACCTTGATTGCTGCTTTCAGACCATCGCCAGATGCTGCTTGCGTGTCGGTGCCGGAAACGCCCGGTCCATCGCCCGCAGGTCTTCAAGGGGCAGGGTCAACGCCCCGGCAGCCGCATTCAACCGCACATGCTCCGCAGACACCGCCTTGGGAATGGCAATCACATCATTCTCCCGCGTCACCCACGCCAAGCTGACCTGCGCCGCCGTCGCCCCATGGCGCTCGGCGATCTCGCTCAGCAGCGGATGTTGCAACAGCCGCCCGGCCTGGGCCAGCGGGCAATAGGCCATTGTCGGCATCCCCCGTTGGCGACTCCACGGCAACAGGTCGAACTCGATGCCACGCTGCGCCGGGTTGTACAGCACCTGATTGGTGGCGCAATCCGGATTGTGCAGTTCGCGAAGGTCATCGACATCGCAGTTGGACACGCCCCAACGGCGGATCTTGCCCTGCTCGCGCAAGCGCTCGAACGCCTCGACCGTTTCCTCCAGCGGATACTGGCCACGCCAGTGCAGCAGATAGAGGTCGATCACCTCGGTACCCAAGCGCTTCAGGCTGCGTTCGCAGGCTTCAGGCACGCCACGGCGGCTGGCGTTGTGCGGGTAGACCTTGCTGACCAGGAACACCTGGTCACGACGCCCGGCTATGGCTTGGCCGACCACTTCCTCGGCGCCGCCCTCGGCATACATCTCGGCGGTGTCGATCAGGGCCATGCCCTGTTCGATGCCCTGTTGCAGGGCGGCCACTTCGGCTGCCTTGCGAGCCGGGTCTTCGCCCATGTACCAGGTGCCCTGGCCAATGGCCGGCACGTTGCAACCTGCCAGTTTCACGTAACGCATGTCACCTCCGGAGTCTGGGTATGGGAAAGCAGCACCTCGAGCAGCGCCTGGGCTGCGGTAGAGAGCTTGTGGTCGGCCAGGGCGATCACGCTGATGCGCCGTTCGACCGCAGGATCGACCAGCGTCACGCAACGTGCGCCGAGTTCCTGCATCTGGTTGATGCACAACGCCGGTACCGCGCTGACGCCAAGACCACTGGCCACCATGCGGCCGATGGTCGAAAGTTGGTGGCTTTCGAATGCCACCGCCAGTTTGCCGTGGCGCGCCGCGACGTTCTGCTCCAGCAGCAGGCGCACCGCCGACGGGCGCTGCAAGGCAATGAAGTCTTCCGCCAGCAACTGTGCCCAGGTGACCTGGGTTTGCAAGGCCAGTGGTGAATCGGCCGGCACCACGGCGACGAAACGGTCCATGTACAACGGGTGAAAGTTCAAACCTTCGCTGTTGTCCGGCTCGAAACCGATGCCCAGTTCGACGCGGCGATGGCGCACCAGTTCCAGCACCTGTTCGTTGATCACGTCATGCACCGTGACGTTGACCTTCGGGTAACGCTGGCGGAACACCTTGAGCGAATGCGGCAGCAGGTTGCCGGCAAAGGCCGGCATGGCCGCCACCGAGACGCGGCCAAGCTGCAGGGTGAAGCGCTGGCGCAGCATCTCTTCGGTGTCGTCCCAGTCGGCTAGCAGGCGCCGGGCCAGTGGCAGCAGAACTTCGCCCTCGGCGGTCAGGCTGACGCTGCGGGTGGTGCGGGTGAGCAGGGCGCCGCCGAGGTTGTCCTCCAGCGCCTTGATGGTCAGGCTCAGGGCCGGTTGCGATACATGCAGGTGTTCACCAGCCTGGGCGAAGCTCTGGTACTTGGCGACGGCGACGAAGGCGCGTAGTTGCTTGACGTTCATGACAGCCTCGGTCGCTGTTTTGGAAAAGTTATCAATCGATGATGAAAACAAAATTAACAAATCAGTCGCCAGCGGTGAAGATGGCTGCACA
Source organism: Pseudomonas sp. SMN11 (assembly GCF_052041945.1). Classification (NCBI taxonomy): domain Bacteria; kingdom Pseudomonadati; phylum Pseudomonadota; class Gammaproteobacteria; order Pseudomonadales; family Pseudomonadaceae; genus Pseudomonas; species Pseudomonas sp. SMN11. Next base: position 1,442 of record NZ_JBKGGW010000067.1, on the reverse strand, counting down.
CGCTCACCGACAGCCTCGTCGGTTCAACAACTACAAAAGGCGGATCAGCATGGCCGGACTGGACAAGCGCGTAGCAACCTATGAAGAGGCCCTGGCAGGCCTGACCGACAACATGACGGTACTGGCCGGCGGCTTCGGCCTGTGCGGCATCCCCGAAAACCTCATCGCTGAAATCAAGCGCCTGGGCGTCAAGGGCCTGACCGTGGTCTCCAACAACTGCGGCGTCGATGGCTTTGGCCTGGGCGTGCTGCTGGAAGACCGGCAGATCCGCAAGATGATCGCTTCCTACGTCGGCGAAAACGCCGAATTCGAACGCCAGCTGCTCAGTGGCGAGCTGGAAGTCGAGCTGACCCCGCAAGGCACCTTGGCCGAGAAGATGCGCGCCGGTGGCGCCGGTATCCCGGCCTTCTACACCGCCACCGGCTACGGCACCCCGGTCGCCGACGGCAAGGAAGTGCGCGAGTTCAAGGGCCGCAAGTACATCCTCGAAGAGTCCATCACCGGCGACTTCGCTATCGTCAAGGGCTGGAAGGCCGACCATTACGGCAACGTGGTGTACCGCAACACCGCGCAGAACTTCAACCCACTGGCGGCCACCGCCGGCAAGATCACCGTGGTCGAAGTGGAAGAAATCGTCGAGCCTGGCGTGCTGCTGCCCAGCGAAATCCATACCCCGGGCATCTTCGTCGACCGGGTGATCGTCGGCACCTTCGAAAAACGCATCGAAAAGCGCACCGTCAAGGCCTGAGCGCCGTCCATCAGAACAACAAAGAGATCCTGACCATGGCACTGACCCGCGAACAGATGGCGCAACGCGTCGCCCGTGAACTGAAGGACGGCTACTACGTCAACCTCGGCATCGGTATCCCGACCCTGGTAGCCAACTATGTACCTGCCGACATGGACGTGATGCTGCAGTCCGAAAACGGCCTGCTCGGCATGGGCGAATTCCCCACCGAAAGCACCATCGATGCCGACATGATCAACGCCGGCAAACAGACCGTCACCGCCCGCCGTGGCGCATCGATCTTCGACTCCGCGCAATCGTTCGCCATGATCCGTGGCGGCCACGTCGACCTGACCGTACTGGGTGCCTTCGAAGTGGACGTTGAAGGCAACATCGCCTCGTGGATGATCCCCGGCAAGCTGGTCAAGGGCATGGGCGGCGCCATGGATCTGGTGGCCGGTGCCGACAACATCATCGTCACCATGACCCACGCCTCCAAAGATGGCGAGTCCAAGCTGCTGCCGCGCTGCAGCCTGCCGCTGACAGGTGCCGGTTGCATCCGCAAGGTGCTGACCGACCTGGCCTACCTGGAGATCGAAGACGGCGCCTTCATCCTGCGCGAGACCGCGCCGGGGGTGAGCGTTGAAGAAATCATCGAGAAAACTGCCGGCAAGCTGATCGTGCCGGACGATGTCAAGGAAATGACCTTCTAAAG
>NZ_JBKGGW010000066.1:0-11042 GCF_052041945.1 Pseudomonas sp. SMN11 | reverse complement strand
CAGGGCGTTTGTCATGGTTCAAAGGTCCCGTCAAATCAGGCCGCAGGCTGCAGACCCGATACTACATTTACTTGATTATTCAAGCATTGCGCGAGACCCTGAGGGCCGTCCAATATCAAATGAATCTCCCACCATACCCAGGAGGTCTGATGGAGCTGCGCCACCTTCGCTACTTCAAGGTCCTGGCCGAAACCCTGAACTTCACCCGCGCCGCCGAACTGCTGCACATCGCCCAGCCGCCGTTGAGCCGGCAGATCAGCCAGCTGGAAGAACAGCTCGGGACGGTGCTGGTGCTGCGCGAGCGCCCGCTGCGCCTGACCGAAGCCGGGCGCTTCTTCTACGAGCAGACCTGCACCTTGATGCAGCAGCTGGAGAACATCAGCGACAACACCCGGCGCATCGGCCAGGGCCAGCGCCAGTGGCTGGGCATCGGTTTCGCTCCCTCGACGTTGTACACGGTATTGCCGGAGCTGATCCGCGAACTGCGCAAGGACAGCGAGCTGGAACTGGGCCTGAGCGAGATGACCACTCTGCAGCAGGTGGAGGCACTGAAAAGCGGGCGCATCGACATCGCCTTCGGCCGCATCCGCATCGACGACCCGGCGATCCAGCAGCAAGTGCTGCGCGAAGACCCGCTGGTGGCGGTATTGCCTAAGGGCCATGCCCTGGCCGGCGCGCCGCTGACCCTCGAACAGCTGGCCAGGGAAGCGTTCATCCTCTACCCCGCCAACCCCCGGCCGAGCTACGCCGACCACATCCTCGCGCTGTTCGCCCACCACGGCATGAGCCTCAAGGTCAGCCAGTGGGCCAACGAGCTGCAGACCGCCATTGGCCTGGTCGCCGTCGGGCTGGGCGTGACCCTGGTGCCGGAGTCGGTGCAACAACAGCACCGCACCGATATCGAGTACGCCAGCCTGCTAGACCGCAGCGCGGTCAGCCCGATCATCCTCAGCCGGCGCAAGGGCGACAGCAGCCCGATGGTGCAGCGCTGCCTGGCGCTGATCGCCCAGCAGGCCGTAAGCGAGCCTTTGAGCTAGCCACGTTCGAAAAAGCTGCTGCCCTTTTCCTTGAGCAGCGTCACCAACGCCCCTGCCGCTGGCGACAGGTAGCCGTCCGTGCGCACCGACACGGCCACGGTGCGGCGCATGGTGGTCTGCTTCAGCGGCACTTCGCGCAGCCAGGACATGCCCAAGCCATGCTCGAGGGTTTCCCGGGCGGCGAAGCTGAGCAGCTGAGTACGCGCGATCAGGCGGGGCAGCAGCGAGATGGCGTTGGTCTCGATCTGCACCTGCGGCGCTGGCAACAGGTGGGCGATGAACACGTTGTCGATCCAGCGCCGGGCGGTCACCGTCGGCCCCGCCAGCACCCAGCGGTACTGGCAGAGGCGCTGCAGGGTAATGGGGCCGGCGAAGATCGGGTGCTCGGCACTGGCCACCACGATCGCTTCATCTTCGAGGATGGGATAGGTGGTGAACTCGGGGTCCATGGCGATCTGCGGTGAAATGATCACATCCAGGCGCCCGGCGCGCAGGGATTCCTCGAGCACATCGTCCTGGGCGATGGACAGCTTCAAGGTCACTTCCGGTGCCCGTTCCAGCAACGCTGCGGTCAGGTGCGGCAGCAGGTGATCGGCCATGCTCGCCGCGCAGCCCAGGCGGATGTTGCCCACCAGCCCGCTGGCGAAGTCACGCACCTCGCGCTCGGTCTCGGCGATGTGCAGTTGCAGCTGCTTGCCCCGCGCCAGCAGCAGCTTGCCGACATCGGTGAGCTTGATGCGCCGGCCATCGCGCTGGAACAACCGGGTACCCAGGGATTCCTCCATCCGCTGGATGCTCTTGCTCAGTGCCGGCTGGCTGCGGTTGAGCTTCTCCGCCGCCCGGCCCAGATGGCCCAGCTCGGCGATGGTTTCGAAATAGGTGAGGTCACGCAGGTCCATGATTCATGAATTTCAGTTATGGTTTCATCGAAAGTAGAAAATAGACTTGATCGATTGCGCCGTCGATAATTTTCTTCGCTGGCGCTGCCAGCCCCGCGTTATCGCTGCGCGAGGAGTATCCACGTTGCAGACCGCCCTACCCGCTTCTTTCAGATCCCTCTTCCAATGGCTCGCCCTGCTGATTTGCGCCGGTACCTTCGGCCAGTTGCTGCATGCCCTGGCCGTACCGGCCGGGTTGTTCCTCGGCCCCATGCTGGTGGCCATCATCTTCGGCGTCTCAGGCGCGCAACTGCACTTGCACCGCCAAGTATTTCGCTTCGGCCAGGGCTGCGTCGGCCTGCTGGTCGCCCACTCGGTGACCTGGGCGGTGCTGGTGTCGATGGCCCAGTACTGGCACCTGATGCTGGTCGCCACCTTCATCACGGTGGTACTCAGCGCCCTGGTCGGCCTCGGCACCGTACGCTTCGGCGGCATCCCCGGCAGCACTGCCGCCTGGGGTACCGCGCCGGGGGCGGCGTCGGCAATGGTGTCGATGGCCGAAGAAAATGGCGCCGACGGCCGCGTGGTGGCGACCATGCAATATGTGCGCGTGGTGTGCGTGGTGATGATCGGCTCGCTGGTAAGCCACCTGCTCGGCGCCACACCGGGCGCAGGCGCGGCGGCCCATGCACCGGCGGCGCTGGAAGACCCGCACCTGGCCAACAGCTTGCTCAGCCTGGGCGTGGTGCTGGTGGGCATCACCCTTGGTAACCGCCTGCCTGCCGGTGCCTTGCTGACACCGCTGCTGCTCGGCGGCGCCCTGCAACTCAGTGGGTTGCTGACCATCAGCTTGCCCGAGCCCTTGCTGGCGGTTGCCTACGGTGCCATCGGCTGCTACATCGGCCTGCGCTTCGACCGGCAGACCGTGCGTTATGTATGGAAGCGCCTGCCAACCATGATTGCCGGGGCGGTGGCGTTGATCGTGCTGTGCGCCGCGTGTGCCTACGTGCTTGCGCTGGCGATGGGCACGGATTTTCTGTCGATGTACCTGGCGACCAGCCCGGGCGGGCTGGATGCCATGGCGATCATCGCCGTCGAGACCCATGCCGATGTCGGGTTGGTGTTGGCGATGCAGACGTTGCGCCTGTTCGGGGTGATTCTGACCGGGGCCTTCTGTGCGCGACAGATCATACGCCTGACCCGGGCCTGACTGACTTCTTCGCGGGCTTGCCCGCGAAGAGGCGAGCCTGTCAGTCGCGCAGGAAGCTGTCTTCGAACGGGTAATGGGTCAACAGCTCAAACCCGGTCTCGGTCACCAGCAACTGGTTCTCCAGCTTGATCCCGTCGCGCCCGCCCACCTCGCCGACATAGGCCTCGACACACAGCGCCATGCCCGGCTGCAGCTCACCTTCATAGCCATAGGACTCAAGGTCTTCTGGGTAGCGGATGCTCGGGTATTCGTCGCACAGCCCCACACCATGGAACATCACGCCATAACGCTGCGCGCGGCAGCTTTCCGGCAGGCGATGGCCGTTGCGGGTCAGTTCGGTGAAACGCACACCGGGCTTGACCATATCGGCGTTGACGTGGATGTGTTCGTGGGCGATGCGATACAGGCGCTTCTGCTCGGCGGTAGGCTCGACATCTCCGCAAATCCAGCTGCGCGACATGTCCACGCAGAATCCATACACACCGATCAGGTCGGTGTCGAACGACAGCAGGTCGCCGTCGCTGAGCACCCGCGGGCCGGACTCCTGATACCAAGGATTGGTGCGCGGCCCGGAGCTAAGGATGCGGGTTTCGATCCACTCGCCACCGCGGCGGATGTTGCCCGCATGCAGCGCGGCCCAGACATCGTTCTCAGTGGCGCCCGCACGCATGGCCTGGCGCATCTCGGCGATCGAAGCCTCGCAGGACGCGACCGCACAGCGCATGGCGAGGATTTCGTCCGGCCCCTTGATCAGGCGGGCGAACTCGGTGACTTCCTGGCCGTTGTGCACCTGCACGCCCAGCGCATCGAGGGCGCGCAGGCCGGCGACCTCGATGCGGTCCACAGCCAGGCGGCGGTTGTTGCCGGCATGGGTGCGCAGCAATTCATCGACCTGTGCGCAGAAACGCCTGGCATGCTCCTCCGTGCGGTCACCCGTCTCGAAATAGAAGAAGGACGCACCGCTGCGCAGCTCGCTGACCAGCGGCAGGTGCGCGGAAAGGTGATCGCAGCCATGGAAGTCCCACAGCACCACATGGCCGCTGGCGGCGACGAAGCAGGCGCGAGCCGGGTTGTGGGTGGTCCACAGCTGCATGTTGGTGGTGTCGGTGGCGTAGCGGATGTTCAGCGGATCGAACAGCAGGATGCCGCCGAGATCGCGGGCGATGAGCTGCTCGCGGATGCGTTGCAGGCGGTACTCACGCATGCTCGGCAGGTGCGGCGCCTGCAGGCCGAGCCTGGCCCATTCGGCGAAGGCCAATGGGGTCGGGCCGATTTCGGTGCGGTCATTGTCGTCGACCGAACCATCGGCCTTGAGCGCGGCGGCGCGCTGGCGGGAGGGGTCGATGCGGCGGGCCTGGGCGGGGATCGAGAACGGTGAGGTCATCATGGCGTGCGGTTTTCCCTGGTCTTATTGTGTGGAAACAGCGGTATTGATGATGTGCGATTGCGGGCAGGCCAACGCCCTCAAAGCCGTCAGGACAATGCCCGAAAGCGGCGCTGGCCCGTGGCGTCATGCAAGGCGCGGCGCAACCTCGCTCAGGCGCCGGGTCATCAGCTCGCAATACCAGTCGACGAACTGGCAGACGCCGTTCTCCACCAGTCCAGAATAGGGGCCCGGCTGGTAGGCCGGCGAGGTCACACCGACCTGGGTGCCCTCCACCAGCCGGCGATCCTGGTCGTTGGTGGCCATCCATACCTTGGTCAGGCGTTCGAGGTCATAGTCCACGCCTTCCTGGGCGTCCTTGGGCACCAGCCACCTGGTGGTCACCAAGGTCTGCCCCGGCCCCTGCGGCAACACGCGGAAGCTCAGGGCGTGGTCGCCGAGAAAATGGTTCCAGGTCGAGGGGTAGTTGAAGTACAGCAACGCGCCGATGTTGGCCACGCCGCTGCGGTCCAGGCGGCGGGCCACGGCCGGCTTGCCGTCCATGGTGTAGCTGGTGGCGCCATTGTTGAGCGGGATACGGGTCATGCGGTACTGGCCAGCGGGGTCCATGACCAGGCGGCTGGCCATGCCGTTGGCTTCGCAGACGTTCCAGTGCGCGGCCAGCCCCGGGTCTTCCTCACCGCCAATGCCCTGCACCGACACGTTCTCGACGAACGAGTTGAGCAGCTCGGGGTGGGTACCGTCGCAGTGGTAGCACTCGCGGTTGTTCTCGAACACCAGCTTCCAGTTGCCCTGTTCCACCAGGTTGGCCTCGAAGGCGACCTTGCAGTCTTCCAGATAGTGCGGGCCGATGAAGGGCGACACGGCGCTGCGAAAGGGCTCGAAGTCCGGCGCAATCTTGGCCACGCACACGTAGATGTAGCTGTGCACCACTTCACAGTGGGCCGGCATCAGGCCGTGCTCGACGGTATTGAAGTCAGGGCCCATGTTGCCGGCGAACAGCAGGCGGCCATCGAGCTCGAAGGTCCATTTGTGGTACGGGCACACCAGCTTGGCGACCTTGCCCTTGGCCTCGGTGCATACCTTGGAACCGCGGTGCCGGCAGGCATTGTGGAAGGCGCGCACCTGGCCATCACTGCCACGTACCACAGCCACCGGGTAGTCACCGACCTGCAGGGTGATGTACTGGCCGGGCTTTTCCAGTTCGAAGGTATGCCCGGCAAAAATCCACTCGCGGTGCCAGATTTGTTCAAGATCCTGCCGGTACAGGTCCGCATCGCTGTAGGCGGCACCCGGCAAGCCATGTTGAGGTTTGCGTTGCTTGATCAGGTCCAATACATCGGTGTGCTGCATTATTGTTGTTCTCCCGCGTGGGACTTCTATGCAGGGATTCGTTCGGTTAGTCTCTGAAACGAATAACAAAGCGTCATCGCTGCTGCCTGATCACAGTCTATTGCCAGTGTTTTGCCGCTAAGAATCGACATTTTCTGGGGCTAATTGATTACCAAAACGTATGGTCAAGCACACCGAACCCGATCAGACCTTGATCAAGATGCCCTCGCTGCGCGCGGTCAAGGCATTCGTCGCCGCCGCCCGCTACCAGAACTTCACCCGCGCGGCCGAAGCGCTGTGTGTGACCCAGGCGGCGATCAGCCGGCAGATCCGCGACCTTGAGGAGCACCTGGGGGCCGAACTGTTCAACCGCGCAGGGCGTGCAGTCGAGCTGACCCCGGCTGGTTCGATCTTCTACGACGCCGTGCAGCTGTCGTTCACCAACATTGCCCTGGCGGCCGACCGTATCCGCCACAGCGAATCACCCAAGCAGCGCGTCACCTTGTGCTGCTCACCGGCATTCGCCAACTTCTGGCTCGGGCCGAAGTTGCCGGCCTTGTTCGCGGCCTATCCCGAGATCGACCTGAACATCGTAACGACGCAGAACTTCCTGACCCTCGAGAACGGCGTCAACCCGGACATCATCATCTGCAAGATGGCCAAGAGCGGCCAGGGTTACTTCAGCCAGCCGCTGGTCTGCGACGTGATCTACCCGGTGTGCACCCCGCAGTATCTGGAACAGCACCCAGAGATCCGCACCCTGGACGGCCTGCGCAACACCGCCCTGCTCAACCTCAGCCCGTTCGGCCGCTCGCAGGTGGCCGAACACGTGGACTGGAAAGTCTGGTTCGCCTATCAGGACATCGACCTCGACCGGCGTGATGCGGACGCCCCGCAACTGTTCAACGCCAACGACTACAGCCTGCTGATGCAGCTGGCGCAGCACCATCAGGGCGTGGCCCTGGGCTGGCATTACCTGGTCGCGCCGCTGGTGGAACAGGGCTTGCTGGTGCGGCCGGTGAGCGACACCCTGGTGCACCGCGACACCCGCCATTACCTAAGCCTCAGCGAAGCCAAGAGCCATGACGCCAGTTGCTGCAAGCTACGCGACTGGTTGATCGAGCAGTTCGACTGGTCGCTGCATGAAGAAGCCGACAGCCTGGCCGAAGGTCAAGAGTAGGCGGCACTACCCCTTCAACGCCGCCTCGATTTTCGCCACGTCGATCTTGCCCATGTTCATCATGGCGTCGAACGCCCGCTTGGCGGCGGCCTTGTCGGGGTTGGCGATGGCTTCGATGAGGATGCGCGGGGTGATCTGCCAGGAGATGCCCCACTTGTCCTTGCACCAGCCGCAAACGCTCTCGCTGCCGCCGTTGCTGACGATGGCGTGCCAGAGCCGGTCGGTTTCGGCCTGGTCCTCGGTACTGACCTGGAACGAAAACGCCTCGCAATGCTTGAACGTGTCGCCACCGTTGAGCCCCACGCAGGGAATGCCCATCACGGTGAACTCGACGGTGATCACTTCACCGGCCTTGCCCGAAGGGTAGTCGCCGGGGGCCGGGTGCACCGCGATGACCTTGCTGTCGGGGAAGGTCCTGGCATAGAAATTCGCCGCGTCTTCGGCATCCTTGTCGAACCACAGGCAGATCGTGTTCTTGGCAGTCATGGCAAGGCTCCATGGGAGAACAGAAAGCCTTGAGTCTAGCCCTTCAGCCCTGGCTGGCGATGGCCACGGCCAGTTCAGGGTCGCTTACCGTCGATTGCGGATAAGCCTGGCGATAGTCGCGCAGCGCCTGCTGCAGGCGCGGGCCGCACAGGCGACCGTTGGTCGCGACATAGGCCAGGGCATCATCCCGAGCGGCTGCGGTGCTGCTCAGCGGATGGCTGGTGGACTCGCTGAGCGCCGCCGTGCCAAGGCTGCTGCCAATGGTGAAATGGTCGCTCACGCTGCCCTTGCCGTCCATGGCCCAGGCCTGGCTGCAACACAGTAGCGCCAAAGTGCTTGCCAAACACATTCGATTCACGCTGCAGCCCCAGATAAAAATGCCAGTTTTGCACAACCGCCAGCTCAGTGCCCCTGTGGTTGAGACGTATTGGCCGGCAAAAGCGCAGCAGCTCCATGGAAAACTCAGAAAAATCCTACGAACACAGAAGGAGCTTCCCACAACTCACCTGATTCACAGCACTGCATCATTGCGACAAACCTCACAAGCGACTGTTCGCAGGGAGATACAGGTTTGTCGGACTTCAAATCAAAGTTGCAGCACCTCAGCGCCGAGCAGATCGAGGCGCTGTACAGCGAATACATCGGCGGTGAAAGGATCGCGGTGCTGCTCGAACGCTACGCCATCGACATCGCCCCCAGCAGCCTGATCAAGGCCTTTCCCCCGGTGCCCTGCGCCGAACTCGAGTGCCCTTACTGCGAAGTCAGCCTGTACGAGCGGCGCAAAAGTCGCTCGGCCAACAGCTGGAACGACAACCTGGCCTACTGCCCGAACTGTGCCCACCGCCATTACTTCCCTGGCCGCAACAAATGGAAACGCGATTGCGCCTGCCAGCCCTGCCTGGCGGCGCGTGAACGGGCCAGGCAGGCAAAGGCCGTGGAGCGGCGCCAACGCATCAACGAGCACTGGTCATTGGCAAAGCGCCTGCCAGTGCCATTGCACACGCTGTCGATCACCCGCCAGTTGCAGTTGCTGGCCGTGCTCGAAATACGCATGGATGCGCAAAAGGGTTGCATCCAGGCTGCGGAAAAGACCCTCGCAGACGCGCGCATCAGCCCTTCGCCGAGCATGGATTCGGCCATGTTGCTGGCACTGCACGAAGATCAGCTCCTGCTGGTAGACCCCGATTCACCGCTGGATGCCTTCAGTGACGACCCAACGCCAAAGGCCTGGCAGAACAAAGTCCGCTGGATCGCCAATGTCAGCCTGGATGAGCCGCAGCGGGCCGAACTTGGTCCCCTGTATCGCGCGCTGCACAAGGCAGTGTCCAATGGCCCACAGCCGCAATGGCATGACGAGCTCGTCACGGCCATCAAGCTGCTTTGCAATGAAGAAGTCTGTGCCTACATCGCCACCCGCAGCGCAGAACACGGCCTGCCCTTCGAGGCCAGGAAGAAAGCCGCCGAAGTCGCAGAGCAGCTGCTCGACGCACACCCCGTGCGGCACATCTGGTCACTGGTCAATACTGCCATCCGAGGGGCCCTGTCATTCGTGGCTCGCGCCCAGGTCAACAAACTCCACGCCGCCAACAGCATTCCCGGGAGCCTGCTGTCGCTGAGCGAACGCGCCATCCGGGAGCATTGGCAGTTCACGGTATCGCGCTACGACACCTACACCCCGCGCTCAGGCTTCAGCCGGGCGCTGTTTGACGTGCTGTTGCAACAGCATGACCATGGTCTGTGCCGCAAGGTCAGCGACTACATTGCAGAGCTGCCTGGGCATGCGCATACCCATGGCGGCACGCTGTTCTGCGCGATGTGCGGGTCGAACCTGGTACATGTGCAGCCAGGGCCTCGGGAAACCGTCGTCAATTGCAAGGACTGCCTTGCCAGGACCTTGGTAGCGACCTAGCCGACACCGGCAGCAGGCATTGACCCGCGCCTCGTACACCCGTACGATTTTGCCGTACACCTGTACGATAATCTCAGCGAGCGTAGAATGCCTGCCACCCTCACCCACTGGTCCCGCCAAGCGCTTTACTTGCTGTTCCTGCTCCCCGGGCTGACCCTGGCCACCTGGGTTACCCGCACCCCTGCCCTGCGCGACGGCCTGCAGGCCTCCACCGAGCAGATGGGGATGATCCTGTTCGGCTTTTCTTCGGGGGCCATGCTGGGCATCCTCAGCGCCGGCCGCATGATTGCCCGCCAAGGTGCCAACCGTACGCTTCGCCTGGGCCTGCTGGGCCTGTCGGGCGGGCTGTGAGTGCTGGCGGCGAGCAGTGACCTGAACAGTGCCTGGTGTGCCTTTGCCGGCTTGCTGGTGTTTGGCCTGGGCATGGGCTGGGCGGATATCGCGGCCAACATTGAAGGTGCAGCGGTGGAGCGCGCCATCGATGCGCCGATCATGACTACGCTACATGGGTTTTTCAGCCTCGGTACCCTGGTCGGCGCCCTGGTCGGCATGGCCATGACCGCAGCCGAAGTGCCGCTGGATGTGCATTTGCTGGCCATGGCCGGCCTGTCGGCGGTCGCTACCCTGGTGCTGATCGGGCACGCACCCCGGGCCAGCGAAGCGCCTGACGAACGACAGGACGGTGACGTTCATGCGTTGCACTGGGCGACTTTGCTAAAGGACCGGCGTTTGCTGCTGATCTGCCTGGTGGTGCTGGCCATGGCTCTGGTGGAAGGCGCGGCCAACGACTGGCTGCCGCTGCTGATGATCGATGGCCATGGTTTTGCGCCAACCACCGGTACCTTGATCTACCTGGTCTTCACCATCGGCATGACCCTTGGCCGCTTTGCCGGGGCGCCGGTGATCCGCCGTTTCGGCCGCACCTTCACCCTGCGTGCCAGCGCGCTGATCGGCACCCTGAGCCTGGCGTTGGTGGTTTTCTGCGATGTGCAGTGGGTGGCCGCTGCCGCCGTGGTGCTCTGGGGCATCGGCGCTTCGCTGGGCTTTCCGCTGGCCATCTCGGCGGCAGGCGAGAGTGGCGCAGGTGGCGATCAACGGGTACGCCTGGCGGCCACGGCAGGCTACCTGGCCTTCCTGGTCGGCCCGCCGCTGCTGGGTTTCATTGGCGAACATTTCGGCCTGCGCCTGGCCATGCTGCCGGTGCTGACGCTGGTGGCCATAGCCTACCTGCTGGCCTCGTCGCTGCAGGAGCGCAATCGCCAGCAAGGAGAGACTCCAGCCAGTAACCAACTTGGTTAACGCTGTTTGCTGTTTGCTGTTTGCTGTTTGCTGTTTGCTGTTTGCTGTTTGCTGTTTGCTGTTTGCTGTTTACTGTTTACTGTTTGCTTTTGATTTTGCTTTTGCTTCTAAGTGCACGGTAGCTCAGCAAACGCCGAATGCGACTTCAGGAGGCCGAGCGCAGGCGTCTGGAGGGCCAGGGTGCGCAGCACCCCTTCGGCGTAGCCGAAGGCGCGAGATGTAGACTTGCGAAGCAAGTCGTAGGCCGCGCGGGCCCGGAAGGCGCCGGAGCGAGGGGACCCCGGAGCGCAGCGCAGGGGCCGGATGATGGGAGCCAGCGTTTTTTGG
>NZ_JBKGGW010000065.1:0-11476 GCF_052041945.1 Pseudomonas sp. SMN11 | reverse complement strand
CGCGCAAGCATTCGGAAATAGGAGAAAACAACATGCTGTTCCACGTGAAGATGACCGTGAAACTGCCGGTCGACATGGACCCGGCCAAGGCCGCGCGACTGAAGGCCGACGAGAAGGAGCTGGCCCAGCGCCTGCAGCGCGAGGGCACCTGGCGCCACCTGTGGCGCATCGCCGGGCACTACGCCAACTACAGCGTGTTCGACGTGCCCAGCGTCGAGGCGCTGCACGACACGCTGATGCAGTTGCCGCTGTTCCCGTACATGGACATCGAGGTCGACGGCCTGTGCCGCCACCCATCGTCGATCCACAGTGACGACCGCTGATTCACCCTTGAACCACGACTACCTGACAAGAACAATTCGAGGTATGCAGAAATGACCGTGAAGATCTCCCACACCGCCGACATCCAGGCCTTCTTCGAACAAGTGGCCGGCCTGGGCCAGGCCGAAGGCAACCCGCGCTTCAAGCAGATCATCCTGCGCGTACTGCAGGACACCGCGCGCCTGATCGAAGACCTGGAGGTCAGCGAGGACGAGTTCTGGCATGCCGTCGCCTACCTCAACCGCCTCGGCGGGCGCAACGAGGCGGGCCTGCTGGCGGCAGGCCTGGGCATCGAGCACTTCCTCGACCTGCTGCAGGATGCCAAGGACGCCGAAGCCGGTTTGACCGGCGGCACCCCGCGCACCATCGAAGGCCCGCTGTACGTGGCTGGTGCACCGCTGTCCGAGGGTGAAGCGCGCATGGACGACGGCACCGACCCCGGTGTGGTGATGTTCCTCCAGGGCCAGGTGTTCGATACCGACGGCCAGCCGCTGGCCGGCGCCACCGTCGACCTGTGGCACGCCAATACCCAAGGCACCTACTCGTACTTCGATTCGACCCAGTCCGACTACAACCTGCGCCGGCGTATCGTCACCGATGCCGAAGGCCGCTACCGTGCCCGCTCCATCGTGCCGTCCGGTTATGGCTGCGACCCGCAGGGCCCGACCCAGGAATGCCTGAACCTGCTCGGCCGCCACGGCCAGCGCCCGGCACACGTGCACTTCTTCATCTCGGCGCCGGGCCACCGTCACCTGACCACGCAGATCAACTTCGCTGGCGACAAGTACCTGTGGGACGACTTCGCCTACGCCACCCGCGACGGCCTCATTGGCGACCTGCAGTTTGTCGACGATGCTGCCGCGGCCCGTGACCGCGGTGTGCAGGGCGAGCGCTTTGCGGAGCTCTCGTTCGACTTCCAGCTGCAGGCCGCCAAGGCGCCAGGAGCCGAGGAACGCAGCCACCGGCCACGGGCACTGCAAGATAGCTAAGCCCTGATTCAATCCTTGTGGGAGCGGGCATGTCGGGGCGCCGAACCGCCGCGAACACCGGCAAAGCCGGTGCCATGCAACGCGGTTTCTGCTTCGCGGGCATGTCCGCTCCCACAGACCTCCATTCCAATAACAATAAAGGTCCTTGGTCATGCGTAATCCCGCCCTGCGTGCGCTCGCCTGTTACTGACAGGTCACTGCCTTGTAATCCCTTTCCAGGCTGTCCCTTCAGGAATTCGCGAGCATGAATACCCTTACTCAAGAGCAACACCTCAAGCAGCACAACAAGCGCTATTTCTACGAATGGTACGTAGTCATCCTGTGCATGGTGGCCTACATCTTCTCGTTCGTTGATCGGCAGATCCTCGCCCTGATGATCGAGCCGATCAAAGCCGACCTGCAGCTGAGCGACACCCAGTTCAGCCTGCTGCATGGCCTGGCGTTCTCGCTGTTCTATGCCTTCATGGGCATGCCCATCGCCTACCTGGCCGACCGCTTCTCACGCCCGCGCATCATCGCCGTCGGGGTGATCTTCTGGAGCTTCGCCACCGCCGCCTGCGGCCTGAGCAAGAACTTCACGCAGATGTTCCTGGCGCGCATCGGCGTGGGTGTCGGCGAAGCGGCGCTGTCGCCGTCGGCCTACTCGATGTTCAGCGATATGTTCCCCAAGGAAAAGCTCGGCCGCGCCGTGGGCATCTACTCGATCGGCTCGTTCGTCGGCGGCGGCATTGCCTTCCTGGTCGGGGGCTATGTGATCACCTTGCTCAGGGACGCGCAGACCATCGAGGTGGCCTTGCTCGGCGCGATGAAGGCCTGGCAGCTGGCGTTCTTCATCGTCGGCCTGCCCGGGGTAATCGTCGGCCTGCTGGTCTGGCTGACCGTGCGCAACCCGCAGCGCAAGGGCGCGCAGCTGGATGCCGACGGTAATGTCCGTAAGGTCCGGCTCAGCGATGGCCTGCGTTTCATCGGCCGCCATCGGGCGACCTTCAGCTGCCATTACCTGGGCTTCTCGTTCTATGCCATGGCGCTGTTCTGCATGATGAGCTGGACCCCGGCGCTGTACATCCGCAAGTTCGGCATGAGCCCCGAGCAGGCCGGCTTCATGCTCGGCACCATCCTGCTACTGGCCAACACCACCGGCGTGGTGTTTGGCGGCTGGCTCACCGACCACCTGGCCAAGCGTGGGCGCAGTGATGCGGCCATGCGCACCGGGGTGATCGGCGCGGTGGGCATGATCGTGCCGGCGGTGCTGTATTCCCAGGTCGACCAGCTGTGGCTGTCGGTGACCTTGCTGGTGCCGGCGATGTTCTTCGCCTCGTTCCCGATGCCGGCCTCTACCGCCGCCATGCAGATTCTCTCGCCCAACCAGGTGCGTGCCCAGGTGTCGGCGGTGTTCCTGCTGATCAGCAACCTGCTAGGGCTGGGCCTGGGCACCACGCTGGTGGCATTGATCACCGACCGCTACTTCGGCGCCCCGGCCGCAGTCGGTTCGTCGATGTCGATCGTCAGCTTCGGTGCCTCGCTGCTGGCCATCGTGCTGCTGGCCAAGGGCTGCAAGTGCTTCCGTGACAGCATGCGCCGCGAACACCCCGCCGAGGCCTGAGATGCTGGCGGACATCCAGCTGCTGGAGCGCTTTCCGCTGTTTCATTCGCAGGATGTGGCAGAGATGCAGGTGCAGCTGGGCCGCTATCTCTGCCCGCATCGGCTGCGGGTGCTGGACGATGCTGCGCCGCAGTTGCAGGTTAGCGGCGTGGAGTTTGCCGGCGTGCGCCTGCTGCAGTTGCACTACGACGCGCCGGTGGAAGTCAGCCTCGAGGGCACCGGTGCGCAGTATCTGTTCCGCACCACCTTGCAAGGGCAGTGCGAAGTCAGCCACGGCCAGGCGCATGTGGCCGTGGCGGCGGGCGGGCTGAGCGTCAGTTCGCCATTCGCCAGCAGCCGTATCGTCACCGGCGGCGCTTGCCGCAATGCGGTGCTGAGCATGCCCCGCGAGGCGCTGGAGCTGCATCTGCAGCAGCTGCTGGGGCGCAGCCTGGGGCAGCCGCTGGCGTTCGATGTGCCGCTCGCCGCCGACCACCCGGGCGTGCATGCGCTGGGACTGACCCTGGATTACCTGTGCCGGCTGTTTGCCCTGCAACTTAGCCTGGCTCCCTTGCGCCAGGGCCTGGTGGATCACCTGGTGCAACTACTGCTGACCCAGCTGCCGCACAATTATTCCGCTGCGCTGCTGCAACCGGCAGGGGCCCCGTTACCCAGCCATGTGCGCCGGGCGCGCGAGCACATCGAGGCCAACCTCGACCAGCCGCTGGCGCTGGCGACCTTGTGCGCGCTCAGTGGCGTTTCGGTGCGCACGCTGCAGAACGGCTTTCGCCAGTTCCTCGGGCAGACGCCGGTCGAGTACATCCGCGACCGGCGCCTGCAGGCGGTGCACCAGGCGCTGCAGAAGGGCGAGGGCAGCGTGACCGAGGTACTGCTGCACTTCGGCATCAACAGCCCCGCGCATTTCACCCAGCAGTACCGGCTGCGCTTCGGTTGCCGCCCCTCCGACACACTCAAAGGCTGAAAGCTGCGCAATCGGTAGCTTGCCTGCGCGATCCGCAGCGCCGGGCAAACGCGTGATGGCTAGCATCGGCCTACCTTACACACGCGGAGTTCCACCCATGCAAATCACTGTTCTTGGCGGCGGCCACGGTTGCTATGCAGCGGCTGTCGAGATGGCCGAGCGCGGCCATGCCACCCGCCTGTGGCGCCGTGACGCTACGGCCCTGAAAACCCTGCAGGCGATTGGCAGCCTCACCGTGCGCGATTATCGCGGCACCCGCCAACTGGCCCTTGGCGACAACCTGCACTTGGTCAGCGACCTGGCCGAAGCGCTGCAGGGCGCGGATCTTGTGATCATCCCGTTGCCGTCGACCAGCCACGCGGCGCTGGCCACGGAAGTCGCGCCGTTGCTCAGCGCCGGCCAGGTGGTGTTCCTGCCTCCCGGCACCTTTGGCAGCTATGTGTTCGCCAAGGCCATGGGCGACTGCGGCAACCACGCCGAGGTGGCCTTTGCCGAAACCGGTACCTTGCCGTACCTGGTGCGCAAGCATGGCGCCGACCAGTTGGTAATCAGCGCCTACGCCACGCGCCTGCCGACCGGCGTGCTGCCCAGTCGTCTTTCGGCCCATGCCTTCAGCGTGCTGCGCGAGGCCTACCCCAGCGTCGAGCCGCTCGAAGATGCCCTGAGTGGTGCACTGATGAACGCCGGCCCGGTCATTCACCCGCCGCTGATCCTGATGAATGCAGGGCCCCTGGAGCACTTCGAGTCGTGGGACATCCACAATGAAGGCACCCAGCCGTCGATCCGCCGGGTAACCAATGTGCTGGATGCCGAACGCATGCGCGTGCGCGAGGCGCTGGGCTACCCGGCGCCGCACTTCCCCTTGGCCGACCACTACAACACCGACCAGGGCGATGAGTGGATGTACGGCCGCGGCGCCCATGGCAAGCTCACCGACAGCGGCGACTGGCGCGAGAAGATCGACCTGCAGCAGCACCGCTACATGCTCGAAGACACTCGCCTGGGCCTGTCGCTGCTGGTCTCGGTCGGGCGCTGGGTCGGCGTGCCGACCCCTGTCGCGCAGGGCTTGCTGGCCTTGGCCTCGGCAGTGACCGGGCGTGACTTGTATGGCGAAGGCCGCACCCTGGAGAACCTCGGCCTGGCGGGGCTCGACCGCGAGCAGATGGCGGCCTTGCTGCATGACGGTGTCGCGCCATGAGCGGGCCATTGCGGCATATCGCCGTGGTCGGTGCCGGGCGGATGGGCGAGGGCATCGCCCTGGCCTTCGCCCAGGCTGGCGTCCACGTCAGCCTGATCGACCTGAAGGCGCGGCAGGCGCAAGCCCAGGCCAGCTACTTCGAGGTGGTCAGGCGTAACCTTGGCGTCGAGGCGCAGAGCCTGGTTGACCTCCAACTGATCGATGCGCAGCAGGCCGAGCAGCTGCTGTCGCGGGTTCAACTGCTGACACGAGAGGAGGGCGGCCAGGCGTTGCAAAGTTGCCGGCTAGTGTTCGAGGCGGTGCCCGAAGTGCTCGAGGCCAAGCGCGAGGCGTTTGCCTGGATCGACCGGCAGGTGGCGGCGGACGCGATCATCGCCTCGACCACTTCGACCTTCCTGGTGACCGAGCTGGCCGCCATGGTCAGCGCGCCCGGGCGCATGGTAAACGCCCATTGGCTCAACCCTGCGCACCTGATGCCGCTGGTGGAAGTCTCGCGTAGCGCCGCAACCTGCGAAGCCGTGGTTGCCGAGCTGCTAGCCACCTTGCAAGCCATCGGCAAGGTGCCGGTGCTGTGCAGCGCCACCCCCGGCTTCATCGTGCCGCGCCTGCAGGCGCTGGTGATGAACGAGGCGGCGCGCATGGTCGAGGAGGGCGTCGCCAGCGCCGAGCAGATCGACCTGGCCGTACGAACCGGTTTTGGCCTGCGCTTCTCGGTACTGGGCCTGCTGGAGTTCATCGACTGGGGCGGTGGCGACATCCTGCACCACGCCTCAAGCTACCTCAGCCACCACCTGGGCCAGCGCTACCAGGCGCCAGCATCGGTGCTGGACAACATGGCCAGCGGGCGCAACGGCCTGCGCGATGGCGTGGGGTTCTACGACTACCGCGAAACCGACATCGACGCCTACCGCCATGGGCGCCTGGCGAACCTGGTGCAGCGCCTGCACCAGGCCGGGCTGGCGCCGCGCTTTGCCTCAGGCCTTGAAGCGCTCGATCAGCCCCTGCTGCTCTGACGCCAGGTCGTTCAGCTGCTGGCTGATCCCGGCCGAGCGCTCGCCCTGGCCGGACAGCGAGGCGGTGACATCGCGCACCGCCTCGACGTTGCGGTTCACCTCTTCGGCAACGCTGCTCTGCTGTTCGGCGGCGCAGGCGATCTGCACGTTCATGTCGGTGATCACGCTGACCGCCTGGCGAATCTGCGCCAGTGCCTGCAGGGCCTGGCGCGCCTGCTCGGCATTGGCCTGGGCCTGCTGGTAGCTGTGCTGCATGGCGCCGGTCACCTCATGGGTGCCGTTGCGCAGGTTGTCGATGATCGCGCCAATCTCTTCCACCGAGGCCTGGGTGCGCTGTGCCAGGCCGCGTACCTCGTCGGCGACCACGGCAAAGCCGCGACCGGCGTCACCGGCACGGGCCGCTTCGATCGCCGCATTCAATGCGAGCAGGTTGGTCTGCCGGGCAATCGACAGGATCACCTCCATCACCGCGCCAATCTGCTCGCTGCTCGCGGCCAGGGCCTGCAGGCGCTGCATCCCCTCACTCATGCCGCTAGCCAGGGCCTGGATGCCCTGGGTGGTGCTCTCGATCACCTGCACGCCGGCGCCAGTGGCCAAGTCGGCATGGCGCGCGGCCTCGGCGGCTTGCGCGGCGCTGTGGGCCGCAGCCTGGGCGGTGGCGGACATTTCGTGCAAGGCAGTGGCCATCTGCTCGATTTCGCGGAACTGCTGCTGCATGCCGGCGCTGGTCTGGCTGGCGATGCGCGCCGACTGGTCAGCGGTGTCGCGGGTATCACGCACACCGCCCTGGACCTGGGCGACCACCGGTTGCAGGCGCTCCAGGAAGCGGTCGAAGGCGCGGCTCAGGCGGCCCAGTTCATCCTTGCCGGGGTAGGCCAGGCGGCGGGTCAGATCACCTTCGCCCTCGGCAATGTCTTCGAGCAGGTAGGCGACCTGCAGCAGCGGGCGGCTGACGCTGCGCGCGGTCAGCCACATCATCGCCACCCCCAGCATGGCAATGCCCAGGCCCAGGCCGATCTGCAGGGCCAGGCTGTGCAGGCGCTGGGTGCGCATCTGTTCCTGCAACGCGGTCACTGGCGCGCCGAGCACGTCCTTGCCGACGCTGACCAGCACGGCCCACGGGCTGGCTTCTGGCAGGGGCTGGATCGGCACCAGCATGCGCATGTGCCCCGCATCCTCGAAGGCCTGTGTATGGCCTGCGGCTGCGGCGTCGAGCATGGCCGCGGTCTGCTCGGGGTGGCGTGCCTTGAACAGCGTACCGAGGCGCTCGGGGTGGCTGCTGTCACCGGCCAGCAGCCCGGCCGTGCTGACGATGGCGATATCGCCTTGGCCGTCGTACAGCGCCGTGGTGGCTTTCTCGGCGTCGCGCTGCAGGGTCGCCAGGTCGATGTCCAGGCCGATCACTGCTACCACACGGCCCTGGTCGATCAGCGGCAGGGTCAGACTGGTGACCAGCCGTGCGGTGCCACTGGAGCTGTCGACGTAGGGCTCGAGCAGGCAGGGTTTGGCGCTGGCCCGCGAGCAGCTGAAGAACGCATTGAACGGTGCGCCGCTGGGGCCGGGCGAGGTGTCGGCGAGCAGTTTCTCGTCGCCCGGTACGGCCTGCAGCTGGCCGGGGCCAGGTTGCAGCCAGTACAGGGCGAAGCGGCCTTGGTCGTTGCTGCCAAGGTCCAAGCGGCCGGGGAAGTCGGCGTCGTGGCCATCCAGGGCGTTGGGCTCGAAGGTGATGAACAGCCCCAGCAGTTCCGGGCGCCCGGCCAGGGCATCGCGCAGTACCTGGGTGAGGTCGCGGCGCAGCTCGGCCGGGGGCAAGCCTGCACGTTGGCGCAGGTGCATGACTTGGCGGCCGACGCCCTCGGCGAAGGTGTAGGCGCGATTGAAGCCCTGCTGGATCTGCAGCGCCTGGGCCTGGCCCTCGGCACGCAGGTTGCTGCGTGCGGCGGCCAGCAGCATGTCGCTGGCGCTGCTGCCGACCTGGTCCTCACTGCTCTGGCGCTGGTACAGGGCCAGTGCGGTGAGCAGTACGACGATGGCCGACAGGCACAGGCTGGCGAGCAGGGTGATCTTGTTGTGGATGCTCAAGGCGTTGGTCATGTTGTTGTTTTCCGCGACGCGAGTTGGGCTCGCGGCAGGCTACCGGGGCGTGGCGCAGGGCGGAATGGCTGGGGAGTGGATTGGCAGGCAGGGGCAAGAGGTTGGCACGGGTGGGCAATTATAGAAGTGTGTTGCCTGGGCTGGCCTCTTCGCGGGTGAACCCGCTCCCACAGGTATTGCGCAAGGCCCCTGTGGGAGCGGGTTTACCCGCGAAGAGGCCAGAGGCACAAAATGAAAAAGCCCGAACCCTCCCCGCACGGAAAGGCCCGGGCAAAACCGGAGCAAAACTAGGCTTTGGCCTGTGGCTTGATGCTGATCACCGCCAGGGTAGTAATCGCTCCCATCACCACCAGCATCACCGACACCGGCCAGGCATCCTTGTACAAACTGAACAACGCGGTCGCTGCCAACGGCGCCAATCCCCCGGAGAAGATCGAGGCAATCTCGTGCCCCATGGCCAACCCGGAATAACGCACCTTGGGCGGGAACAGCTCACCCATCAGCGCCGGCTGGGTGCCGATCATCGCGCCATGACAGAAGGCCATGCCCAGCAACGCCGCCAGGTACACCCACACCGGCGAGTGGGTATCGAGCATCCAGAAGAACGGAAAGGCCAGCACCATCAGCCCGACCGAGCCGATGGCATACACCACCCGCCGGCCGATGATGTCCGACAGCCAGCCCCAGAACACGATGGTGCCGGCCTCGACGATCATCGCCACCATCACGCTGGCCAGCACCAACTGCGTGTCCAGCCCGGTGAACTTGGCGTAGGCGATGGTGAAGGCCAGGAACAGGTAGGCGCTGCCGTTCTCGGCAATGCGGATGCCCATCGCCTGCAGCACCGCCTTGGGGTGCTTGCGCAACACTTCCATGGCCGGCATGTGCTCAGGCTTGTCCTGTTGCGCCTGTTCTTTGACGAATTCCTTGCTCTCCGGCAAGCGCCGGCGGATGTACACGCCGACGCCGAAGATCAGGATGCTGGCCAGGAACGGTACACGCCAGCCCCAGCTCATCATGGTTTCATGGGGCAGCATCTGCACCAGGTAGAAGGCGGCCGCCGACAGCACGAAGCCGCCCGACACGCCCAGTTGGCTCCAGGCCGCATAGAAACCGACGCGGTCCTTGGGGGCGTTCTCGCTGAGCAGCAGCACGCCGCCGCCCCATTCACCGCCCGAAGCCACACCCTGCAGCACACGCAGGATCACCAGGCACGCCGGGGCCAGGTAACCGGCCTGCTCGAAGGTGGGCAGCAGGCCCATGGCGAAGGTTGCCGCGCCCATGATTGCCAGGGTCATCACCAGGGCCTTCTTGCGCCCGGCCTTGTCGCCGATGTGGCCGAAGATCAGGCCGCCCAGCGGGCGGGCAAGAAAGCCCACGGCAAAGCCTGCGAACGAGGCCAGGGTGCCAAGCACCGGGTCGGTGCCGGCGGGGAAGAACAGCGGGGCGAAGATCAGCGCTGCGGCCGTGCCGTACAGGAAGAAGTCGTACCATTCCAGGGCGTTGCCCAGCACCGAGGCAATGACGATGCGGCGCATGGTGCGTGGGTCGGTATCACGGGTGATGCTGGTGTTGAGGTTAGTCATGCGCCATCTCCATGCGGGCCACTTACCAGAACTTCCAGGTGTAGGAAGTGATCAGGCGGTACTCGGTGTAGTCGTTGCCGTACTTCTGCTGGGTCCGCATGTTCTTCAGGTCGAACGACAGGTCCTTGAGCGGGCCGCTCTGGACCACGTAGCTGAGCATGATGTCGCGCTCGCTTTCCTGGTCGCGGGCAAGGCCGGGGCCGCGATCGACGTCGGTGCCCTTGATGTAGCGGGTGAACAGCTTGAGGCCGGGGATGCCCATGGCCACGAAGTTGTAGCCGTAGCGCACCGACCAGCTGCGCTCGTCAGGGCGGATGAAGGGGATGCTCGCCCAGTTCGGCAACCAAAGTTGCGGCACGTAGCCATTCAGGGTCGGGAACACCGTGTCGCCGGTCATGCGTTGGTAGCTGGCGCCGATCATGTGGCCGCTCTTTTCCAGGGTCACCAGGCCGAAATAGGCGCGGTTGTCCACCGGGCCGCTGCGCGCGGCACCGTCTTCGCGGTTGTTGAAGTAACCGACGTCGGTTTTCAGCTGGTAGCCGTCGGCAAACTTCAGGGTGTGCTTGATGCCGCCGTAGTCCTGCTTGTAGATGTCGTTGAGCACGCCATGGAAGTAGCTGCCCTGCAGGTCCGGGGTGAAGTTGTAGGTGGCACCGGCAAAGTCCAGGCCGTCGCTGTCCAGGCTGTCGTTGGTGCCATAACGGTACAGGCGTTCATGGTTGGACGACTCGCGGGTGACGATCGACCAGAAGCGCCCGCCGACCAGGGTCAGGTTGTCGATTTCGCGGGACTCGATCACTGCACCTTGGTAAATGGTGTCGAGCTGGCGGCTGGGGTCGTTGGAGGCGACTGGGTAGAACGGCTTCTGGTCGCCGATCTTCACCTGGGTCTTGGCGTACTTGAGTTTCAGTGTCGCGCCGCCACGGCTGTAGTCATCAGCGGCCTGCTGGCGGTGCTGGCTGAACGGCAGCGAGCCATCGTTGCCGGTGGAGTCCAGGCGAAGGGCATACTGGCCATTGAGATCAAGGCCGACAGCCAGCGGGGTATTGGTGTAGCCGGACTCGAACTGCAGGTCGAAGCCCTGCGACCAGTTGCCGACTTTGGACACCGGCGCGCTGGAGTTGGTGAAGTTACGGTTCAGGTAGAGGTTTCGGAAGTTCAGCGACAGGTGGCTGTCATCCACCACGTCGGCGAAGCTGCTCAGGGGTAACACGGTGCCCACACACAAGCACAACGTTTTCGCACGCAACGGCCATTTGAGTTCCATGGGGTAATCCTGGAAATGTGATCAGTACAAGGTCTGGGCAGTCGTTCAACCGGGCAGAGGCGCTCTGCAGGTCTGTGGCCCGCTTGCCTGTCACGTATTGTTTTTGTTGTTTTTAGATATCCAGCACCGGGCGCTTGCTTGCTACGCGCCCGGGAACAGCACAGGGTGAATGCATGACCTCAGAGGATGTAGCCGATGCCGGCGAGGGCATCGTCACTGTTGATCAGGCTGATCACCTTGCGGTGGATCTTGAAACCGCCTTCGGCGCGGACCAGGGTGTAGGTCAGGTCGGCGCTGTAGTGCTTGAGGCTTTCCTTGCGGAACTCACGGATGTTCTGCGCGGCGCGCACGGTGACGTTGACGCCATCGTCGCCAAGCACCCGCAAGCGCGAGATCGTGCGCACGGTGCGTGGTTGCGGGCTGGTGGAAATCGACTCGCCGCCA
>NZ_JBKGGW010000064.1:0-11921 GCF_052041945.1 Pseudomonas sp. SMN11 | reverse complement strand
GGGAGTTTTTTGTTTTCCTTTTCGTGCCCCCCCCCCCACAGAGCCCGGCACAGCCAGCATAAATACTGCTACCTTGAGCGTTCTTCACTGCCAAGGACCGCCCCATGCCGCACACTCCCACCGGCTTCATCCGCGTCCGTGGCGCCCGCGAGCACAACCTCAAGAACATCGACGTCGATATCCCCCGCGACGCGCTGGTGGTGTTCACCGGTGTGTCCGGCTCGGGCAAGTCCTCCCTGGCCTTCTCCACCCTCTACGCTGAAGCCCAGCGCCGCTACTTCGAGTCGGTCGCGCCCTATGCCCGGCGCCTGATCGACCAGGTCGGCGTGCCGGACGTCGATGCCATCGAAGGCCTGCCCCCGGCCGTGGCCCTGCAGCAGCAACGCGGCACGCCCAGCGCGCGCTCGTCGGTAGGCAGCGTCACCACCCTGTCCAGCTCGATCCGCATGCTCTACTCCCGCGCCGGCAGCTACCCGGCCGGGCAGCCAATGCTGTATGCCGAGGATTTCTCGCCCAACACCCCGCAAGGCGCCTGCCCGGAGTGCCATGGGCTGGGGCGGGTCTATGAAGTGACCGAAGCGACCATGGTCCCCGACCCGTCGCTGACCATCCGCGAACGCGCCGTGGCGGCCTGGCCCATGGCCTGGCAGGGGCAGAACCTGCGCGACATCCTGGTGACCCTGGGCTATGACGTCGACATTCCATGGCGCGACCTGCCGCAGGAACAGCGCGACTGGATTCTCTACACCGAAGAAACCCCCACCGTGCCGGTGTACGCGGGCCTGACACCTGCGCAGACCCGCGCCGCACTCAAGCGCAAACTCGAACCGAGCTACCAAGGTACCTTCAGCGGCGCCCGGCGCTACATACTGCATACCTTCATGCACTCGCAGAGCGCACAGATGCGCAAGCGGGTGTCGCAGTACATGCGCCCCAGCCACTGCGCGGTGTGCCAGGGCAAACGGCTAAAGCGTGCGGCGCTGGACGTGACCTTCGCCAGTCGCGACATCGGCGAGCTGTCGCGGCTGCCATTACAGGCGCTGGCCGAGGTGTTCCGCCAGGTCGCCGCACCGGGCTACCTGGAGCAGCACGACGACAACCTGACCCTGGAAAAGCGCCTGGCCGCACAGCGCATCGCCAATGAGTTGCTGGAGCGCATCGACACCCTGGTCGACCTCGGCCTGGGCTACCTGGCGCTGGAACGCAGCACGCCGACGCTGTCGTTCGGCGAACTGCAACGCCTGCGCCTGGCCACCCAGCTCAATTCGCAGCTGTTCGGTGTGATCTACGTGCTCGACGAACCCTCCGCCGGCCTGCACCCGGCCGACAGCGAAGCGCTGTTCGATGCCTTGCAGCGGCTCAAGCAGGCGGGCAACTCGGTGTACGTGGTGGAGCACGACCTGGACACCATGCGCCGCGCCGACTGGCTGGTGGATGTCGGCCCCGCGGCCGGCGAGCATGGCGGGCAGGTGCTCTACAGCGGCCCGCCAACCGGCCTGGCACAGGTCGAGGCTTCGTGCACTGCCGCCTACCTGTTCGCCGAACAGCAGCGCAACCTGCGCACCCCACGCCAGCCACACGCCTGGCTGGCGCTGGAAGGCATCACCCGCAACAACCTGGACAACCTCAGCGCCCGCTTTCCGCTGGGTTGCTTCACGTCGGTGACCGGCATTTCCGGTTCGGGCAAGTCGAGCCTGGTCAGCCAGGCCTTGCTGGAGCTGGTCGGTGCCCATCTCGGTCAGGCCGAACAGAAGGCCGAGCTTGAAGAGCAAAGCCTGGAAGATGAGCCCGAGCCGTTCAGCGCCGGGCGCGTCGCTGCCGGGCTCGATAGCATCAAGCGGCTGGTGCAGGTGGACCAGAAGCCGATCGGCCGCACGCCGCGCTCGAACCTCGCCACCTACACCGGGTTGTTCGACCATGTGCGCAAGCTGTTCGCCGCCACCGAGCAGGCCAAGGCCCGCGGTTTCGATGCCGGGCGTTTCTCGTTCAACGTCGCCAAAGGCCGTTGCGACAACTGCGAAGGCGAAGGCTTTGTCAGCGTCGAACTGCTTTTCATGCCCAGCGTCTATGCGCCCTGCCCGACCTGCCACGGTGCACGCTACAACCCCGAGACCCTGGCGGTGAGCTGGCAGGGCATGAACATCGCCCAGGTACTGCAGCTGACGGTCGAGCAGGCGCTTGCGGTGTTCGTCGAGCAACCAGCAGTGCGGCGTTGCCTGCAGGTGCTGCAGGACATCGGCTTGGGCTACCTGCGCCTGGGGCAGCCGGCTACCGAGCTGTCCGGTGGCGAGGCGCAACGGATCAAGCTGGCCACCGAACTGCAGCGCGTGGCCCGTGGCGCGACCTTGTATGTGCTGGACGAACCTACCAACGGGCTGCACCCGCAGGATATCGACCGCTTGCTGGTGCAGCTCAACCGGTTGGTCGAGGCCGGGCACAGTGTGGTGGTGGTCGAGCATGACATGCGTGTGGTGGCGCAGAGTGACTGGGTGATCGACATCGGGCCTGGGGCCGGGGATGCGGGCGGCCAGGTGGTGGTCAGTGGTACGCCGCAGGTGGTGGCTGTGTGTGCCGATAGCCGTACCGCCGAGTTTCTGGCCCGGGCCTTGTAGCGCCTGATCTGGCCTCTTCGCGGCTAAAGCCGCTCCCACAGAATTGGCACAATGCCTGAGGCCTGTGCAGTACCTGAGGGAGCGGCTTTAGCCGCGAAGAGGCCGGTACAGGAGAAAAATTCCTTCCTATACTTCCCCTGGCATCTCCGCATGCCGTCTGCCCAAAAATCGCGATACCTCACATAACAAAAATCGAGGTGGCAAATGGTCTGGCAGCAAATCTACGATCCGTTCGCAAGCCCCGTGCTCTCCACATTCATGGCCGCGGTGCCGGTAGTGGTGATGCTGGCGGCACTGGCCTTCTTCCATATCAAGGCGCACATCGCCGCCCTGCTCGCCCTGGGCTCGGCACTGCTGATTTCGATCTTCGCCTTCGGCATGCCGGCCAACATGGCAGGCTCCGCTGCTTTGTACGGCGCCGCCAACGGCCTGCTGCCGATCGGCTGGATCGTGCTGAACATCATCTTCCTGCACCGGCTGACCACCGAGAACGGCTCGTTCAAGGTGCTGCAGGACTCGCTGGCGCGCATCACCGACGACCGCCGCCTGCAACTGCTGCTGATCGCCTTCTGCTTCGGTGCCTTCTTCGAGGGCGCTGCGGGCTTCGGTACGCCCGTGGCGGTGACCGGGGCAATCCTGATCGGTCTGGGCTTCTCGCCGCTGGCTGCGTCGGGGCTTGCCTTGATCGCCAACACTGCTCCAGTGGCGTTCGGCGCATTGGGCACCCCGATCATCACCCTGGCCAAAGTCACCGGGCTGGATGAAATGGAGTTGTCAGCCATGGTTGGCCGGCAGCTGCCGTTCTTCTCGGTGATCGTGCCATTCTGGCTGATCTGGGCCTTTGCCGGCTGGCGCAAGATGCTCGAGGTATGGCCGGCGATCCTGGTCGCTGGGGTCACGTTCGCGGTACCGCAATTCATCGTGTCGAACTTCCACGGGCCGATGCTGGTGGACGTGATCGCCGCGCTGATTTCCATGGCCTGCCTGACCGCCTTCCTGCGGGTGTGGAAGCCAGCCACGGTGCACACCTCGGCGGCACTCACCGGGCGCGTCGACAACTCCAAGGTCGAAGACGACGGCAAGGCCGGTGCCGCGGCCACCTTTACCCAAAGCGATCAGCGCAGCGTGTTCAAGGCGTGGTTGCCGTGGATCATCCTCACGGTGTTCGTGTTCGCCTGGGGCACGGCCGGCTTCAAGAACCTGTTCGACACCCGCCCGGCGCTCGACCCGGCCAGCGGCGCGGCGATGCTCGACCCGCAGGGTAAGCCGCTACGTGAAGGCAACCCGGTGTTCGCCCCGGTGTTCACCTTCGACTCGATCCACCAGCAGATCGAGAAAGTACCGCCCGTGGTGCCCACGCCGAAGAAAGAAGATGCGCAGTACAAGTTCACCTGGTTCACCGCGACCGGCAGCGGCATCTTCCTGGCGGCGATTCTAGGTGGGCTGCTGATGGGTTACTCGCCTATGGAACTGGGCCGGCAGTATCTACGAACGCTGTGGGTAGTGCGCTACTCGCTGATCACCATTGTCGCCATGCTGGCGCTGGGCTTCCTCACCCGCTATTCGGGGCTGGACGCGACGATGGGCCTGGCATTCGCCGCCACGGGCATTTTTTACCCGATGTTCGGCACCCTGCTCGGCTGGCTGGGCGTGGCGCTAACCGGGTCGGACACGGCCTCCAACGTGCTGTTTGGCGGGCTGCAGCGGGTGACGGCGGAGCAGCTGGGGCTGAGCCCGGTGCTGATGGCAGCGGCCAACAGTTCGGGCGGGGTGATGGGCAAGATGGTCGATGCGCAATCGATCGTCGTAGCCTCCACCGCGACCCGCTGGTATGGGCATGAGGGCGAGATCCTGCGCTATGTGTTCTTCCACTCGATCGTGCTGGCAGTGCTGGTGGGTGGGCTGGTGACATTGCAGGCTTATGTAGCGCCGTTCACCGCCATGGTGGTGGGCCACTAGGCCCTTGTAGGAGCGGCCTCGTGTCGCGAAAGGGCTGCATGGCAGCCCCACCTTACGGCGCCTTGCTGCTGAAATCCTGGGGCCTCTTTGCGGCCCTTTCGCGACACGAGGCCGCTCCTACAAAAAACGCATAAGGCAGTGTTACAGTCAGCCCCATGGACAAATACACCCCGCGCCAGTGGCTCCCGCACGAGAAGCCCAGCCTCCCCGGCTCACCTTCCACGCCCCTGCACACGCCGGCCAAGCGGCTGGCGTACGGCGTGGTCGGCCTGCTGGTGGCGATCACTGGCGGGCTGGGTAACGCACTGGTCACCGCCAATCTGGTGTTCCTGCAGGGCGCGCTGGGCGCGACCAGCGCCGAGATGGCCTGGCTGCCGGCGGCCTATGTGATGACCAACGTGTCCATCAACCTGCTGCTGGTCAAGTTTCGCCAGCAGTTCGGCCTGCGCGCCTTCACCGAGGTGTTCCTGGTGCTGTATGCCCTGGTCACCTTCGCCCACTTGCTGGTCAACGACCTCAACTCGGCCATCGCGGTGCGCGCTGCCCATGGCATGGTCGGCGCGGCGCTCAGTTCGTTGGGCCTGTACTACATGATCCAGGCGTTCCCCGAACGCTGGCGACTCAAGGCCATGGTGCTGGGCCTGGGCGCCTCACAACTGGCCCTGCCGCTGGCGCGGATCTTCTCCGAAGACCTGCTGCAGATCGCCGAATGGCGCGGCCTGTACCTGTTCGAACTGGGCCTGGCACTGGCTGCCCTGGGCTGCGTGCTGCTACTCAAACTGCCACCCGGTGACCGCTTCAAGACCTTCGAGCCGCTGGACTTTCTCACCTTCACCCTGATGGCCAGCGGCGTTGCCCTGCTCTGCGCCGCGCTGTCGCTGGGGCGCATCGACTGGTGGCTGGAGGCACCGTGGATCGGCATTGCCCTGGCCTCGTCGATTGCCTTGATCTTCACGGGCCTGGCCATCGAGCACAATCGCCAGAACCCGCTGCTGATGACGCGCTGGCTCGGCAGTGGCGCGATCATCCGCCTGGGCCTGTGCGTGATCCTGATCCGCATGGTCACCTCAGAGCAATCCACCGGCGCGGTGGGCTTTCTGCAGGTGCTGAACATGGGCAGCGAACAGATGCGCTCGCTGTACTGGATCATGTTGCTCGGCGCCGTGGCGGGCCTGGCCAGCAGTGCGCTGACCATCGACCCCAAGCATCTGGTGATCCCGCTGTTCGTCTCGCTGCTGGCGATGGCCGCCGGGGCGTTCATGGACAGCAGTTCGAGCAACCTCACGCGCCCGGCACAGATGTACCTCAGCCAGTTCCTGCTGGCCTTCGGCAGCACCTTCTTCCTTGGCCCATCGATGGCCCTGGGCATCAGCCACGTGCGCGCCAACCCGCGCAACCTGGTGAGCTTTTCGGTGCTGTTCGGCATCTGCAACAACCTCGGCGGGCTGATCGGCGCGGCGCTGCTGGGCACCTTCCAGACCTGGCGCGAGAAGTTCCACTCCAGCCACCTGATGGACCGCCTCAGCTACCTTGAACCGCTGGTCAATGCTCGCGTGCAGAGCGGCGGCGGCGGTTATGCCGGGATCCTCGCCGACCCGGCGTTGCGCAGCGAGGCGGGCATGCGCGTGCTGGCCAGCGCCGCCACCCGCGAGGCCAACATAATGGCCTATAACGACGTGTTCGTACTGATCGGCAGCATCGCCGTGCTGACCATGATCTGGATTACCATTCGCGGCTCCTGGCTGTGGTATGTCGCCCGCCAGGCTGCTTCATCCGACTCCACCAGCGGTACTGCCAGCCGATGACCGAAGAAACCCGCACCACGACCACCACCGCCATCGCCGAAACTCCGGAAGGCAGCACGCCGCCCAGCGAACCGACCAGCCCGGTGCGCACGCGGCGGGTACGCATCCTGTCTTCGATCAGCTTCGCCTGCGTGGCCCTGGTCGGCATCCTGATAGTGCTCTATGCCTGGAACCTGCCGCCGTTCAGCAGCACCATCGAAAGCACCGAAAACGCCTTGGTGCGCGGCCAGGTGACGATCATCGGCCCGCAGCTGAGCGGCTATGTCGTCGACGTGCCGGTGCATGATTTCCAGTTCGTCAAGGCTGGCGACCTGCTGGTGCAACTGGATGACCGCATCTACAAGCAGCGCCTGGCCCAGGCCATCGCCCAGCTGCAACAGCAGCAGGCGGCGCTGGCCAATAACCTGCAGCAGCGCAACAGCGCCGAAGCCACCATCGCCCAACGCCAAGCGGCAATCGGCGATGCCGCGGCCCAGGCGACCAAGGCCAAGGCCGACCTCAGCCGCAACCAGGCGCTGGTCAGCGATGGCTCGGTGTCGCGCAGTTCGCTGGACCTGGCCCGCGCCAGCGAGGCCGCCGCCGTAGCCAACCTGACCCAGGCCAAGGCCGCGCTGGAAATCGCCCGCCAGGACCGCGAGACGGTAATCGTCAATCGCGCGTCACTGGAGGCATCTGTGGAAAATGCCAAAGCCGCCGTCGAACTGGCCCGCATCGACCTCGACAACACCCGCGTCACTGCCCCACGCGACGGCCAGCTGGGGCAGATCGGTACGCGCCTGGGCGCCTACGTCAACTCGGGTGCGCAACTGATGGCATTGGTGCCCGACACCCTGTGGGTGATCGCCAACATGAAGGAAACCCAAATGGCCGACGTGCGCATCGGCCAGCCGGTGACCTTCACCGTGGACGCCTTGAACCACCTCAAGCTTTACGGCCATGTGCAGCAGATTTCGCCGGCCACCGGCTCCGAGTTCGCCCTGTTGCAGGCCGACAACGCCACCGGCAACTTCGTCAAGATTGCCCAGCGCATCCCGGTGCGCATCACAGTAGACCCCGACCAGCCGGACGCCGCACGCCTGCGTCCGGGCATGTCGGTAGTGGTCGGCATCGATACCCGGGAGCCGCGAGGGCACCATTGACAGCGGCTTTGTGAACCCTGTCCAGATGCCGTACTGCCACGATTGCGCCGCTCTAGGCCGTGGGTTCTAATGCCTGCCCACCGGTTTATCTTCGCAATCCAAGGACGTTTCATCATGCTCAGGAAGATCGTACCGCTGGCGTTGCTGGCCACCCTGGCCGGCTGCTCGGACACTGAGGACGCCAACGAGGCCAATTTCCATAAGGCGGCCCAGGCCTACCTCGACACGCAGTACCCCCATTGCTTCGTGGTCAGCGACTTCCCCACCAAGACCCAGGACTTCGACGTTACCGGCACCAACAAGGCGCTGCATGCCCTGGCCCGGGTGGGCATCGTCAGCGAGCGGGAAATCTCCCGCGTCGAAGTGCCGGAGCGCCTCTGGCAGCCGGCCCGCACCGATATCTACTACGCCTATGACCTGACCGACGAGGGTCGCAAGTATTACAAGGCTGATGCCCAGAAGATGCTCAACGGCCAGACCCGTGGCGGCCTGTGCTTCGGCAAGGCCGAGGTGACGGCGATCGAGCAGTTCAGCGAGCCGGGGCAGATGATGGGGCACACCGTTTCCGATGTGACCTATGCCTACAAGATCACCGGCTTGCCGGACTGGGCAGCCAATGACGAGATCAAGGCCGGCATCCGTGACCTTGGCACAGCTGTGGCGACCCGTGACACGCCGGTCCGGGAAAAACGCGTGATGGTGCTCACCAATAACGGTTGGGTGCACGAGCGATTGTTCGAAAAATAGAGCCTACATCCACCAGGCCAGCACCACCGGCAGCCAGACGAACGACAGCAGCGTCGAGCACATCACCAGGTTCGCCACCTGCTCCGGCTGCCGATTGGCCCTGACCGCCATCAGGTAATTGAACACTGCCACCGGCATCGCCGACTGCACCATCAGCACCGCCCGCTCCATCGTCTCCATGTTCAGGGCTGTTCCCACCACCCACCCCACCGCCGCCCCCAGCACGATGCGCAGGCCGCCGAGCACCAAGCCGCCGCCGATGTGCTGCGGGCGGATGCTTGCCAGTGACACGCCCAGCGTCAGCAGCATCAGCGGAATCGACATGCCGCCGAGCAGGTCGGCAGTGTTCGCCAGCCAGCGCGGCAGTTCAAAGTCGAGGAAAATGATCGGCATGGCGCCGGCCAGGCTGATGACGATCGGGTTGCGCAACAGGGCCTTGAACGAGGCGACCGTGCCGGAAATGGCCATGCCCACGGTGAACTGCACGATCGACAAGGTCAGGAAGAACGCCACGGCCAGGGCCAGGCCGTGCTCGCCGAAGGCATACAGGCTGATCGGCAGGCCCATGTTGCCGGTGTTGGGGAACATGAAGGCCGGCAGCAACACCCGCCAGTGCTGGCCTGAAGCGCGGCACACCAGCAGCCCGGCCGCGGCCATGCCCAGCGTGCACAACAGGCAGGCCAGGGCCATGCTGGTGAAGGCCGTGGCGTCCAGCTCGGTACGGCTCAGGGTCGACAGCACGAGCGATGGCGTGCCGACCGTCATGACCATGCGGGCGATGAATTCGGTGGGGTAATCCAGGCCTCTGCGGGCCCAGGCGAAGCCGATACCGGCGACGATGAAGACCGGGGCGAGGACGGCGAACAGCGAAGCGAGCATGGGGCGGGCCTTCCTTGGTAAGAATGCCGATTATGCCGCAGGCTAGAGGCGTCTGGGATGTCGGATTGGGGCACAAAGCTGTCGCATCCCGCCCTGCGTCGTCGCGTCGCAGGCCTTAGCCTCTTGGGCAAATCGGTCACAAGCCGTAGAATCGCGCTTCCTTTTCGCCCGTCGCCTTGAACGGTGGCAACCGGCAGCAACGACAGAGTCCAGGCCTGAACACATGACGCCCATGTGAAATAGGCTCAACCCACCCCGCCCGGCCCGGCTATTCCAGGGTCCAGCGGTTGAGTCTTGCCCAGGTCGCATCCAGCCCAGGCACATCCGTGCACTTTATTCGGCCCTCGATGGGTCCGTTTGGCGTGCGCGTACGAAGAGGCGTTCCTAAAATCGCCACTCCAACTTGAGGTATGTATGTCTCCGCGTTTGCTGGCCATGGCGCTGGCGCCCCTGCTCGGGCTGTTCATCATTGCCCTGGGCAACGGCTTCATGTCTTCCCTTACCACCCTGCGCCTGGACGCTGCCGGCGAATCGGCAACGACCATCGGTATCGTCTCGTCGACCTACTTCATCGGCCTGACCCTCGGCGCCATCTTCAACGACAGGCTGATCCTGCGCATCGGCCATATCCGCGCCTACACCAGCTTCGCCTCGCTGATCGCCGCGACCATCCTGCTGCAGGGGCTGTTCTACGACGCCACCTGGTGGTCGGTGCTGCGCCTGATCAACGGCTGGGCGGCGGTCGGCGTATTCCTGGTGATCGAAAGCTGGCTGTTGCTGGCCGGTGACGCGAAGATTCGCGGGCGCCTGCTGGCGCTGTACATGATCGCCTTCTACGGCGCGGGTGTGATCGCCCAAGCCGGCCTCGGCGTGATCACCCACCTGGGCGACAGCGCACCGTTCATGCTCGCCGGCATGCTGGCTGCGCTGTCGGTACTGCCGATCGTGATCCTGCCGCGGGTGTCGCCGCTGCTGGATCAGGTCGAGCCGCTCAAGCCACGGCAACTGCTGGGCGTGGCGCCGTCGGGGCTGGTCGGCTGCTTTGGCTCCGGCGTGGTCATTGCCGGTATCTACGCCCTGCTGCCGCTGTACCTGCAGCGCATCGGCCTGGATGTCGGTGAAGTCGGCAACATGATGGCCTGGGTGATCCTCGGCGCCATGCTGCTGCAATACCCGGTGGGCCGCTGGTCCGACCGCAAGGACCGCCAGGATGTGCTGATCGCCCTGGCTGCGCTGTGCATGGTGCTGTCGCTGATCACGGTGTTCCTGCCGTCTGATTCGGCCCTCCTGCCGGCCATGCTGTTCCTGCTCGGTGGCGGCGTGTTCGCGCTGTACCCGGTGGCAGTCAGCCATGCTGCCGACCGGGCGCCGTCCGACGCGCTGGTGCCGATGATCCAGGGCCTGCTGCTGATCAACTCGCTGGGCTCGGCGATGGCGCCGCTGGCCATCTCGCCAGCCATGACCGAATTCGGCGAAGTGGGGCTGTTCTGGGCCTTTGCCGTGGTCAACCTGGGGATGGTGTGCTTCTTCCTCTGGCGTCGCGGCAAACGCCCGGCGGCAGAGCACCCGGCACCGTTCACGGCATCAACCACCTTCTCGCCGACCGGCGCCGAGCTGCGGGTGACCGAGGACCTGATGCATGCGGCGCAGGAGCATCCGCCGCTGGAACCGGTGGAACCCGCTGCGCCTACAGCGCAGCCAGAAGCCAAGTGAAGCAAGGGGCCGCCATCGCGGCCCTTTTTTTCGACCGCCCGTCGCCCATGGGGCACCCCTGCACCCTCCGCCAGCCAAACGAATGACAGATCATCCGCCCAGGAGACTTGCCATGATCCGCATTCACTCGCTATTGCTCGCCCTCGCCATGGGGATCGCCGCCACCACCAGCTACGCCGCGACGGACATGACCAATACCGACAGCCATCCAAAAACCGACGAGCGCGGCGGCAAGACCGCCGGCGAAGGCAGCAGCGTCAACAGCCCGGGCAGCGGCCAGGACAATGACAGCAGCGACACCGGCAGCAACTCGGATGCCGCCGATGGCGCGGCCGGTGGCTCCAACAGCACAGGTGAAGCCACAGGCTCCGGTGCCGGGCACAGCGGCGGCACTGCCGAAGACCAGGACAGCCGCTGACCGGCAGCTGGTCTACACTGCGGCGCAAAGGCCTGCCGAGGAATCGCCATGAACCTCAAACCCTGGCTGCTCGCCGCCCTGCT
This sequence comes from Pseudomonas sp. SMN11, assembly GCF_052041945.1. Taxonomy (NCBI): domain Bacteria; kingdom Pseudomonadati; phylum Pseudomonadota; class Gammaproteobacteria; order Pseudomonadales; family Pseudomonadaceae; genus Pseudomonas; species Pseudomonas sp. SMN11. Next base: position 566 of record NZ_JBKGGW010000064.1, on the reverse strand, counting down.
GCCCTGCACCGCCGTGGCTGCCGGTGGCGACTCTGCCGCGCTGTCGATCAGTTCGTCGTCGTTCACCGATGGCGGTGTCATCGGCCTGCAGCAGGTCGGGCCGGATCCGGCCTGTGGTGCCGGTGAAGGGCGCACGCCGCAGTTGAGCTGGAAGAACCTGCCCTACGGCACGCTGTCGCTGGCCCTGGTAATGTTCGACCCGGACGGTGGCAAGGGTCTGGGCGTGGTCCACTGGCTCGCCTACGACATCGACCCGGCGCTGGACGGGCTGGAGGCAGGCGCCGGTTGGCAGACCAGCCAGGCGCTGGTCGTCGGGCGCAATTCCCACGGCACCATGACCTATCGCGGGCCTTGCCCGCCAGCCGGGGACAAGCCGCACCACTATGCACTGACCCTGATTGCCACCGACCTGCCGCTGGGCACCTTGCCCGAAGCGCTGGACCGCAACGGCTTGATGGAATTGCTCAAAGACCATGCGCTAGGCGCGCAGAGCCTGGTCGGGCGTTACGGACACTGACGACCGAAGCTCGCATTTCTTGTAGGAGCGGCCTTGTGTCTGTCTCTTC
>NZ_JBKGGW010000063.1:0-13375 GCF_052041945.1 Pseudomonas sp. SMN11 | reverse complement strand
CATCACCATTCCGGTCGGGCAAAGTTCGGGCACCGCCACAGCGGCAGTCAGCAATGACGTCTATCAGGGCCATCCTGCCGTCAGTAACAGCATCAGCGATGTGTCCGGGGGCAACTATGAAAACCTTGTCGCGGACAAAACCCAGGTCAGCACGACCATCACTGACGTGCAGGACACTACTACCGTGACCCTGACGGCCACACCGTCCGTGGCCGAAGGTGGGACCATCCTCTACACCGCTAGCGTGGGAGCGCCGGTCACCGGCAGCCCGGTGGTGGTCAACCTGGTCAATGGGCAGACCATCACCATTGGAGTTGGCCAGAGTTCAGGCACCACCACCGGTGCCGTCAGCAACGACGTGTACCAGGGCCATGCCCCCGTCACCAACAGCATCACCAGCGTCAGCGGTGGCAACTATGAAAACCTGGTCGCCAATCAATCGCCGGTCAGCACCAGCGTCACGGACGTGCAGGACACCACCACCGTTTCACTTTCGGCCACCCAGACCGTCGCTGAGGGCGGGCAGATCGTCTACACCGCGACATTGACCAGTGCTGCGCAGTCTGCGGTGACCGTCACCTTGAGCAATGGCCAGACCATCACTATCGCCGCCAACCAGACCTCCGGCAGCGTCGCGGTTGCTACCCACGGCAATAACCCGTACCTCGATGCTGGACAGGTCAGCGCCAGCATCACCAGCGCCTCAGGCGGTAACTTCGAGAATCTGGCGGTCAACAGCACGCCGGCAGTGACCAATGTCACCGATACCGTTGACACCTCTACCGTCAGCCTGACCGCCACGCCGTCGGTGGCTGAGGGCGGGACCATTGTTTATACCGCCACCGTAACCGCTCCGGTTACCGGCTCTGCCGTGGTGGTGACCCTTGCCAACGGGCAAACCATCACCATCCCGGTCGGGCAAAGTTCAGGGACCGCCACGGCTGCGGTCTCCAATGACGTCTATCAGGGCCATCCCGCCGTCAACAACAGCATCAGCGATGTGTCCGGCGGCAACTACGAGAACCTGGTCGCGGACAAAACCCAGGTCATCACGACCATCACCGATGTGCAAGACACCACCACCGTCACACTGACGGCCACGCCCTCGGTGGCAGAAGGCGGCACCATCGTTTACACCGCCACCGTCGGCGCGCCGGTCACCGGCAGCCCAGTCGTGGTCAGTCTTGCCAATGGGCAAAGCATCACCATTGCCGTTGGCCAGAGCTCCGGCACCGCGACTGGCGCCGTGAGCAACGACGTGTATCAGGGCCATGCCCCCGTCACCAACAGCATCACCACCGTCACGGGCGGCAACTACGAAACCCTGGTCGCCAACCAGTCGCCGGTCAGCACCACCGTCACCGATGTTCAAGACACCACAACTGTGACCCTGAGCGCTACACCTTCCGTGACCGAAGGCAGCACCATCGTCTACACCGCCACCGTTGGCGCTCCGGTTACCGGCAGCCCGGTCGTGGTCACCCTGACCAATGGCCAAACCATCACCATTCCGGTCGGCCACAGTTCCGGCACGGCAACTGGTGCCGTGAGCAACGACGTGTACCAAGGCCATGCACCTGTCACCAACAGCATCAGCAATGTCTCCGGCGGCAACTATGAAAACCTTGTCGCGGACAAAACCCAGGTCAGCACCAGCGTCACCGATGTGACCGACACCACCACGGTCACCCTGACAGCCACACCATCCGTAGTCGAAGGTGGCACCATCCTGTACACCGCCACCGTCGGCGCGCCCGTCACTGGCAGCCCGGTGGTGGTAACCCTTGCCAACGGCCAGTCCATCACCATCGCGGTCGGCCAAAGCTCGGGCACCGCTACCGGTGCCGTGAGCAATGACGTGTACCAGGGCCATGCCCCCGTCACCAACAGCATCACCAGTGTCAGCGGTGGCAACTACGAAAACCTTGTCGCGGACAAAACCCAGGTCAGCACCAGCGTCACCGATGTGCAGGACACCACCATAGTCTCGCTGTCGGCCACCCAGACTGTGGCTGAGGGCGGGCAGATCGTCTATACCGCCAGTCTGACCAATGCCGCACAGTCGCCGGTGACGGTGACCCTGAGCAATGGCCAGAGCATTACGATCGCCGCCAACCAGACCTCCGGCAGCGTCGCGGTAGCCACCCACGGCGATAATCCGTACCTCGATGCCGGCCAGGTCAGCGCGCGTATTACTGGCGCAACGGGCGGCAATTTCGAGAACCTGGCAATCAACAGCACGTCAGCGGTGACCAACGTTACCGATACCGTCGACACCTCGACTGTCAGCCTGACCGCCACGCCTTCGGTGGCTGAAGGCGGAACCATCGTCTACACCGCCACGGTGACCGCGCCTGTGACTGGCTCTGCCGTGGTGGTGTCTCTGACCAACGGGCAGACCATCACCATTCCGGTCGGGCAAAGCTCCGGAACCGCCACTGCGGCGGTATCCAACGACGTCTACCAAGGACACCCTGCAGTCAGCAACAGCATCAACAACGTGGCTGGCGGCAACTATGAGAACTTGGTGGCGAACAAGGCGGCGGTTAGCACTACCGTCACTGATGTGACCGACACCACCACCGTCACCCTCACCGCCACGCCAACTGTGGCCGAAGGCGGCACCATCGTCTATACCGCCACCGTCGGCGCGCCCGTCACCGAAAGCCCGGTTGTGGTCAGCCTGGCCAACGGGCAAACCATCACCATTCCGGTTGGGCAAAGCTCCGGCACCGCTACCGGTGCCGTGAGCAATGACGTCTACCAAGGCCATGCCGCCGTCACCAACAGCATCACCAGCGTCAGCGGTGGCAACTACGAAAACCTGGTCGCCAACCAGTCACCGGTCAGCACCAGCGTCACCGACGTGCAGGACACCACCACCGTTACCCTCACCGCCACGCCAACCGTGGTCGAAGGCGGTAACATCGTCTATACCGCTACTGTCGGCGCCCCCGTCACCGGCAGCCCGGTGGTGGTCACCCTGGCTAACGGCCAGAGCATCACCATCCCGGTTGGGCAAAGCTCCGGCACTGCCACTGGCGCGGTGTCCAATGACGTCTACCAGGGCCATGCCGCCGTCACCAACAGCATCAGCAACGTCAGTGGTGGCAACTACGAGAATCTGGTAGCCGACAAGACTCAGGTCAGCACCAGCGTCACCGATGTGCAGGACACCACCACCGTTTCACTGTCGGCAACGCCGAGCGTGGCCGAGGGTGGTCAGATCGTTTACACCGCGACCCTGACCAATGCCGCACAGTCGCCTGTGACCGTCACCCTGAGCAATGGCCAGACCATCACCATCGCCGCCAACCAGATTTCTGGCAGCGTCAGCGTCGCCACCCACGGCGATAACCCGTATCTCGATGCCGGGCAGGTCAGCGCCAGCATCACCAATGCATCAGGCGGCAATTTCGAGAATTTGGCGGTCAACAGCACCCCCGTGGTGACCAATGTCACCGATACCGTCGACACCTCGACCGTCAGCCTGACCGCTACGCCTTCGGTGGCTGAAGGCGGGACGATCGTTTACACCGCCACCGTGACTGCGCCAGTCACCGGCTCTGCTGTGGTGGTGACCCTGACCAATGGCCAGACCATCACCATTCCGGTCGGGCAAAGCTCCGGCACTGCCACTGGCGCCGTGACCAACGATGTCTATCTGGGGCACGCCGCGGTCACCAACAGCATAAGTAACGTCTCTGGCGGCAATTACGAAAACCTGGTGGCCAACAAGGCCGTGGTCAGCACCACGGTCACCGATGTGCAGGACACCACCACTGTCTCGCTGTCGGCCACGCCGAGCGTGGTCGAAGGTGGCCAGATCACCTACACCGCTACCCTGACCAACGCTGCGCAAACCGCCGTGACGGTAACCTTGAACAACGGCCAGACCATCACCATCGGCGCCAACCAGACCTCCGGCAGCGTCACCGTCGCCACCCACGGCGATAACCCGTACCTCGATGCTGGGCAGGTCAGTGCACAGATCACCAGCGCGTCTGGCGGCAACTTCGAGAACCTTGCAGTCAACAGCACGCCCGCAGTGACCAACGTCACTGACACCATCGACACCTCGACCGTGACCCTGGCCGCCACGCCGTCGGTAGCCGAAGGCGGCACCATCGTCTACACCGCGACTGTCACCGCCGCCGTCACCGGCAGCCCAGTGCTGGTGACCCTGGCCAACGGCCAGACCATCACCATTGCCGTCGGGCAAACTTCTGGTACGACCACCGGCACCGTTACCAATGACGTGTACTTGGGCCATGCACCGGTCACCAACAGCATCACCGCCATCAGCGGCGGCAACTACGAAAACCTGCTGGCCAACAAGACAGCGGTCAGCACCACCGTCACCGATGTCCAGGACACCACCACCGTTACCCTCACCGCTACACCCAGCGTGGCCGAGGGTGGCACCATCACCTACACCGCCACTGTCGGCGCACCCGTCACCGGCAGCGCCGTGGTGGTGACCCTGGCCAATGGCCAGACCATCACCATTCCGGTCGGCCAGAGCGCCGGCACCGCCACCGGCAGCGTGATCAATGACGTGTACCTGGGCCATGCCCCGGTGACCAACAGCATCACCAACGTGTCCGGCGGCAGCTACGAGAACCTGGTCGCCGACAAGACTCAGGTCAGCACCAGTGTCACCGATGTGACGGACACCACCACTGTCACTCTCACCGCCTCGCCAAGCGTGGCCGAGGGCGGCACCATCACCTATACCGCCACCGTCAGCGCGCCGGTCACCGTCACCCCTGTGGTGGTGACCTTGACCAATGGCCAGACCATCACCATCCCGGTCGGCCAGAGCAGCGGCACCGCCACCGGCTCGGTCACCAATGATGTCTATCAGGGGCATGCAGCCGTCACCAATAGCATCAGCAGCGTCTCCGGTGGCAGCTACGAGAACCTGGTGGCCAACAAGACCGTGCTCAGCACCAGCGTCACCGATGTGACGGACACCACCACCGTTACCCTGACCGCCACGCCGACCGTGGCCGAGGGCGGCCAGATCGTCTACACCGCGACCTTGACCAACCCGGCGCAGACAGCCGTCAGCGTGACGTTGAGCAATGGCCAGACCATCACCATCGGCCCCAACCAGTCCTCCGGCAGCGTCACTGTGGCGGCGCCAGCCGACGACGTGTACATCGACGCTTCCACGGTCAGTACCACTATCACCAGCGCCACCGGCGGCAACTTCGAAAGCTTGGTGGTGAACTCGGCGCCAGCGGTCACCGCCGTGACCGACACGCTGAACAACACCACCCTCGGCATCACCGGCTCGGCCACCGTAGCCGAGGGCAACACCGCCACTTATACCCTGACCCTGAGCAACCCGCCGCAGACCGATGTGGTGGTCAAGCTGAGCTACAGCGGCACTGCCACCAACGGTGTCGACTACACCGGCGTGGCTACCGTGACCATCAAGGCCAACAGCAACACGGCGACATTCAGCATCCCGACCATCAAGGACAACATCACCGAAGGCACCGAGACCTTCACCATCAAGATCGACTCGGCCACCGGAGGCAACTTCGAGGGCCTTGTCGTCAGCAACACCGCAGGCAGCATCACCACCCAGCTGTTCGAACCCGCACCCGTGCTGGACCTGGACGCCAACGACTCCAGCGGCAAGACCGGCGCCGACTTCCAGACCACCTTCACCGAGAACGGCAGCGGCAACTCGATCAGTGATCTGGACATCTCCATCACCGATTTCGACAGCACGCAGCTGACCGGCGCGACCGTCACCCTGACCAACGCCCAGGTCGGCGATGCGCTGAACCTGGGCAGCAGCGTCAATGGCATTACCATTACCTCCAGCGTGACCGCCGGCAAGGTGGTGCTGACCTTGACCGGCAACGCCTCGCTGGCCGACTACATGCAGGCCATCAAGAACATCACCTTCGTCAACACCAGCGAAGACCCGAGCACCACGCCACGGATTATCACGGTCACGGTCACCGACGGGGTCAACGTGTCCAACACCGCCACCACCACGGTCAACGTGGTGGCAGTCAATGACGCGCCGGTGTCCGCTGGCGGCGCCGTCACCGGGGTCGAGGACACCGCGTTGGTGCTGACCTGGAGCAACTTCAACGTCACTGACGTCGACAGCCCGGTCACGAGCCTGGGCGTGACCATCACCCAGCTACCAGCCCTCGGCACCCTGCAATACAACAACGGCACCGCTTGGGTGAACGTGGCCCTCAACCAGACAATCAGCCAGGCCGACATCACCGCTGGCAAGCTCAAATTCGTGCCGCTGGCCAACCAGTCGGGCGTCAACGGCTATGGCGGCACCGGGGTGGGCAACAACCAGGCTGACTATGCACAGATCAAGTTCAAGCCCACTGACGGCGTCACCCCCGGCAGCGAAACCATTCTGAAGGTGGACATTACCCCGGTCGCCGACGCACCGACCCTGTCGATCGGCAGCAACAGCGTCAACTCGCTGGGCTTGACCAAGGAAACCTGGACCACCCTCACCGGCCTGGGCACCAACGGCAACGGCATTACCGGCGATGCACTGAAGACGGTGTTCACCAACTCTGGCACCGCTACCTCGTCCACGACCATCACCAACGTGCAATCCGATTCCAGCGTAGCGGCGCAGAGCGGCTCGAAGACTTCCGGCCTGGTGTACCTGGAGGCCGGCAAGACCTACACCTTCAGCGGCAACGCCGACGACAGCCTGCTGGTGAACATCGGCGGCAAGAACGTGGTAACTGCCACCTGGGGCTCGGGCTCGGGGACCGTCTCGGGCACCTACACGCCGACCACCAGCGGCTACTACACCCTGGAGATCTACCACGCCAACCAGTCCGGCCCGGGCAGCTACGACGTCAACATCTCGGTCAACGGCAGCGCTGCTGGCGACTTCAACAGCACCACCATTCCGATGTACCAGAACGTCACCGCCCTGACCAACGCCGGGGTCACCGTGTCCGACCTGCACGGTAGCAACGGCACCCAGGGTTACTACGATGGCTACAAGCTTAACGAAGGGCCGGAAAACGGCAGCGTCAAGCTGGTGGGTATCGGCAGCAGCCTGACCGACATCGACGGCTCCGAGACCCTCAGCGTGAAGCTGAGCGGTATTCCGGCGGGCTCGGTGATCAGCGACACTGCCGGGCACACCGCCACCGTGGGCGCCACCGCGGTCGATGTCAGTGGCTGGACGTTGAGCAGCCTGACCATCAAGCCACCGGCCTACTACAGCGGCCAGTTCGACGTGAAGGTCAGCTCGACCTCCACCGAGTCGGTCGGCGGCAGCTTCGCCACCACCGAGGGCACCCTCAAGGTCACGGTCTACCCGGACACCTACACCACCAGCCAGCTGACCACCGCCAATGACAGCACCACCGGTACCTACGGCGATGACATCATTATCGCCGACAGCGCCGGCCTGCATATGACCGCCGGCACCAACTACAACCTCGCCTTCATCGTCGACACCTCGGGCAGCATGAGCACCACCGGCATCGACGCGACCAAGGCGTCCCTGGCCACCACGTTCCAGACGCTGCTCGCGGATGCCAAGGCCACCGGGGTCGGCACGGTCAACGTGCTGCTGGTGGACTTTGCCACCCAGGTCAAGAGTACCGTCTCGGTCACTCTCAACGACGCTGGCCTCAAGACGCTGCTGAACGCCCTGAGCGGCATGAGCGCGGACGGCGGCACCAACTACGAGGATGCCTTCAAGACCACCGCCAACTGGTTCCAGAACCTGAAAAATGCCGGTGTCACCGGCACCAACCAGACCTACTTCCTTACCGACGGCCAGCCGACCTACTACCAGACCGGCGAGCAGACCAACCCGACCCTGGCCAACAGCACGGTCAAGCTCGACACGCTGCTCAGCAACGTCAGCTACAAGATGGGCGATACCCTGACCAACTACCAGCTGGACAGCAGCAACCGGGTGTCGATCGACGCCACCGGCAAGCTCACCGCCGAAACCCGCAGCTTCGACCTGCTGAGCCTGAGCTACAAGTGGAGTGCCGTCACCACCGGCCTGATCCACGCCGAAGGCAACGGCGGCTACGAGCTGTCGAAACTGGCCGGCACCGGCAGCACAACCACCAGCGACACCCTGACCAACGCCACCTCAAGCTTCGCGCTACTCTCGGCGCTGTCATCGGTCGAAGCCGTTGGCGTCGGCACAGGCATCGCCGCCACCGACCTGAAACCGTTCGACAGCGACGGCGTGCCCCAGGTCAACGTCGACCCGAGCAAGATCAGCGATGCGATCCTCGGCCACACCGACCAGACCATTGCCGGTGTCGACACCATCAGCGGCGGCGATGGCCACGACATCATCTTCGGCGACCTGGTGAGCTTCGACTCGATACCCGGCAGCGGCATCGAGGCCGTGCAGGCCTTCGTCGCCACCAAGCTTGGCGTGGACACGAGCCTGGTGGATGCCAAGGTGATGCATCAGTACATCACCGAGCACTACACCGACTTCGACCTGTCGCGCACCAACGACGGCGCCGACACTCTGATGGGCGGGGGCGGCAACGACATCATCTTCGGCCAGGGCGGCAACGATTATATCGATGGCGGCAAGGGCAACGACATTTTGCTCGGCGGTACGGGCAACGACACGCTGCTTGGCGGCGAAGGCAACGACCTACTGTTCGGCGGAGCCGGTAACGACACCCTGATCGGCGGCAAAGGTAATGACATTCTCACCGGCGGCACGGGCGCGGATACCTTCGTGTGGAAAGCCGGCGACATTGGCCAGGACGTGATCAAGGACTTCAAGCTCAGCGAAGGCGACCGCATCGATCTCACCGACCTGTTGCAGGGCGAGCGCGGCTCGACCATCGACAACTACCTGAAGATCACCACGACTGGCGGCGAGTCGACCTTGCAGATCAGCACCGAAGGCAAACTCAATGCTGCTGGTGGGCTGGCCAACGTTGACGTGAGCATCAAGCTGGAGGGGGTGAACTGGTCGAATACCACCATTAACTCGTTGATCAGCGGGGCTGACCCGACCATCAAGATCGACAACAACAATAGTTGAAGGGCGGGCGCAGCTGGGCAAAGTTGCCTATGCTGCGCCAGAACCGAACCTGAGGATTCAATGTGACGAGGATGGACGCCATGTTCTATGTGCAACGCGACGGCGAAGGGCAGTTGGCGCGGGTGGAAGCCGCGCCCTACGCCGAGTACACGGAAATCCTGCCCGCCGACCATGCGGAAATTCAGGAGTGGTTTGCCGACGATGTCGTCGAGAACAGCCTCAAGCAACTCAAGCAGAGCGACCTGGACATGATCCGCGTGCTTGAGGACCTGATCGAGGTGCTGACCGCCAAGGGCGTGTTCAGCATCACCGACCTGCCGGCGGGGGCGCAGGCCAAGTTACTCAGCCGCTCCACCGCGCGCAAAGCGCTGGGGAGCTTGAACAACCTGATCGAGGAAGAAGAGGAAGGCGGGTTGATCTGAAATCACCGGGGGCGCCTTGCGCCCCGGCATGCTTGAATCAACGCCAGGGCGCCGGCTCGCCAACCAGCTGCCCCTGAATGCCACCGACGCCCATCTCCACCAACACCAGTCGCTCGCCTTCGGTCTCCACCCGCTCGGCAATCAGCGGCAGGTCGATGCTGTGCGCCGCGCGCTGGATCGCTTCAATGAACAGCCGCTTGTGCTGCTCCTGGTCGATGTTTCGAATGTAGCTGCCATCGATCTTCAGGTAGGCCAAGCCCAGGTGCGCCAGGTTGCCGATCATGCTGAAGCGCCCGCCGAAGCGCTGCAACGCCAGGCCGAAGCCCAGGCCGTGCAGACGGCGAGTGAGCTTTTCCAGCGCGGCCTGTTCGGGCAGTTGCTCCTCGCCGATCTCGAAGATCAACCGTGAGCCCAGCGCTGGATGCTGGCTCAGCAATTCGTAGACACGCTGCAAGGCCTTGGGGTCGGCCAGCGTCGCAGCCGACAGGTTGAGCGCCAGTACCTGATCATGGCCACGCAGGTGTGCCAGCACCTTCTCCAGTACCAGCAGATCCAGCCGCGACATCCAGCCAAAGCGCTCCAGCCACGGCAGGAAGCGACCGGCAGGCAAAGCCTCGCCCTGGTCATCGTGCAGGCGTGAAATCACCTTGTGATGAAGGACCTGCTGCGTCTGCCTGGCATTCACGACAGGCTGGAAGAACAACTCGAACCGACTTTCGACGAACGCTTCGTCCAACCGAATGTGCCAGGCATGCTGGCTGTCGCCAGCCACTGCAGCCACGCCCTGCTCAAGGCATACCCAACCCGGGGTCGGCTGATTCTCGGCACGCGCCAACGCCTCGTCAGCCAGCTTGAGCAATGCCTGCGGCGCGTCACCGGGGCTGAACGGAGCAAGGCCGATGCAGGCAACCGGGTCGACATCGCTGGCGCCTGTTTCGTGCAGGCTCTGCAGCGTTGCCTCCAGTGCCTGGGCGAGCTGCACGGCTTCCTCGTGGACCATGCCCGGGGCCAGCACGGCGAACTCACCGCCACGGCTGCGGGAAATCAAGTCGTTGGTCTCCGGGAAGCTGGCGCAGGTACGCCGTAGCTGCTCGCCTACGGCCTGCAACAGCTGGTCGGTGCGCTGGCCGCCCAGGCGTGCGTTGAGCCCGGCCAGGCCCTGCACACGCAGCAGCAGCAGGTAACCGGCACGTGCCTCCTCCAGGTTGCTGACCCGGGCAGTCAGCTGCATTTCGAAATATCGCCGGTTGGACAGGCCCGTGAGGCTGTCCTGGTAGGACTCCGCCCGCAACCGCTCACTGCGCTCGGCCTGTTCGGTGAACAAGGCCTTCAGCTTCTCGACCATCTGGTTCATGGCCTGCACCACACGCCGCAGCTCCGGCGTGCGCGGCAGCTCTGGCAGGCTGAGGAACTCGCGCCGGGCAATAGCGTGGGACTGTTCCACCATGTAATCCAGCGGGCGCAACTGACGACGCAGCAGCAGTGCGCCAAGTACCGCACTGGCGGCACCACACAGCAGCAACCAGCCGAGACTGCCCAATGCGCTTTGCCAGAGCTTGGCGATGGCAAACATAGGGTGGCTGATCACCTCGACCCGCGCAGCCTGCTGCCAGCCCCGGCTGACGATGGCATCGCCACCGGCCGCTTCCAGGCCAATCAGGTGGATGAACCACGCTGGTACACCGCCTGGGTCAGGCTCAGCGTGGCGCTCAACCAGCACGGCATTTGAGCCCAGGTCGACTACCTTGATGCTGGCGTAGTAGCCACTGTCGAAGATCGAGCTGACCATCAGCTCGACCATCGCCGGGTCATCGATATTCGGCGTCAGCGACAGTGCCAGCGCAGTGGCTGCATCCTGGGCGTGCGAACGCAGCTGATTGACATACTGGCTGCGCGAGCTTTCCAGGCTGACCATGAAGCTGCCGCTGAACGCGATGACCAGGAACAGGCAAATGGCCAACAGCAATTGTTTGAACAGTGACATCTGTGCTCCTTCAGTAAACCGGTTCGGCCGGGAACCCTTCGGCCTGCATTTTCTTCAACAAGTCCTGCCAACGGGACAGGCGCTTGGTATCACCGACCTTCTTGTTGCCCGCAGCGCCGGTCAGCCACAGACCTTCGCCATTGAAGGCATACACCGGCAGCAGGTCGGTGCGCTGGCTGGCCGGCTTTATGGCGTCCATCAGGCTGTCGAGTACCAACGGCTGCGCCTGTGGGCTTGAATAATAGGTCAGCACCATGTGCGCACGGTTCTGGCGCAGGGCCTTGACGTAAGTGATGCGCAGTTTCTCGCTCGGGATCCCCATGCGCCGCAGGCTGAAGTACTTGGCGATGGCGTAGTCCTCGCAGTCGCCGGCGCCTTTTATAAGCGCCTGGATGGGCGTGGCCCAGTAGTCGACCTCGTGCCACAGGTCGATATCCTCGACGTATCGCAGTTGCTGGTTGAAGAACTGGTTGACCACCTGCAGGCGCTGCATCTCGCTGCCTTGGCTCTGGGTCGCCATCAACCGCTGCCAGGCATCGATGCGGCCCTTGCCCGCACCCAAGGGGCCGTACAGGGCCTCGGACTTGCGGCTGATCTCGGCAAAGTCCCAATCCGCATGCAACCCGCCCAGCAGCAAGCCACCCAGCAACAGGGCAAAGGCAAAACGTCGCACGGCGTTTTTGAACAGCCAGGTAATCGCCACTGCGAGGCCCTGTTCAGGTCGTTCCAAAGCAGCGATGGTGCGGCCTGGCAACATAAAAGACAATGGCACTGCGCAATCATGTAGCCGATGGTCGGCTGGTTATATCTTTATTGTTAGCGCTTAGTGTGTGTCGCTTCCTTTGCTGGGAAAACTCATCCACCATAATTGTCAGCTTGGCCCGCTCGCGCCGTTGCGGGCACAGGTTTGACAAGCCCCCTTGCCTGTCACTAGTGTCATTGGATCCAACCTTCTGTCGTCGAGGCACACTTCGCTTGGCCGAGAAAATCAAACTCAGTAACGTGCTGGCCAGCGAACAGCTGCCGGCACACCAGGCCCGTGGCGTCATAGAAGAACGCTTGCGCAGCGCCATTCTAGATGGCCGCCTGCCTCCTGGCACCGCCGTACGCCAACAGGAAATCGCCGACTTGTACGGCGTCAGCCGTATGCCGGTGCGCGAGGCTCTGCGCCAGTTGGAGGCGCAATCGCTGCTGAAGGTGGAAATGCACAAGGGTGCAGTGGTCGCACCGTTGATTGGCGAAGACGCCGTCGACACCTATGCATTGCGCGTGCTCCTGGAGAGCGAGGCGCTGCGCCAGTCGATCCCGCTGCTCGATGCCGATGACATCGCCAGTGCCCGTGGTTACATCCAGCAACTGGAGAACGAAACCAGCCATGCGGAAATCGGCCGTCTCAATCGGCTATTCCACATGGCGCTCTATGGCAAGGCATCCAATCAGAAACTGCTGCGCCTGATCGAGAACGAGTTAAACGAGGAAGAACGCTTCCTGCGCTTCCATTTGTCGTCCATGGGGCTAGGCAAGCTCACCCAGGATGACCATAACGCCTTGGTAGATGCTGCCGCTGACAAGCGTATCAACGACGCGGTAAGGGTGCTTGAACAGCATCTGAACAATGGATCGCGGGTGATCAGAAACTACCTGGACAAACAACTCGGCCGCTAGCGCTTAACGCCAGGGTGTTTTAACCCGGAAAAGAAAAAGCCCCTGTCTGCAACGCAGACAGGGGCTTTTTGTTTGAATCTTGACGATGACCTACTCTCACATGGGGAAACCCCACACTACCATCGGCGATGCATCGTTTCACTACTGAGTTCGGAATGGGATCAGGTGGTTCCAATGCTCTATGGTCGTCAAGAAATTCTGTGTGCTGGCCCGTCGCTTTGACGTGCCTGCGAATCTCTGTAGTTCCTACTT
>NZ_JBKGGW010000062.1:0-13488 GCF_052041945.1 Pseudomonas sp. SMN11 | reverse complement strand
GGTTTGGGGGGGGTGGGCTCCCCCGCGAAGAGGCCCGAACAGGCTTCCAAGGATCTGTTCCCAACTCAGAAATGGACCAAGCCCCAAACCCTGGCCACCGTCACCGAACAACCTGTAGTCGCCGCCCCCGTCGTAGCCGCAGCCCCCACCGCCCCGGCGCTGCCGTTCCAGTTCGTCGGCCGCATGGGCGACCGCGACGACCTGCAGATCTTCCTGCAGAGCGGGGAAAAGCTGTACGTCGTGCGTAAGGGCGACGTGATCGACAGTACCTATCGCCTCGACAGAGTCTCGGCCAACGAGCTGGATCTGGTTTACCTGCCTTTGCATCAGTCACAGACCTTGTCTGTAGGGAGCGCACCATGAAGTCGTCAAAGCTGTGCAAGCCTGCTCCGTTTATGCTCCTGGCGCTGTGCGTGGCCATTGCCGGCTGCGGCTCCAGCGGGGTGCGCAAGGACAGCGCCGAGCTGATGAAGGAAGGCCAGTACGAAGCCGGTATCGCCCGTCTGGAAGAGGCCCTGCGTGACAGCCCGCGTGACACCGAGCTGAACATCGCCCTGGCCCACGGCCGTCAGGCAGCGGTGGAAGCACTGATCAGCCAGGCCGATGCCGACCGCATCCGCCATGACTTCGCCAGCGCGCGGATGGGCTACGGCCGGGTGCTGACCATCGAACCGAACAACCGTCGCGCCCAGGAAGGTATCCGCCAGCTGGAGCTGATCCGCACCCTCGACGAGCGCGTGGCACTGGGCCAGGCCGCACTGCGCCAGGGCGACCTGTTCGGTGCCGAACGCTATATGCGCGAAGTCCTGCGCCTGGACCCGCAGAACCAGAAGGGCATCGCCCTGCGCACCGACATCGAGAACGTCCAGGCGCGCACCGCGCAGCCGTTCCCGCAGCTGCGCAGCAAGCTGGAGCGCCCGGTGACCCTGGAGTTCCGCGATGCCGGCCTTAAGACCATCTTCGAGGTGCTGTCGCAGGTTGCCGGTATCAACTTCATCTTCGACAAGGACTTGCGCCCGGACATGAAGGCCACCATCTTCGTGCGCGACGTGCGCATCGAGGATGCCGTGGCGCTGCTGCTGGAGCAGAACCAGCTGCGCCAGAAGATCGTCAACGACAACACCTTGCTGATCTACCCCGATTCGCCGCAGAAGACCAAGGACTACCAGGAACTGGTCATGCGCACCTTCTACCTGACCAGCATCGACGCCAACACGGCTTTGAACATGGTCAAGACCATGCTCAAGACCCGTGATGTGTTTGTTGACGAACGCCTCAACACGCTGACCATGCGCGATACCCCCGACGCCGTACGCATGGCCGAGAAGCTGCTGCAGTCCCAGGACCAGTCCAACCCTGAGGTGGTACTGGAAGTGGAAGTGATGGAAGTGGCTACCTCGCGCATCCTCGACCTTGGCCTGCAATGGCCCAACACTTTCGGCGTGCTCAACAACGACGGCAACCCGGTCAGCGTGCTCGACCAGCTGCGTGGCATCAACTCCAGCCGCATCAGCATCGCGCCAGCGCCGCAAGCCAAGATCAACGCCCAGGACAAGGACATCAACACCTTGGCCAGCCCGGTGATCCGCGTCAGCAATCGTGAGCAGGCGCGTATCCACATCGGCCAGCGGGTGCCGATCATCAGTGCCACCTCGGTGCCCTCCACCCAGGGCCCGGTAATCACCGAAAGCGTCACCTACCTGGACGTCGGCTTGAAGCTCGAAGTGCAGCCCACCGTGCACCTGAACAACGAAGTGGCGATCAAGGTGGCGCTGGAAGTCAGTAACGCCACCCCACTGGAAGCCACTCGCCAGGGCACCATCCCGGTACAGGTCGACACCCGCAACGCGCAGACCAGCCTGCGCTTGCACGATGGCGAAACCCAGGTGCTGGCCGGCCTGGTGCGCAACGACCACAACGCCGCCGGCAACAAGATTCCCGGGCTTGGCGACATCCCTGGCCTGGGCCGTTTGTTCGGCAGCAACAAGGACGACATGAGCAAGTCGGAACTGGTGCTGGCGATCACCCCGCGCATCGTGCGCAACCTGCCGTACCAGAGCCCGTCGGACATGGAATTCGGCACTGGCACCGAGTCGAGCATGCAGGTGCGCCAGGCGATGCCGCTGCCATCGCGTGACGTGCCGGGCGACATTCCCAGCGACAGCCACGACAGCGCGCCGGTGGTGCAAAGCCAGGTGGCCAGTGCCCCAGTCACTGCCCCAGCCACCGTCACAGTGAGCCCACGGCCATGAAACGCCGCCAGCAGGGTTTCAGCCTGATCGAAGTGGTGCTGACCCTGGCCCTGCTCGGGATGCTCGCAACCATGGCCGCGCCACTGACCGAAACGGTGGTGCGCCGTGGCAAGGAGCAGCAGCTGCGCGAGGCGCTGTACCAGATCCGCGACGCCATCGACGCCTACAAGCGTGCCTTCGACGCCGGGTTCATCGAAAAGCGCCTGGATGCCAGCGGCTATCCGCCGAACCTGCAGGTGCTGGTCGAAGGCGTGCGCGATGTGCGCAGTGCCAAGGGGGCCAAGTTCTACTTCCTGCGGCGCATCCCGCACGACCCGCTGGTGGCGGCCAAGAACCAGGACGAAGGCGGTTGGGGCCTGCGCGCGTACGCCAGCAGCCCGGACAACCCGCGGGAAGGCGAAGACGTCTTCGACGTGTACTCCAAGGCCCGTGGCAAGGGCCTCAACAACATCCCCTACGGGCAATGGTGACGGCCATGAAACGCAGCCGAGGCTTCACCCTGATTGAACTGCTGGTGGTGATGGCGATCATCGCCACGCTGATGACCATCGCCATGCCGCGCTACTTCAACAGCCTGGACAGCTCCCGCGAGGCCACCTTGCGCCAGAGCCTGGCGGTGCTGCGCGAAGCCCTTGACCACTACTACGGCGACACCGGCCATTACCCGGACTCGCTGGAACAGTTGGTAGAGCAACGCTACCTGCGCAATACCCCGGTCGACCCGATCACCGAGCGCAGCGATGCCTGGCAGCTGGTGCCACCGCCCGAAGGCGTGGCCGGCGGCGTGGCTGATATCAAGAGCGGTGCCACAGGGAGGGCCCGTGATGGCAGCCTCTTCGCGGAATGGTAAGGCCAGCGCCGGCTTCACCTACCTGGGCGTGCTGCTGCTGATCGCGGTCAGCAGCATTGCCCTGGCAGCCACCGGCACGGTGTGGTCGAGCGTCGCCCAGCGCGAGCATGAGCGCGAGTTGCTGTGGGTCGGTGGCCAGTATGCCCAGGCCCTGCGCAGCTACTATCGCGCCTCGCCGGGCCTGGCCCAGTACCCCAAGGAGCTGGCCGACCTGCTCGAGGACAACCGTTTCCCTGAGGCCAAGCGGCACATCCGCCGCCTGTACCCGGACCCGATCACCAACAGTGACGACTGGGGCCTGCTGCGCGCCATCGATGGACGCATCACCGGCGTGCACAGCCGTTCCGATGCCACCCCGTTCAAGCGCAGTGGTTTTGAAACGCAGTTCTCCGGATTCGAGGGCCTGGAGCATTACAGCGACTGGCAGTTCGTCGCCGAGCAGGCCTTCAACGAGAGTGCCGGCGGCGCCCGCACCCACGCCGGCCCGGGAGACTCGCCATGAAACGCCTGCACGCCCTGTACCTGTGCCTGTTGCTGGCAGCCGGGCTGCCGGGCGCGGCCATGGCCGATGCCGAGGACGAGATGAAGGGCTTCATCGTCGACAACACCATCTCGCACATTGGCCACGACTTTTACTACTACTTCGCCGACCGCCTGCGCGCCACCAGCCGCCTGGACTTCAACCTGGTGGTGCGCGAGCGCCCGGATGCCCGCTGGGGCAGCCTGGTGACCGTAGAGTTCGACCGTGACGTGCTGTACCGGCGCTTTCTGCCGCCGAACGTCACTCAATTAAAAGAAGAGGCCGTCGCGGCCGCCGACCTGGTCAAGCAGGAAGTCATTCAGCGCAAGCTGCAACGTCTGCTGCAGGACACCACTGATCTGGATAGGGATGAGCTATGAACACGTGCATACCCCGTTACCTTGCGGCTGGCCTGCTGCTCAGTGCCTGCGCCGTTCACGCCACCGAACTGGTCTACACCCCGGTCAACCCGGCGTTTGGCGGCAACCCGTTGAACGGCACCTGGCTGCTGAACAACGCCCAGGCGCAGAACGACTACGACGACCCGGACCTCAAAGACCGCGCATCCGCCTTTGGTGGTACTTCGGCCCTGGAGCGCTTCAGCAACCAGCTGGAGTCGCGAATGCTGTCGCAGCTGATGGACAACATCAGCAACGGCAAGACCGGCAGCATGGCCACTGACGCGTTCCTGATCGATGTCATCGATGACTCTGGTGCCTTGAGCATCAAGGTCACCGACCGCGCCACAGGGGAAACGTCGCTCATTGAGGTCAGTGGCCTGAACCCCTGAGAGGGACTGGCCGTTTAGCTGGGGAGAGAACACCATGAAACGTCTGCTGAGCGCTTTGCTGATCCTCGCCACCTTACAAGGCTGTGGCCTGCGCCAACCGATGCCGGCCGAACAGGACTCGGAGACCCCGACCCTGACGCCGCGGGCTTCGACCTACTACGACCTGATCAATATGCCGCGCCCGAAAGGCCGGTTGATGGCCGTGGTGTATGGCTTCCGTGACCAGACTGGGCAGTACAAGCCGACCCCGGCCAGCTCGTTCTCCACCAGTGTCACCCAGGGTGCGGCGAGCATGCTGATGGATGCCCTGAGTGCCAGCGGCTGGTTCGTGGTGCTGGAGCGTGAGGGCCTGCAGAACCTGCTGACCGAACGCAAGATCATCCGCGCCTCGCAGAAGAAACCCGACGTGGCAGAGAACATCGCAATGGAGCTGCCACCGTTGCAGGCTGCCAACCTGATGCTCGAAGGCGGCATCATCGCCTACGACACCAACGTGCGCAGCGGCGGCGAAGGGGCCCGCTACCTGGGCATCGACATCTCCCGCGAATACCGGGTCGACCAGGTCACGGTCAACCTGCGCGCGGTAGACGTGCGCACCGGGCAGGTGCTGGCCAATGTGATGACCAGCAAAACCATCTACTCGGTGGGCCGTAGCGCCGGGGTGTTCAAGTTCATCGAGTTCAAGAAGCTGCTGGAAGCGGAAGTTGGCTACACCACCAACGAACCGGCGCAGCTATGCGTGTTGTCGGCGATCGAGGCGGCGGTGGGGCATCTGCTGGCCCAGGGGATCGAGCGGCGGCTGTGGCAGGTGGCGGGGGATCCCGGGGAAGGCAAGGCCGAAGTGGACAAGTTCCTCAGTCAGAATCAACCGCAATGATCGACCTGTACCAGCCTCTTCGCGGGCAAGCCCGCTCCCACAGGTACGGTGTGATCTCAAGCACAGCGCTGTCCCTGTGGAAGCGGGCTTGCCCGCGAAGAGGCTGGTACTGACGACATCAATCATCCCGCCTTGCGCAAGGTCAGATTGATCCGTCGCTCGCCCATCCTCGGATGTACACCCGGTTTGATCGGCAACACCCCATGAAATCGCAGCCGGTCTTCACCTCCCCAGACCAGCACATCACCATGGCTCAACGGTATCCGCTGAGTTCTGTCCGACCGTTGCAACCCGCCAAACAGAAACACCGCCGGCAACCCCAGTGAAACCGACACGATCGGCTGGCCGAAGTCCTGCTCGTCGCGGTCCTGGTGCAGGCTCAGGCGGGTGCCGGGCAGGTAATGGTTGACCAGGCAGGCATCGGGCACGAAACCCTCGAAACCGGCCGCTGCTGCTGCACGACCTGCCAGATCGAGCAGGACCTGGGGCAGGGCGGGCCAGGGTTGGCCGCTGACGGGGTCGGTGGGGCTGTAGCGGTAGCCTTTGGCATCACTGACCCAACCCAGCGCTCCGCAATTGGTCAACGCCACGGCCATCTTCAGGCCGCCCGGTGTCTGCATGTGCCGGAACGGCGCGGCCCGCAGCACCGGGCGCAGGGCATCGAGCAACGGCTCGATGACTGCCAGGGCGAAGCCGGGCAGCAGCACGGTGTGGCTGGCCAGGCGTTGCGGCTGGGGGCCAAAGAGGTCGAGGTCGCGTTGCATCATGGCAAGGTGCCGTTCGGATGACGTCAAGCAGGGTATGTTTGCCTATCAAAAGCAACCCATGTTCTAGCACCTTCGCAGCTTGACGGATACTGACATTTCTACCAGCTGTCTGATTGCCAAATATCTGACTCAATGGAGTTTCTTCCAATCGGACAGGGCTCAGGCATGAAGCGATTGATTACCCACTTAGCGTCGGCAGGCTGCATGACCTCGTACTTGGCGCTCGCCGCGCCCATTGAAAGCCCCGAGCAAAACGAGGCCCAAGTGCTGCAGTTCTGGACGCCCGAGCGCATGCAAGAGGCAGAGTTTGCAGGAGGCGGACCGGCCAATCCTGTCAAAAAAGTGTTGACGGATGGCGGCGACCACTTTGGTTTTGCCAGCGTGACCCATGCACAGGAAAACGCCCTGAGCCGCCGTGCCGGGATACTGTTTTACGTTTCATCGGACGGCGTGCTACAGCATTGCTCAGCCACGGCATTGGACTCAGCGAAGGGGAACCTGATTTTGACCGCCGCCCATTGCGTGATCGAGCAAGAAGGCAAATGGAAGGACAAGTCTCTTTTCGTGCCAGCCTACGATGGTGCGGCAGCGCCAGCGCAGCGTACGCCATTGGGGCGCTGGCCGGTGCATTACAAGTACATTCCGACGTTAAACGCGTATGCAACTATAGATACTGATCTGGCCATTGCCAGTGTCTTCGCACAAGAGGGTAAATCGCTAAAAGAGGCGCTCGCCGGTGCCAGCCAGCCCTGCATTTCTGAATCGCAGCAGGCGCTGCCAGTGGGACAGGTCTGGGCTTACCCCGGGGTGAGTTATCTCGGTGGGGAGATGAAGCGGTGTGTGTCGAGACTGAATCCGGAGGAATCATCCAGTGGGATACTCACACCCAACTGCGCAACCATGTCCGGTAGCAGCGGAGCGGGGTTTCGTCTGCAGTCCCAGCAAAACGACTGGGTCGCTGGAGTAGTGCATGGCACTGGGCAGTCAGCCCGACTACGCCAAAGCACTTTCAATGACCTGTATAAAGTGGCCAACGGCTCCGAGGTTGACGTGGCAGCGTGTGAGGCTCCGTGAAACCCGAGCCAGTTGGCATCGCGGATGCCCCAGGCATCACTGACCCAGCCTAGCGACCCGTAATTGGTCAACGTCACGGCCATGTTCAGGCCGCCCGGTGTCTGCATATGCCGGAACGGCGCGGCACGCAGCACCGGGCGCAGGGCTCGAGCAGCGGCTCGATCACCGCCAGGGCGAAGCCGGGCAGCAGCACGGTGTGGCTGGCCAGGCGTTGCGGCTGGGGGCCGAACAGGTCGAGGTCGGACTGGATCATCGGGGCGGTGGCGTGGGTGAGTGCAAGATATTGTAAGCCCAACGCGGTCTTTATAGGAGCGGCCTTGTGTCGCGAAAGGGCTGCAAAGCAGCCCCTGCAATTTGTGAGCTGCTGATATCCTGGGGCCGCTTCGCAGCCCTTTCGCGACACAAGGCCGCTCCTACAAGGACCGAGTCATCACTCATGTGCAAAGCAGGGAGATAAAAAGGAACCGCGACGCCAGGGAGAGGAGACGCCGCGGTTCAAGGGGGGAGCTGGTCAGCGTTGGGTAGCGGTGGCCGTGTTGCCGTTGCCCATCTGGCTGATGGTGGCGCTCTGGTAGGCGCCGCTCTGGTTGACGCTGGCTGTGTTGTTGTTGCCGCCCTGGGTCACGTAGGCGACGTTGGCGCTGTCAGCCTGCTTGATGGTGGCGCTGTTGCCACTGCCATACAGCTGGTTGGTGTAGCTCTGGTTGGCGTAGCCGGACTGGTCGAGGTTGATGCTGTTGCCACTGCCGGTGGACGAGCCGAAGGCGTAGTTGTCGGTGCCGCGCTGGTCGGCGATGAGGCTGTTGTCGCTGCCGTTCTGCTCGAAGTACAGCTCGTTGTAGCTGTCGGCCTGCTTGGTCTCCATGGTGTTGCCGGTGCCTTTCTGGCTCAGCGTGGCCAGTTGGTACTCGCCGTTCTGGGTCAGATTGGCGCTGTTGTTGGTGCCGTTCTGGTTGATGTTGGCGGTCTGGTTCTTGCCGAACTGACCGCCCAGCTTGTCGCCTTTCCAGTTGCTAGCCAGGACCTTGTTGCCGGTGCCCTTGCTGTTGACGGTCAGGCTCTGGTTGTCACCGGTCTGGTAGGTGAAGCTGCTGTTGGTCTTGCCACTTTGCGAGACAGTGGTGTTCGAATTGTTGGTCTCGAACTGATCCGACCAGCTGGCGTTGGACTGGCCCTGTTGATACAGGTTGGCGACGTTGTCCTTGCCGAAGCTCTGGTCGATGTAGCCTTCGTTGGTCTGGCCGGTCTGGTTGACCGTGGCGCGGGCGCCGGTCTGGGTGTCCTGCCAGACCTCCACCGAGTGGCCGGTGCCGTACTGGTCGATGTTGATGGTGCCGCCGTTCCCGTCGCGCTGGTCACCGTAGGCGAAGTTCTGCTTGCCTTGCTGGTAGATCTGCACGTAGCCATCGTTGTGCAGGATGTGCTCGGAGGTTGCGTAGTTGTCCTGGCCATCCTGGGTGATGTTGGCGCGGTTGTTACTGCCGCCGAACAGTTGCTCGACGAAGGCTTCGTTGCGCTGGCCGCTCTGGGTGGTGGTGACCTGGCTGCCGGTCTGGGTGTCCTGCCACACGGTCGAGCGGTTTTCGCTGCCTTGCTGGTTCTGCAGCGACTGGTTGTTTTCGCCCACCGACTGGCTGGCGAACGCATCGTTGTAACTGCCGCTGGCCTGCTGGGTAATCTGGCTGCCATTTTCGAACAGCTGCTCGCCATAGCCGGCGTTATACGACCCACTGGCGGTCTGGTCGATGTTGCTGGTGCTGTTTTCCTGCACCGCCAGGTGGTTGTGGCCCTTGCCGGTCTGCGTCTGGGTGGCCGAGGCAAACGGTGCAACCGTCTGCTGCACCTCGGCGATGTTCTGGTTACCGGTCTGCGACTGGTTCGAGGTGCTGTCGTCAGCCATGACCTGGCCGGCCAGGGCCAGGACGATAGCGGCGCTTAGAGGAGCGAGCTTGAACATGGTGGTGCCTCCAGGTCTATCGGTATTGGGTGATCTGAACACGCTGGCCATTGCCGGCTTGGGTCACTGAGCTGCTCAGGCCTGTGCCGGCCTGCTCGATACTGGCGCTGTTGTTGTTGCCGATCTGCTCGATGCTGGCGCTGTTGCTGGTGCCGCTCTGACGGATCGCAGCGCTGTTGCCATATCCCTGTTGGCTGATGTTGGCCATCAGGTCACTGCCTTCCTGCAGGATGTACGCCTCCTGCGCGCCCCCGGCCTGGACGATGCGGCCCAGCAGGGCCTGGCCGTTCTGGTCGAGGGCGGCGCGGTTGCCGTTGCCTTGCTGCTCGATCACCGCCGCCTGACCGGCACCGACCGGCATCAGGCGGATGATCACCGGTTCACCGAGGTCGCTGCCGGGCGCAAGGTCGGCGTTGTCCATCAGGTCATCGGCCCCGGCCTGGCCCGCCAGGGCCAGGCTCAGCAGCAGTGGATACAGGCGCTTCATGGCGTTCTCCTGGCCTTACTGCACAGTCACGTTGACAGTACGGGTACTGCCCTGGCTGCTCGTCACGGTGGCGGTCGGTGCGGCCGTCGGGACGATCGTGGTGCTGTTGCTCACCGTCAGGCGCCAGCGGCCGGTCACCGGTACCGTGGTGGTGCCGAGGGTCTGCACACCGGTGGTGGTGGTGACCCGCACGGTGATGGTGTTGCCGGTGGTCACCGACGAGGTACCGCTGACGTCCCAGTTGTAACGGTTGTTCGAGCGGGCCAGGACGGTGGCGGCGGTGACCGCGAAGGTCTCGCCGGCTGCAGGCCGTGGCTGCACGTTGACCGTGACGGTGGTTGGCGCGGAGACCGCACCCAGGGAGTCACGCGCCTGGTAGGTGAAGGTGGTGGTGAACGCCGTTGGCACGCTGGCCGGTGGCGTGTAGTTGACCGTGGTGCCGTCGGTACTTACGGTGCCGCGCCCGGTAGCCGGTTGGGTCAGGTTGGTGACGGTTAGCGGCGTATTGCCTTCCGGGTCGGTATCGTTGGTCAGCACGTTGATGACCAGCGGTGCGGCCAGGGTGGTCACGGTTTCCGGGTTGGCGGTCGGTGCCTGGTTGGGCGCGACGTTGACGGTCACGGTGGCCGGTTCCGATTTCAGGCCCTTGGCGTCCATTGCCCGGTAGGTGAAGGTGGCCACCACCGGTTGAGTCGCACCGGGTGGCGGGGTGTAGGTCACCGCGGTGCTGCCGTTGAGGACCACGCTACCTTGACCGGTAGCCGGTTGGGTGAGGTCGGTGATGCTCAGCGGCACGTTGCCGTCCGGGTCGCTGTCGTTGAGCAGCAGGTTCAAGCTCAGCGGCACGCCGACACTGGTGCTGCCGACATCGGCCTGGGCCAGCGGTGGCTTGTTGGCCGCCTCGACCGGCGCGTTACCGACCACCACCACCGGCTCCACATCGACGCCGCCATGGCTGGACTTGATCGTGACGGTGGCCGGTGGCTGGCTGACGTCATTGACAGTGAGGGTCTGCAGGGTACCGGACTTGGACAGGCGGCCGTAGCCCTGGGCGACCATGTCCGGGATCACCACTTCATCGCTGGAGCGCGCTTCGATGGTCAGCCGCTTGTTGTTCCACTCGTAACGCGCCGTGCCGACTTTGACCACATCGGAAAGCTTGCTCGAAATAGCGGTCGGCTGAGTGTTGATGTCGCTGCTGCTGGCCGTCACCACCACCACCGATGGCGGCGCCACCTGGCTCAGTTGCTGGCTGAAGAACAGCCCGTTGTTGTCCGTGAGCATGCTGAACTGGCAAGACGAAGGTGGCGTACCGACCAGGGCCAGGCCGTTACGGAAGCAGACACTGGCGCCAGTAGGGGCCTTGGCGAACACTTCCACCCGGGTGCCGCTGCCATTGCGCGAGTATGTCGCCCGCTCCAGTGATGCCGGCAGTTGTGGGCGCTGGTCGAGCACCTTGCCGGACACCGTGAACAGGTTGGTTTCGATGCGCCCGGGCGGGCCATCGATGCGAATGAAGTTGGTGCCGAACGGGCTGCCCTTGATCGCCTCCGGCCTGTTCGGGTCGCCGATGAAGGTGTCGGTGGTGCCGGTATCCGGATTCACGGCGGTGTAGGGAGCGCCGACGCCCTGGACGAACGGGCCAAGTGCGCCGGCCAGTGCGCCGGTGAAGTTGCCGGGTGCACCAATGCCGATGTCGCGCGTGATGTTGATTGCCCGCCGCCCGGGGGTCGTGACGTTGACTGTCTCGACGCCGTAGGGGTGGGTGATGGTGTAGGTACCGGCACGTGGGACCGACACGCGGATGCGGATGCGGGCAAAGCTCTGCTGGTCGCCGTCGACCGGGTTCTCGGCAGCAAACGCGGCTTCGAGGCCGGCGACATAGGCGTCGAGTTCATAGCCGCTGTTGCCCACTGCCGGAATACTGGTTTCTGCCAGGAACCAGAACATCTCCGGTGGCCAGTTGTCGGGGAACACCAGGGGCAGGGTATCGTCGTAGATACCCGGCTCTGGCAGCAGGGTGCACATATAGGCCGGCGCACCCGGTGCGCCAGCGACCAGCGTGCTGACGGCACGTGAGCGGCACAGTTCCAGCGACAGGCCGTCGGCGTCCTTGTACCACAATGGATAGCCGCCGGTGGCGAAGGTGTAGGGGCCCGGGTCGACGTCGGACAGCGCAGCCCAGGCCGCGCTGCTGATCGTCAGGGAGAAACCGGCGGCCAACAGCGCACGGCGTTGCCAAGTGTTCATGCTGCCTCCTTGAAGGCCAAGCCTTTGTCTGTTCATGGCACCAGCACCACGTCTTCGATGTCGCTGCCGCCATTGGCGCTGGTGACCTGCACCTTGGCCGGCGGGATCGGCGACAGGTTGGCGACCAGGCTCTTCTGTGCGCCGTCGCCGGTGAAGTTGCCGACGAAAGTGCCGTTGCCGGTACGTGCAGTCATGGCCGGCGGGTTGGTTTCGTCGCTACTGGTGGCGATCACGGTCAGGGTGGCATTGGCTAGGCTGTACTCGGCCCTGGTGATGGTCACCAGGTCGGTGAGCGGCAGGCTGGCGGTGGTCACGCTGCTTGTGGGAATGGCCACGCTGTTGTCGGCAGTGATCAACAGGCTGGTCGGCAGTGCCGGGTTGAGCGCCGATTGGGCATACCAGGTGCCGGTGCCGTTGGCTTCGGTCAGCGGCAGGTTAGGCGTCTGGCTGGTCAGGGTGGCGCTGCCTGGCGGTGGCGGTGCCAGTACGAACATGTCCTGTTGCGCGCGCAGGTCACCGTTTTCGGTGTGCCGCGAATACGTGCTGCGCAGGGGTATCAACGGCGTTGGCCGGACCACGTCGGAGAGCTTGCCGGACACCGCGAACAGGTCGGTGCGCAAGTCGATGCCACCGGGGCCCTCGATGCGCACGAAGTTGGTGTCGAACGGGCTTCCGGTGACGCGCTCGTTGAGGTTGGGGTCGCCGATGAATTTTTCGTTGCCTTCGGTGTAGGGCCCGTTGACGCTGCGCAGGAACGGGCCGACATCGCCCTTCAGTGCGCCGGTAAAGGTGCCGGCGGAGCCGATACCGATGTCGCGGGTCATGTTGATCGCCCGGCGCCCGGCGGCGGGGACATCGAACACTTCGACGCCGTAGGGGTGGGTGACCACATAGGTGCCGGCCGCTGGAACGTCGACCCGGATCCGCACGCGGGCAAAGCTGATCTGGTCGTTTTCTGCAGGATCACCGCCACCGAAGGCGGCCTCGATGGCGGTGCCGTAGGTCAGCGTGACCCCTCGGGCGGCATCGGTGATGGCGGCATCGGCGGTGAACCAGAAGGACTCGTCCGGCCAGTTGGTCGGGAAGAGCAATGGTTTGGTGTCGTCGAAGATGCCGGGTGCAGGCAACAGGGTGCACATGTACGACGGTGCGCCAGGAGCGCCGGCAACGCGTGAACTTACGGCCTTGGACAGGCACAGGTCGAGGGTGCGGCCATGCGTGTCCTGGTACCAGGCAGCGTAATGACCGTTTTCAGGGGTGTAGGGCCCAGTGTCGACGGCATACAGCGCTGCCTGCGCCGGGAGCTGGAACAGAGCGGCGACGACCGCCACTGCCAGCGTATTAGGTATCGGTCGGAGCATGAGTCAGTTCCTCCTGCTAACGGGCCCATGGACTTGGGGCGTCTGGGAGGGCTAGCGCAACAGCCGTGCCAATTTTTTCATAATTGGCTGGAGGGCTTTTGGGGCTTGGGTTTCAGAGGTGTTGACTGATGATTTTGACAAGTGTCTTGGTGGGCGGTGTTCCCCAGTATTGGGGTTGGTTTTGGGGTTGGGAGTGCCTGGCTTGAGAGATGTGGTGCCTTGAAAGGTGCATGCCTTGAGGGGTGTGTTGGATGGGGGGGGGAGGGACAACCCCACAGCGCCTGCTCTCCCCCACACCCCCCC
>NZ_JBKGGW010000061.1:0-15468 GCF_052041945.1 Pseudomonas sp. SMN11 | reverse complement strand
GGTGCCGACGTTAACGTGGGGAAGGGAACGATCAAATTTTTCTTTAGCCACGACAGTGAACTCCTAGCCTAAAGGGGCTGAATCAGCCTTGTTTTTTAATGAGAGCTTCGACGATGTTCGACGGAGCTTCAGCGTATTTCGAGAATTCCATGGAGTAGCTTGCGCGACCCTGAGACATGGAACGAACGTCGGTTGCGTAACCGAACATCTCTCCCAGCGGTACCTCAGCAGTGATTACCTTGCCGGACACCGAGTCTTCGTTACCCTGGATCATCCCGCGACGACGGCTCAGGTCACCCATCACGTCACCCAGGTAATCTTCCGGGGTTACAACTTCGACCTTCATGATCGGCTCAAGCACCACGCCACCGCCCTTCTGGGCCAGTTGCTTGGTCGCCATCGAAGCAGCGATCTTGAACGCCATTTCGTTGGAGTCGACGTCGTGGTACGAACCGTCGAATACCGTAGCCTTCAGGCCGAGCAGCGGATAGCCGGCAACAACGCCGTTCTTCATCTGCTCTTCGATACCCTTCTGGATCGGGGCGATGAATTCCTTAGGAATCACACCACCAACGACTTCGTTGGTGAACACCAGACCTTCGGTGATGTTGCCTTTCTCGTCGACGTCTGGCTCCGAGAAACGGATCCAGCAGTGACCGAACTGACCACGACCACCCGACTGACGAACGAACTTGCCTTCGATCTCGACGTTGGACTTGGTGATCTTCTCGCGGTACGAAACCTGCGGCTTGCCGACGTTGCACTCAACGTTGAACTCGCGCTTCATGCGGTCAACGAGGATGTCCAGGTGCAGCTCACCCATACCGGAGATGATGGTCTGACCGGTTTCTTCGTCGGTCTTGACGCGGAACGACGGGTCTTCCTGGGCCAGCTTGCCCAGTGCGATACCCATCTTCTCCTGGTCAGCCTTGGTCTTCGGCTCTACGGAGAGCGAAATTACCGGCTCAGGGAAGTCCATACGCTCAAGGATGATCGGCTTGTCGGCGTTGCACAGGGTGTCACCGGTGGTGACGTCCTTCATGCCGATCAGAGCAGCGATGTCGCCTGCACGTACTTCCTTGATCTCTTCACGCTGGTTGGCGTGCATCTGAACCATACGACCAACGCGCTCTTTCTTGCCCTTGACCGAGTTGATGACGGAGTCACCGGAGGTCAGGAAGCCCGAGTAAACGCGAACGAAGGTCAGAGTACCAACGAACGGGTCGGTGGCAATCTTGAACGCCAGGGCCGAGAACGGCTCGTTGTCGTCAGCGGGACGCTCGTCGTACTGCTCTGCAGTCACCTCGTCCTTCGGCACGTCGATCAGATCAGGGTGGATACCCTTGATCGCAGGGATCTCAGTTGGCGCAGGCAGGAAGTCGATCACGGCGTCGAGAACCAGGGGAACGCCCTTGTTCTTGAACGAGGAACCGCAGACAGCAGGAACGATCTCGCTCGCCAGGGTACGGGCGCGCAGACCAGCCTTGATGTCTTCGACGGACAGGTCACCTTCTTCAAGGTACTTGTTCATCAGCTCTTCATTGGCCTCGGCAGCAGCCTCGACCATGTTGCTGCGCCATTCGTTGGCCAGGTCCACCAGCTCAGCAGGAATCTCTTCCTCGCGGTAGGTAGTACCTTTGTCGTCGTCGTTCCAGTAGATGGCTTTCATCTTGATCAGGTCAACCTGACCCTGGAAGTCGTCTTCCGCACCGATAGCCAGCTGGACCGGAACCGGGGTGTGACCCAGACGGTTCTTGATCTGACCGATAACGCGCAGGAAGTTGGCACCAGCACGGTCCATCTTGTTCACGTAGACAACACGTGGAACGCCGTACTTGTTGGCCTGACGCCATACGGTTTCGGACTGTGGCTCAACGCCGGAAGTACCGCAGAACACAACGACCGCGCCGTCGAGTACACGCAGCGAACGCTCTACTTCAATGGTGAAGTCAACGTGGCCGGGGGTATCGATGACGTTTACGCGGTAGTTGTCGTACTGACCACGGGAACCTTTCCAGAAGGTGGTAACGGCAGCGGAGGTAATGGTGATACCCCGCTCCTGCTCCTGCACCATCCAGTCGGTGGTCGCGGCGCCGTCATGCACCTCGCCCATCTTGTGGCTCAGACCTGTGTAGAACAGGATCCGCTCGGTAGTGGTAGTCTTGCCCGCGTCAACGTGGGCGCAGATACCGATGTTACGGTAGCGGTTAATTGCTGTAGTACGAGCCATAAAGCCCTCGCAAAATGATTGATGCTTGAATTAGAAGCGGTAGTGCGAGAACGCTTTGTTGGCTTCAGCCATACGGTGCACGTCTTCACGCTTCTTGACTGCAGCACCTTTGCCTTCGGCAGCATCCAGCAGTTCGCCGGCCAGGCGCAGAGCCATCGACTTCTCGCCGCGCTTGCGGGCGTAGTCTACGAGCCAGCGCATTGCCAGAGCGTTACGACGGGATGGACGAACTTCAACCGGAACCTGGTAAGTGGCACCGCCAACACGGCGGGACTTTACTTCGACCAGCGGAGCGATGGCGTCGAGAGCTTTCTCGAAGATTTCCAGGGGGTCGCTGTTCTTGCGTGCTTTGACGGTATCCAGGGCACCGTAAACGATGCGCTCGGCTACGGCCTTCTTGCCGCTTTCCATCACGTGGTTCATGAACTTGGCGAGAATCTGGGATCCGTACTTAGGATCGTCAAGGATCTCACGTTTTGCTGCTACACGACGTCTTGGCATGATAAGCCCTCAAACGGTCTTCAGGTTAGCCCGGGACGTGGGTCTTCGACCCCTGCCCGACCTTACTCTTATCGACTCAAAAAAATGGAAGTCTGCAAACGGCCGATTACTTCGGACGCTTGGTACCGTATTTCGAACGGCCCTGGTTACGGCCTTTAACGCCCGAAGTATCCAGAGAGCCGCGAACGGTGTGGTAACGAACACCTGGCAAGTCTTTTACACGGCCGCCACGGATCAGGACGACGCTGTGCTCTTGCAGGTTGTGGCCTTCACCACCGATGTACGAGGAAACCTCGAAACCGTTGGTCAGACGCACACGGCATACTTTACGCAGTGCCGAGTTAGGTTTTTTCGGCGTGGTGGTGTACACGCGGGTGCACACGCCACGACGTTGCGGGCAGTTCTGCAGCGCAGGAACGTCGGACTTCTCGACCGAACGCTTACGCGGCTGACGT
This sequence comes from Pseudomonas sp. SMN11, assembly GCF_052041945.1. Classification (NCBI taxonomy): domain Bacteria; kingdom Pseudomonadati; phylum Pseudomonadota; class Gammaproteobacteria; order Pseudomonadales; family Pseudomonadaceae; genus Pseudomonas; species Pseudomonas sp. SMN11. The sequence continues at coordinate 12,282 of NZ_JBKGGW010000061.1, read as the reverse complement.
ACCAGCTGGTTGATAGTTGCCATCTACTAGCTCCACTGATTGTCTTGCGACTCTATTGTCTTGCAAGAAAGCCAAAAATTGGCGAGACGGAGCCTCACCAAATTTAAGGGTACAAAAGTCTACGGAGGATCTTGCACCCAGTCAAGACGAGGCCCCGGCCCTCCTCGCCCGATCATCGGCAACATTTCATGTCACCGATGGCCGTCCGAGGGTTGCCGGGGCCCTGCCCTGTACTTAGTTGCCGCTGGAGTTCAGCGCTTCGGTCAGTGCGGCTTCCACCTCACTGGCGCTCACACGCAGCGGTTTGTCGGCATCACGGCGACGCTTGCGCTCGCTGTGGTAGGCCAGACCAGTACCGGCCGGGATCAGACGACCCACGACCACGTTCTCTTTCAGGCCGCGCAGGTAGTCGCGCTTGCCGGTTACCGCCGCTTCGGTCAGTACGCGGGTGGTTTCCTGGAAGGAAGCCGCGGAGATGAACGATTCGGTCGACAGCGACGCCTTGGTGATACCCAGCAGCACGCGGGTGAACTTGGAGATGAACTTGTCTTCCCCTGCCAGGCGCTCGTTTTCCATAAGCACCTGGGTCAGCTCCATCTGGTCACCCTTGATGAAGCTGGAGTCACCCGACTCGGCGATCTCGACCTTGCGCAGCATCTGACGCAGGATGGTCTCGATGTGCTTGTCGTTGATCTTAACGCCCTGCAGACGGTAAACGTCCTGGATCTCGTTGACGATGTACTTCGCCAGCGCACTCACACCCAGCAGACGCAGGATGTCGTGCGGATCGCTCGGGCCGTCGGAGATAACTTCGCCGCGGTTTACCTGTTCGCCTTCGAAGACGTTCAGGTGGCGCCACTTCGGAATCAGCTCTTCGTACGGATCGCTGCCGTCGGTCGGAGTAATGACCAGACGACGCTTGCCCTTGGTCTCTTTACCGAACGCGATGGTGCCGCTGACTTCAGCCAGAATCGAGGCTTCTTTCGGACGGCGCGCTTCGAACAGGTCGGCAACGCGTGGCAGACCACCGGTGATGTCACGGGTCTTCGACGTTTCTTGCGGGATACGCGCGATAACGTCACCAACGCCGATCTGGGCACCGTCAGCTACACCTACCAAGGCGTTAGCCGGCAGGAAGTACTGGGCAGGTACGTCGGTACCCGGCAGGTACAGGTCCTTGCCAGCGGCGTCGACCATCTTGATTGCCGGACGGATTTCCTTGCCTGCGGCAGGGCGATCCTTGACGTCCAGTACTTCAATGTTGGTCAAGCCGGTCAGTTCATCGGTCTGACGCTTGATGGTGATGTTTTCTTCCATGCCCACGAAGGTCACGGTACCTTTCAGCTCGGTAACGATCGGGTGGGTGTGCGGGTCCCACTTGGCGACGATTGCGCCAGCTTCGACCTTGTCACCTTCCTTGACCGAAATCACCGCACCGTAAGGCAGCTTGTAGCGCTCACGCTCACGACCGAATTCGTCGGCAATGGCCAGCTCGCCGGAACGCGATACGGCAACCAGGTTACCGTCGGCACGCTCAACCTGCTTCAGGTTGTGCAGACGCACCATACCGCCGTTCTTCACCTGGACGCTGTCGGCAGCCGAGGTACGGCTTGCAGCACCACCGATGTGGAACGTACGCATGGTCAGCTGGGTACCCGGCTCACCGATCGACTGTGCAGCGATAACGCCGACAGCTTCACCGATGTTCACCTGGTGACCACGAGCCAGGTCACGACCGTAGCACTTGGCGCAGATGCCGAAGCGGGTTTCACAGTTGATCGGCGAACGCACGATCACTTCGTCGATGCTGTTCAGCTCGATGAACTCGACCCACTGCTCGTCGACCAGGGTACCGGCCGGAACGATGACGTCCTCGGTGCCTGGCTTGAACACGTCACGGGCGATGACACGGCCCAGTACACGCTCACCCAGCGGCTCTACAACGTCGCCGCCTTCGATGTGCGGGGTCATCAGCAGGCCCTGGTCGGTGCCGCAGTCGATCTCGGTCACGACCAAGTCTTGTGCAACGTCTACCAGACGACGAGTCAGGTAACCGGAGTTCGCAGTCTTCAGTGCGGTATCCGCCAGACCCTTACGAGCACCGTGGGTCGAGATGAAGTACTGGAGTACGCTCAGACCTTCACGGAAGTTCGCGGTGATCGGCGTCTCGATGATCGAGCCGTCCGGCTTGGCCATCAGGCCACGCATACCGGCCAGCTGACGGATCTGGGCTGCGGAACCCCGCGCACCGGAGTCAGCCATCATGTACATCGAGTTGAAGGACTCTTGGTCGACTTCGTTGCCTTCGCGGTCGATGACCTTCTCTTTCGAGAGATTGGCCATCATCGCCTTGGATACTTCGTCGTTCGCCTTCGACCACAAGTCGATGACCTTGTTGTACTTCTCGCCCTGGGTTACCAGGCCGGAGGCGTACTGACTCTCGATTTCCTTCACTTCGTCGGTAGCGTTACCGATGATGCGGGCTTTCTCGTCCGGGATAACGAAGTCGTTAACACCGATGGAAACGCCGGAAATGGTCGAGTAAGCGAAACCGGTGTACATCAGCTGGTCAGCGAAGATAACGGTCTCTTTCAGACCAACCACGCGGTAGCACTGGTTGATCAGCTTGGAGATCGCCTTCTTCTTCATCGGCTGGTTGACCACGTCGTACGGCAGACCTGCCGGAACAACCTGGAACAGCAGCGCACGGCCGACGGTGGTGTCGACGATGCGGGTGTTCTTGGTGATGCTGCCATCGCGGTCTTTCACGGTTTCGTTGATACGAACCTTGATTTTCGCGTGCAGGGCAGCTTCGCCGGCGCGGAACACGCGGTCGACTTCCTGCAGGTCGGCGAATACGCGACCTTCGCCCTTGGCGTTGATGGCTTCGCGGGTCATGTAGTACAGACCCAGTACAACGTCCTGCGACGGAACGATGATTGGCTCACCGTTGGCTGGCGACAGGATGTTGTTGGTCGACATCATCAGCGCGCGCGCTTCGAGCTGGGCTTCCAGCGTCAGCGGCACGTGAACGGCCATCTGGTCACCGTCGAAGTCGGCGTTGTACGCGGCACAGACCAGCGGGTGCAGCTGGATAGCCTTACCTTCGATCAGAACCGGTTCAAAGGCCTGGATACCCAGACGGTGCAGGGTAGGCGCACGGTTGAGCAGTACGGGGTGTTCGCGGATCACCTCGGCGAGCACGTCCCACACCTCTGGCAGCTCGCGCTCGACCATCTTCTTGGCAGCCTTGATGGTGGTCGCCAGACCACGCATTTCCAGCTTGCCGAAAATGAACGGCTTGAACAGCTCGAGGGCCATCTTCTTCGGCAGACCGCACTGGTGCAGACGCAAGGTCGGGCCTACGGTAATTACCGAACGGCCGGAGTAGTCCACACGCTTACCGAGCAAGTTCTGACGGAAGCGACCTTGCTTACCTTTGATCATGTCGGCCAGGGACTTCAGCGGACGCTTGTTCGAGCCAGTGATGGCGCGACCGCGACGGCCGTTGTCCAGCAGGGCGTCGACCGCTTCCTGCAGCATGCGCTTTTCGTTGCGCACGATGATGTCCGGCGCCGACAGGTCGAGCAGGCGCTTCAGACGGTTGTTGCGGTTGATCACCCGACGATACAGGTCGTTCAGGTCGGAGGTCGCGAAGCGGCCGCCATCCAGCGGCACCAGCGGACGCAGGTCCGGCGGCAGCACTGGCAGGACGGTCAGGACCATCCACTCAGGCAGGTTGCCCGAGCCCTGGAAAGCTTCCATCAGCTTCAGGCGCTTGGACAGCTTCTTGATCTTGGTTTCCGAGTTGGTCTGCGGAATCTCTTCGCGCAGGCGGCCGATCTCGTGCTCCAGGTCGATAGCGTGCAGCAGCTCGCGGACAGCCTCGGCACCCATGCGGGCGTCGAAGTCGTCACCGAACTCTTCCAGCGCTTCGAAGTACTGTTCGTCGTTGAGCAGCTGACCCTTCTCGAGGGTGGTCATGCCCGGATCGATCACGACGTAGCTCTCGAAGTAGAGCACGCGCTCGATGTCACGCAGGGTCATGTCCATCAGCAGGCCGATACGGGACGGCAGCGACTTCAGGAACCAGATGTGGGCAACCGGCGAGGCCAGTTCGATGTGCGCCATGCGCTCACGACGAACCTTGGCCAGGGCAACTTCAACGCCGCACTTCTCGCAGATCACACCGCGGTGCTTGAGCCGCTTGTACTTGCCGCACAGGCACTCGTAGTCCTTGACTGGGCCAAAGATCTTGGCGCAGAACAGGCCGTCACGCTCAGGCTTGAACGTACGGTAGTTGATGGTTTCCGGCTTCTTAACTTCACCGAACGACCACGAACGGATCATTTCAGGCGACGCCAGACCGATGCGGATGGCGTCGAACTCTTCGACTTGACCCTGGTTTTTCAGCAAATTCAGTAGGTCTTTCAAGGCCTTTCCTCCTGGCGGAGCAGGGAGCGGGCATTACCTGCCCCACTCCCCTTCGCGTCACGTGTTATTCGGTTTCCAGATCGATATCGATACCGAGCGAACGGATCTCTTTGATCAACACGTTGAAGGACTCGGGCATGCCCGGCTCCATACGGTGATCGCCATCCACGATGTTCTTGTACATCTTGGTACGGCCGTTCACGTCGTCCGACTTCACTGTGAGCATTTCTTGCAGGGTGTATGCCGCGCCGTATGCTTCCAGCGCCCACACTTCCATCTCCCCGAAACGCTGACCACCGAACTGCGCCTTACCACCCAGCGGCTGCTGGGTAACCAGGCTGTAGGAACCAGTGGAACGCGCGTGCATCTTGTCGTCCACCAAGTGGTTCAGCTTGAGCATGTACATGTAACCAACGGTCACAGGACGCTCGAACTTGTTGCCGGTACGGCCGTCGAACAGCACCATCTGGCCGCTTTCTGGCAGGTCTGCCAGTTTCAGCATGGCCTTGATCTCACGCTCCTTGGCACCGTCGAAGACTGGAGTGGCCATTGGCACGCCTTTCTTCAGGTTGTTCGCCAGGGCGATGATCTCTTCGTCGGTGAACTCTTCCAGGTTCTCCTGACGACCACCGATCTCGTTGTAGATCTCGGTGAGGAAGGTGCGCAGTTCAGCGGCTTTACGCTGCTCTTCGATCATGCGATCGATCTTCTCGCCCAGACCCTTGGCCGCCAGGCCCAGGTGGGTTTCGAGGATCTGACCGACGTTCATACGCGAAGGTACACCCAGCGGGTTCAGTACCACGTCAACCGGAGTACCGTTGGCGTCGTGCGGCATGTCTTCAACCGGCATGATCACCGAGACGACACCCTTGTTACCGTGACGACCGGCCATCTTGTCACCCGGCTGGATGCGACGGCGGATTGCCAGGTAGACCTTGACGATCTTCAGTACGCCTGGAGCCAGGTCATCGCCCTGCTGCAGCTTGCGCTTCTTGTCTTCGAACTTGTCGTCCAGCAGACGGCGACGGTCGACGATGTACTGCTGAGCCTTTTCCAGCTGCTCGTTCAGTGCATCTTCGGCCATGCGCAGTTTGAACCACTGGCCGTGCTCCAGACCGTCCAGCACTTCGTCAGTGATCACGGTGCCTTTCTTCAGGCCCGCGCCACCGTCGACCACCTGGCCGTTCAGGGCAGCACGCAGACGCTCGAAGGTTGCACCTTCGACGATGCGGAACTCTTCGTTGAGGTCCTTGCGAATCTCGTCCAGCTGCATCTTCTCGATGGACAGGGCGCGGCTATCGCGCTCGACGCCATCACGGGTGAAGACCTGTACGTCGATGACGGTACCTTTGGTGCCGGTTGGCACGCGCAGGGAAGTGTCCTTAACGTCGCTGGCCTTCTCACCGAAGATTGCGCGCAGCAGTTTTTCTTCCGGAGTCAGTTGGGTTTCGCCTTTTGGCGTGACCTTGCCGACCAGGATGTCGCCAGCGCCGACTTCGGCACCTACGTAGACGATACCGGCTTCGTCCAGCTTGTTCAGAGCGGCTTCACCCACGTTCGGGATGTCCGCAGTGATTTCCTCTGGGCCAAGCTTGGTGTCACGCGCCACACAGGTCAGTTCCTGGATGTGGATGGTGGTAAAGCGGTCTTCCTGAACCACACGCTCGGACAGGCAGATGGAGTCTTCGAAGTTGAAGCCGTTCCACGCCATGAACGCGATGCGCATGTTCTGACCCAGTGCCAGTTCACCCATGTCGGTGGACGGGCCGTCAGCCATGATGTCGCCACGCTGAACCTTGTCACCCTTGCTGACCAGCGGACGCTGGTTGATGCAAGTGTTCTGGTTCGAACGGGTGTACTTGGTCAGGTTGTAGATATCAACACCAGCTTCACCGGTCTCGACTTCGTCATCAGCAACGCGAACGACGATACGGCTGGCGTCGACCGAGTCGATCACACCACCGCGGCGAGCAACCACGCAGACACCGGAGTCACGGGCAACGTTGCGCTCCATGCCGGTACCTACCAGCGGCTTGTCGGCACGCAGGGTTGGTACAGCCTGACGCTGCATGTTCGAACCCATCAATGCACGGTTGGCGTCGTCGTGCTCGAGGAACGGAATCAGCGACGCAGCAACCGAAACAACCTGCTTCGGCGAAACGTCCATCAGGGTGACGTCTTCCGGCGCCTTGACGGTGAATTCGTTCAGGTGACGAACGGCTACCAGCTCATCGATCAGCTGCTTCTTCTCGTTCATCGCGGCCGAGGCCTGGGCGATGACGTGATCGGCTTCTTCGATGGCGGACAGGAACACGATGTCGTCGCTGACCACGCCTTCCTTCACCACGCGGTACGGGCTTTCCAGGAAGCCGTACTGGTTGGTGCGGGCATAGGCTGCCAGGGAGTTGATCAGACCGATGTTCGGACCTTCAGGGGTCTCGATCGGGCACACGCGGCCGTAGTGGGTCGGGTGTACGTCACGGACTTCGAAGCCAGCACGCTCACGGGTCAGACCGCCAGGGCCGAGTGCGGAAACACGGCGCTTGTGGGTGATCTCGGAGAGTGGGTTGTTCTGGTCCATGAACTGCGAGAGCTGGCTGGAACCGAAGAACTCCTTCACCGCCGCCGCTACCGGCTTGGCGTTGATCAGGTCTTGCGGCATCAGGCCTTCGCTTTCGGCCATCGACAGACGTTCCTTGACCGCACGCTCAACACGCACCAGGCCAACGCGGAACTGGTTCTCGGCCATCTCGCCGACGCAACGAACGCGGCGGTTACCCAGGTGGTCGATGTCGTCGACGATGCCTTTGCCGTTACGGATATCGACCAGGGTCTTCAGAACCTCGACGATATCTTCCTTGCTCAGCACGCCCGAACCTTCGATCTCGGTACGACCGATACGACGGTTGAACTTCATGCGGCCAACGGCGGACAGGTCGTAACGCTCGGCGCTGAAGAACAGGTTGTTGAACAGGGTCTCGGCAGCATCCTTGGTCGGCGGCTCGCCTGGACGCATCATGCGGTAGATCTCGACCAGAGCTTCCAGCTGGTTGCTGGTGGTGTCGATCTTGAGGGTATCCGAGATGAACGGACCGCAGTCGATGTCGTTGGTGTACAGGGTCTCGATGCGGACAACCTGAGCCTTGGCGATCTTGATCAGCAGCTCGGTGGTCAGCTCGGTGTTGCACTCGGCCAGGATCTCGCCAGTGGCCGGGTGAACGATGGCCTTGGCGGTGGTGCGACCCAGAACGTATTCCATCGGCACGTCCAGCTGGTTGACACCGGCCTTCTCGAGCTGATTGACGTGGCGGGCAGTAATACGGCGGCCCTGCTCGACAATGACCTTGCCGCTGTCGTCATGGATGTCCATGACCGCAACTTCACCACGCAGACGCTGAGGTACCAGTTCCAGGCTGAGTTTTTCGCCGGAAATATGGAATACGTTGGTGGTGTAGAAGGTGTTGAGTACTTCTTCCGTGCTGTAACCCAGCGCGCGCAGCAGTACCGAAGCCGGCAGTTTGCGGCGACGGTCGATACGCACGAACACGCAGTCTTTCGGGTCGAACTCGAAGTCCAGCCACGAACCGCGGTAAGGGATGATGCGAGCGGAGTACAGCAGCTTGCCGGAGCTGTGCGTCTTGCCACGGTCGTGGTCGAAGAACACACCTGGCGAACGGTGCAGCTGGGAAACGATTACTCGTTCGGTACCGTTGATAACGAAGGTACCGTTCTCAGTCATCAGGGGGATTTCACCCATGTAGACTTCTTGCTCTTTGATGTCCTTGATCGCTTTGTTCGACGATTCCTTGTCGAAGATGATCAGGCGCACCTTGACCCGCAGTGGGACCGCGAAGGTCACGCCACGCAGGACACATTCCTTCACATCGAAGGCGGGATCGCCCAGGCGGTAGCCTACGTACTCCAGGGCAGCATTGCCGGAGTAGCTGATGATCGGGAATACCGACTTGAAGGCCGCGTGCAGGCCGACGTCACGGAACTGATCCTTGGATGCTCCCGCTTGCAGGAATTCGCGATACGAATCCAGCTGGATGGCCAGAAGATATGGCACATCCATGACGTCCGGCAACTTGCTAAAGTCCTTGCGGATACGTTTTTTCTCAGTGTATGAGTAAGCCATCAGCGTTCCCCAGCTTGGTCACCTGCTTGTTTGGCTTCTCCCGGCGGGAGCAGCCAGAAAATCGTGCAAACCCCTTGGTTTGCGCACCCACATGGGTGTCTTGCAGCGTGTTATCGGGGCCGGCATGACCGACCACCAATAACGGAAAAAGGCCGGTGGCATAAGCCACCAGCCATCAGCCCTTCGCTCAACGCTCAGGCTGGCATCGCAAAGTCGAAATTACTTCAGCTCGACTTTAGCGCCTGCTTCTTCCAGCTTCTTCTTAGCGTCTTCAGCGGCTTCTTTCGAAACGCCTTCAGCTACAACCTGAGGAGCGCCATCGACTTTCTCTTTGGCTTCTTTCAGGCCCAGACCGGTCAGTTCGCGAACGGCTTTGATCACGTTCACTTTCTTGTCGCCGGCTTCAACCAGAACAACGTTGAACTCGGTCTGCTCTTCAACAACGGCAGCAGCAGCAGCTGGGCCAGCAGCGGCAACAGCAGCGGTAACGCCGAAGGTTTCTTCCATTGCTTTGATCAGCTCAACAACTTCCAGAACGGTTTTCTGGCCGATTGCTTCGATGATTTGTTCGTTAGTCAGAGACATGACTTAAATCCTGTATTGGGGTGACAGCCTACGCAGCCATCAAATTAAACGTATGATTTTGAAAGAGTTGCGCGTGCCTTAGGCAGCAGCAGCTTCTTTCTGGTCGCGAATGGCTGCCAGAGTACGAGCCAGCTTGCTGGTAGCGCCTTGGATCACGCTCATCAGTTTCGCAATAGCTTCGTCGCGGGTCGGCAGGGAAGCCAACACGTCGATCTGGTTCGCTGCAATCAGATTGCCGTCAAATGCGGCTGCCTTGATCTCGAACTTGTCCTGACCCTTGGCGAACTCTTTGAACAGACGAGCAGCAGCGCCCGGGTGTTCGTTGGAGAAAGCAATCAGGGTCGGGCCTTTGAACGCGTCGTTGAGGATCGAGAATTCGGTGCCTTCAACAGCGCGCTTGAGCAGGGTGTTACGTACGACACGTACGTAAACGCCAGCTTCGCGGGCCTCTTTACGGAGTCCGGTCATTGCGCTTACAGTCACACCACGGGCATCGGCCACGACAGCGGACAGAGCGACTTTGGCAGCCTCGTTGACTTCAGCGACGATGGCCTTCTTGTCTTCGAGTTTAATTGCCACGGGTTTACTCCTGGTTTTTACCGTTTCATCTGGCCGAAGCCGGATGTCGTTTTGGTGTCTGATTCGGTAAACGAATCGGGAGCACCATCTGCGTGGGCTGGAGTTTTAAGGCTTGCGCCGCCTACGGTCTTGGATAGCCCCCGCCAGGCAGGGACCCCAATTTTTGCTGGTGACGCGACAGGTCGCGCCACCATGTTCTTACACGTTCAGCGAGCTCTGATCGATGATCAGACCTGGGCCCATGGTGGTGCTCAGGGTAACGCGCTTGACGTAGATACCTTTCGAAGAGGCCGGCTTGATACGCTTCAGATCAGCGATCAGGGCTTCAACGTTTTCCTTCAGCTTGTCAGCTTCGAAGCCGATTTTGCCAACGGAGGTGTGGATGATACCGTTTTTGTCGGTACGGTAGCGAACCTGACCAGCCTTGGCGTTTTTGACAGCGCCGGCTACGTCTGGAGTCACGGTACCCACTTTCGGGTTAGGCATCAGGCCGCGAGGACCCAGAACCTGACCCAGCTGACCTACAACACGCATGGCATCAGGCGATGCGATGACGACGTCATAGTTCAGGTCGCCGCCTTTCATTTCAGCAGCCAGATCGTCCATACCTACACGGTCAGCGCCGGCAGCCAGAGCGGCTTCAGCAGCTGGACCCTGGGTGAAGACAGCAACACGTACGGTCTTGCCAGTGCCGTGTGGCAGCACAGTAGCGCTACGAACGACCTGGTCGGATTTACGCGGGTCAACACCGAGGTTAACGGCGATGTCGTAGGATTCTACGAATTTGGCAGCCGGCAGCGAAGCGAGCAGGGTTGCAGCTTCTTCGAAGTTGTAGGCCTTGCCTGCTTCGATTTTCTCGGCGATTGCCTTTTGGCGCTTGGTCAGCTTAGCCATTACACACCCTCCACGTTCAGGCCCATGCTGCGGGCAGAGCCAGCGATGGTGCGTACAGCTGCGTCCAGGTCAGCGGCGGTCAGATCAGCCTGTTTAGCTTTGGCGATATCTTCCAGCTGAGCACGGGTAACGGTACCGACTTTAACGGTGTTCGGGCGAGCCGAACCGCTGGACAGGCCAGCAGCTTTCTTCAGCAGAACCGAGGCAGGGGTGCTCTTGGTCTCGAAGGTGAAGCTACGGTCGCTGTAGACAGTGATGATCACTGGAGTCGGCAGGCCGGCTTCTTGACCCTGAGTACGGGCGTTGAAGGCCTTGCAGAACTCCATGATGTTCACACCGTGTTGGCCCAGTGCTGGACCGACGGGCGGGCTTGGGTTGGCCTGGCCGGCCTTAACTTGCAGCTTGATGTAAGCCTGAATCTTCTTAGCCATGAGCTACTCCAAAATCGGGTACGAACGCCTAATGGCTCCCCGGATGACTTGCGTTTTATCCCAGTGACGACAAAACCCCGCAGCACACAGGGCTGCGGGGTATGGGATGCTTCGTCCGCCTAGACCTTTTCGACCTGGCTGAACTCGAGCTCCACCGGAGTAGAGCGACCGAAAATGAGCACTGCAACCTGCAGGCGGCTCTTCTCGTAGTTAACCTCTTCGACACTACCATTGAAGTCAGCGAACGGACCGTCAATGACACGAACCACTTCACCTGGCTCGAACAGCGTCTTCGGCTTCGGCTTGTCACTACCGTCAGCAACGCGACGCAGGATAGCCTCAGCTTCTTTATCGGTAATCGGTGCAGGCTTGTCTGCAGTGCCGCCGATAAAGCCCATCACACGAGGGGTGTCCTTGACCAAGTGCCAAGTCCCTTCGTTCATCTCCATCTGGACCAGTACATAGCCAGGGAAGAATTTGCGCTCACTTTTGCGCTTCTGGCCGTTGCGCATTTCAACGACTTCTTCGGTCGGGACAAGGATCTCGCCGAAGCCGTCTTCCATGCCAGCCAGCTTCACGCGCTCGATCAAGGAGCGCATTACATGCTTCTCGTAACCCGAGTAAGCATGCACAACATACCAACGCTTAGCCACGGGACACCTTTAGCCAACGATCAGGGAGACCGCCCAGCCGAGCAGGGAATCAAGACCCCACAGCAGCAGTGCCATAACCAGCACGACAGCCACGACAATCAGCGTGGTCTGGGTGGTTTCCTGGCGGGTCGGCCACACGACTTTACGGATCTCGGTACGAGCTTCCTTCGCCAACACAAAGAACGACTTACCCTTCGCAGTCTGCAGCGCTACAAAGCCTGCGACAGCAGCCAGGGCGAGAAGTGCAAGGACGCGATACAGAATCGGAGAGGCGGAGTAATATTGATTACCCACAACACCAACAACCACCAAAGCCACTACAGCCAGCCACTTGAACAGATCAAAACGCGATTCTTGGGCTTCAGTTTTGGGGGTCATCGAGGAGGATCCTGTAAGAAGAAAGCCATCACACCGAGGTGAAATGGCAGGTCAGGAGGGAATCGAACCCCCAACCTACGGTTTTGGAGACCGTCGCTCTGCCAATTGAGCTACTGACCTGTAACGCTGTATCAGGCCGGCCATTATACCGGCCTGATTAGGAAAATCAACTACTTATTCAATAATTTTT
>NZ_JBKGGW010000060.1:0-17850 GCF_052041945.1 Pseudomonas sp. SMN11 | reverse complement strand
GCAACCTCGGGACGAACGGGATACAGTGGAGCCGCACTCATCTGTGTTACCTCGGTGTAATAGTTGTTTTTGTATGGAATCGTTTGTAACTGTACCAGAGCGGGAAAAACCATACGACGATGGTAGTAGCGCGACGGGAAAATCTTCATGTGAACAGCGCGGAAGGCTCTAGCCCGCAGCTGCCGGCCCGGCCAGGGAAAACGGCGATAGCAGAGGCCGGGGGATTGTTACAGATTCTGGAAAAAGGCAAAAAAACTTTATCAAAACGCTATCTGTTTCCCTTAGTTGCCCAGGCATAAGATTCACCTCGCCAGCAACGGCAAGGCGATTAACTACTGGAAACAGCCCCCACGAAGGCAATCGGTTAATCCCCCTCTCATTCTGATAGTTGAACTTTGGCAGTACTCGCGGCGCCACAAACGCCGCGTGCCCCCTCACGACCTTAGACAGGTAAAATGAAAATGAAAGCTTTACTGGTATTGGTACTTGGCGGTCTTTGCGGCGCGGCGATGGCCGGCGAAGCAAACAATGTCGAGCAGATCCCGGTTGAACAGTACAGTTACTCGCAGCACCTGGACATTGCCCGTGTCATCTCCATGAGCGAAGTGCCCAACGTGTGTGAAGTCGTGCCCGCTCGCATGACCTACGAGGACTCCAAGGGCCAGAAGCACATTCTCGAATACCGCGTGATGGGGAACGGCTGCTCCAACGGCTAACCCTTGAGATTGGGCCCCTGGGGGGCCCTTCGCGGGCTCGCCTGCTCCCACAGGTATTGCACAGCTTTCGAATACTTCGCAGTACCTGTGGGAGCGGGCAAGCCCGCGAAGAATATTGCACACGATTAACAGGCTAATAATGCCTGGATTTAATCAGCTGACTTGCCCAGGGAATAATCCCTTAACTTATTGGCAATCGTAGTATGCGAAACCCCCAATCTTTTCCCTAATGCCCGGCTACTTGGAAACTCACCCATCAGACTTTCCAGTACGGCCTTTTCAAATCGTCCGACAATCTGCGCAAGATCCCCGTCCAGCGAAAACTCGCCCAACGGTTGCCGCACGCCATAATCCGGCAAGCGAATATGCTCCCCTTTCACCACCCCGCCCTCGCATAACGAAACCGCCTGGAACAACACGTTCTCCAGCTGCCGCACGTTACCCGGCCAGTGATACTGGCTGAGCTTGTCCATGGCCGCCGGCGCCAGGCGCGGCATGGCGCAGCCGATCTGCCGGCTGGCCTGGTCGAGAAAGTGCTGTACCAGACCTTCCAGTCCGTCCATGCACTCGCGTAACGGCGGAATGTGCAGCGACAGCACGTTGAGCCGGTGATACAGGTCCTGGCGGAACTCACCACGGGCGCACAGCTCGGACAGGTCAACCTGAGTGGCGCAGATCACCCGCACATCCAGGTACACCTCCTCATCACTGCCGACACGCCGGAAGCAACCATCCTGCAGAAAACGCAGCAGCTTCACCTGCAACCGCGGGCTCATCTCCCCTACCCCATCGAGGAACAGGGTACCGCCAGCGGTCAGTTCCAGCAGCCCCAGCTTGCCCTCGGCACGCGCACCCTCGAATGCCCCGGGCCCATAACCGAACAACTCGGTTTCGGCCATCGACTCCGGTAGGCCGGCACAGTTGAGCGCCATTAACGGCGCCTGGCCACGCGGGCTGGCCAGGTGGCAAGCACGGGCCAGCAATTCCTTGCCGGTGCCGGTCTCGCCTTCGATCAGCAACGGCGCATCCAGCGGCGCCATGCGCCGCGCCTCACGCACCACCGCTGCCATCACTCGCGAGCTCTGGAAGATGCTGTCGAAACCGCGCAGCTCCTGCTTGCGCACGTTATAGATGCGCTCACCGATGCGGTCGGCGCGATGCAGGGTCAACACGGCACCGGCCAGGGCTTCGCTGTCATCGTGCTCGGACTGCAGCGGCGCGATATCGGCTAGGAACACATCGCCCTTGACCTTGACGCGCAGGCCGTTGATCCGCGATTTGTTGGCACGTACGAGCTCAGGCAGGTCGAAATCCTCGACATAACGCGCCAGCGGCATGCCCGGCACTTCGTCGACGCGCACCCCGAGCAGCTGAGCCGCAGTGCGGTTGGCGGCCACGATGCTGCCGCCCATGTCGATCGACAATACCGGGAAGTCCAGCGCGCCGAGCAGCGCGTTGAGCTCCATGTGCCGGCGCTCGCTGGGCATCAGGCCGACGCGCTTGACCCCGAATACGCCGGCAATCGACTCGAATTTTGGCCGCAATGCCTGGAACTGCAGATTGATCAGGTTCGGGCAGTGCAGGTAGATAGCATTGCCATGGTCTCCCCCCACCTCACCGCGCAGCACGTTGATGCCGTATTCCACCAGCAGGTTGAGGATGTCGCGAAGGATGCCGATGCGGTTCTGGCAATGCACTTTGATACGCATGAATGCTCTCGAAGTAGCGAAGTTTTTCAACCCCGCACGGAAAAGTCGTAAAGATAAGCTGACAAAAACCTTGTAAAAGCCAGCTTGATGACCCGGATTTTCCGGCATGCCGGGCATTTTGTAAAATTATCGTTACGCAAGGCTGATCAAAGGGCACCTGCCAGGAGCGCCCGCCCCCGTGCAAATCGTCTGGTGAAGGGATATTCCTAAGTCATGTCGTGGACATAACAAGAAAGCCCTCACCAGGAGAGCCACATGAAACAGACGCAATACGTGGCACGCGAGCCCGATGCGCATGGTTTTATCGATTACCCGCAGCAAGAGCATGCGGTATGGAACACCCTGATCACCCGCCAGCTGAAAGTCATCGAAGGCCGCGCATGCCAGGAGTACCTGGACGGCATCGACCAGCTCAAGCTGCCCCATGACCGCATTCCGCAGCTGGGCGAGATCAACAAGGTGCTGGGCGCCACCACCGGCTGGCAGGTTGCCCGCGTGCCGGCACTGATCCCCTTCCAGACCTTCTTCGAATTGCTGGCCAGCAAGCGCTTCCCGGTTGCCACCTTCATCCGCACCCCGGAAGAACTGGACTATCTGCAGGAACCGGACATCTTCCACGAGATCTTCGGCCACTGCCCGCTGCTGACCAACCCGTTCTTCGCCGAATTCACCCATACCTACGGCAAGCTCGGCCTGGCCGCGACCAAGGAACAACGCGTGTACCTGGCGCGCCTGTACTGGATGACCATCGAGTTCGGCCTGATGGAGACCGCGCAAGGTCGCAAGATCTATGGCGGAGGTATCCTCTCCTCGCCGAAAGAGACCGTCTACAGTCTGTCTGGCGAGCCTGAGCACCAGGCCTTCGACCCGATCGAGTGCATGCGCACGCCGTACCGTATCGACATCTTGCAGCCGCTGTATTTCGTGCTGCCGAACATGAAGCGCCTGTTCGACCTGGCCCACGAAGACATCATGGCCATGGTCCAGCAAGCCATGCAGCTCGGGCTGCACGCCCCGAAATTTCCACCCAAGGTCGCTGCCTGAGCGCCTTGCCGATAACAACTCGAAGCGGAAAACACACCCATGAATGCCTTGAACCAAGCCCACTGCGAAGCCTGCCGCGCTGACGCACCCAAGGTCACCGACGAGGAACTGGCGGAACTGATCCGCGAGATCCCGGACTGGAACATCGAAGTCCGCGACGGCCACATGGAACTGGAGCGCGTGTTCCTGTTCAAGAACTTCAAGCAGGCCCTGGCGTTCACCAATGCCGTGGGCGAGATCGCCGAAGCCGAAGGCCACCACCCTGGCCTGATGACCGAATGGGGCAAGGTCACCGTGACCTGGTGGAGCCACTCGATCAAGGGCCTGCACCGCAATGACTTCATCATGTGCGCGCGCACCGACAAGGTCGCCGAGACGGCTGAAGGCCGTAAGTAAACACCACGAACAGGGCCTCAGGGCCCTGTTTTTTTGCCCGCAATCTGGCAGAAATCTGTCCGGTATCCGCCCGCAAAACCGACAAGCGACCGGGAAAAATTACAAACTGTCATCCAGACTTGTGTATCCTGCCCCAGCTTTACGAAGCTCCGAACGCGCCTGGCGCAGACTTTTCACTCACACTTGCGAGGAACGACGAGATGCATGAAATCCCGAATCTTCCCTTCCCAAGCCTGAACCCCGAAGAGCCATCCGTTACCGTCCACGCCGAACCGACGCCTGCCGTCGATCAGGATGGTGACGATCAATCCAGCGCTGACCAGGAATAAACCGCGCAACCCTCCGACTGTGTGAAAACGGCTGACCTGCGGGCTACCCCCGTCATCACGTTTTCACACCGTCACGAACCTCTGCCACGAAGACCCCCATGCCTGACTCACCGCGCCCTCTTGCGGTCACCCTGCAAGTCGTTTCCATCGTCCTTTTCACCTTCATCGGCTACCTGAACATCGGCATTCCCCTCGCCGTGTTGCCCGGCTACGTGCACAACGACCTCGGCTTCAGCGCCGTGATCGCGGGCCTGGTGATCAGCGTGCAGTACCTCGCCACCCTGCTCAGCCGCCCTACCGCCAGCCGCATCATCGACAACCTCGGCAGCAAGAAGGCGGTCATGTATGGCCTGGCTGGATGCGGCCTGAGCGGTGTGTTCATGCTGGCCTGCGCCTTCCTCACCGACCAGCCGTGGGTCAGCCTGGGCTGCCTGCTGGTCGGCCGCCTGGTGCTGGGCAGCGCGGAAAGCCTTGTAGGCTCCGGCTCGATCGGCTGGGGTATCGGCCGGGTCGGGGCCGAACACACGGCCAAGGTCATTTCCTGGAACGGCATCGCCAGCTATGGCGCGCTGGCCGTCGGTGCGCCAATGGGCGTTTTGATGGTCAAGAGCCTGGGGCTGTGGAGCATGGGGGTGAGCATCATCCTGTTGTGCGCCCTGGGCCTGCTGCTGGCATGGCCGAAACGCGCAGCGCCTGTTGTCAGCGGCAAGCGCCTGCCGTTCATGCAGGTGCTGGGCAAGGTGTTCCCGCATGGTTCAGGGCTTGCCCTGGGCTCGATCGGCTTTGGCACCATCGCCACCTTCATCACCCTGTATTACGCCAGCCGCGGTTGGGCCAATGCGGCACTGACCCTGAGCCTGTTCGGGGCCAGTTTCATCTGCGCGCGGTTGCTGTTCGGCAACCTGATCAACCGGATTGGCGGGTTCAGGGTGGCAATCGTTTGCCTTTCGGTGGAAACACTGGGGCTGTTGATGCTGTGGATGGCGCCCAATGCCGAGATGGCATTGGCAGGGGCAGCGCTGAGTGGCTTCGGCTTCTCGCTGGTATTCCCGGCGCTGGGCGTGGAAGCGGTGAACCAGGTATCGGCAGCCAACCGCGGGGCGGCGGTGGGGGCGTATTCGCTGTTCATCGATCTGTCGCTGGGGATTACCGGGCCGCTGGTGGGTGCGGTGGCATCGGGGTTCGGGTTTGCTTCGATGTTTCTGTTTGCTGCTGCAGCGGCTTGCTGTGGGCTGGTGTTGAGCCTGTATCTGTATCGCCAGGCTCGGCTGGGGCGCGGCCAGTAAAGCTGGGAGCGCTTTGCGCTCCTTTCGCGACACAAGGCCGCTCCTACAGGGGATCGCGTTCTCCTGTAGGAGCGGCCTTGTGTCGCGAAAGGGCTGCAACGCAGCCCCGTGCCCTGAAGATCAGCGCTTGGCGTACTGCAATACGACCTCAAGCGGGTGGCGCATCTGCCGCTCGGTCATGCGCTTGACCTGGCTGCGGCACGAGTAGCCAGTGGCCAGCGCCTCGCCTTCCTTGTCCAGCTTGGTCGCCCACGACTGCTCGAAGATGGTCCGCGAAGTCTCCTGGTTGCGCGCCTCGTGCCCGTAGGTACCGGACATGCCACAGCAGCCGGTCGCCTCGGTCACCAGCTTCAGCCCCAGACGGGCAAACACCTGCTCCCACTGCTTGGTGCTGGCCGGCACGTTGGTCTTCTCGGTGCAGTGCGCCATCAGACGGAAATTGCCAGGCGCGGTCTGCGCCTGCTCCGGCAGCACATCCATCAGCCATTCCTGCGGCAACTGCACCTGCGGGCAGGCTTTGAGGCCCGGCACCTTCTGGTACTCCTGGCGATAGACCAGGGTCATCGCCGGGTCCAGCCCCACCAGCGGCACTCCGCAGTCCGCCAGGGCCTTGAGCTGGGTCGCATTGCGGATCGCCGCCTTGGCGAAAGCACCGAGGAAGCCCTGCACGTGCAGTGGCTTGCCGTTGGCGCTGTACGGCGCCAGGAACACCCGGTGGCCCAGGCGATGGGCCAGCTCGATGAACGCGGCCAGCAGCGGCGTCTCGAAGTAGCGGGTGAAGGCATCCTGTACCAGCACGATGCTGCGCTCACGCTGGGCCGGGGTCAGTTCGCGCAGGGCTGGCACACTGGCCACGCCGACACGGCAGCGGGTCAGGGTCGACTGGAAGTTGAAGCGGCTGATCAGCGGGCTGTCGACCATGCCGACCTTGTCCGCCAGCAGCTTGCCGACCCACTTCGAGCCCATCACCGCGTTGTACAGGCCAGGTGCATGGGCCAGGTACGGGATGGTGAATTCCAGCGAGCCGATCAGGTAGTCACGCAGCGGGCGCTGGTAGCGGCCGTGGTACAGCTCAAGGAAGCGCGAGCGGAAGTCCGGCACGTTAACCTTGATCGGGCATTGCCCGGCGCACGATTTGCACGCCAGGCAGCCGGCCATGGCGTCGTACACCTCGTGGGAAAAGTCTTCCTGGCCCTGGTTGCGGGCGCGGTTGTTGCGCAGCCGCGCCGGCAGACCCTTGAGCCACGACACCTTGTTGCGCGCTGCCGCCAGCACGTCGATGTTGGCCTCGCCCTGCAGGCGCAGCCATTCGCGCATCAGCGAGGCACGGCCCTTGGGCGAATGCTGGCGTTCGCGGGTGGCCTTCCACGAAGGGCACATGGCATCGTTGGGGTCGTAGTTGTAGCAGGCGCCGTTGCCGTTGCAATGCACGGCGCTGGGGAAGTCCTGCCACACGCGCTCGTCGATGGTGCGGTCGAGGTCACCACGCAGGGTCACGCCGTCGACCTTGGTCAGGCCCTCGGCGCTGTCCGGCGGCGTGCAGATCTTGCCCGGATTGAGCTGGTTGTGCGGGTCGAAGGCGCCCTTCAGCCGCTGCAGCGCCGGGTACAGTTCACCGAAGTACTCCGGCACGTATTCCGAACGCAGTCCCTTGCCGTGCTCACCCCACAGCAGGCCTCCGTAGCTTTTGGTCAGCGCCGCCACTGCATCGGAAATCGGCTTGACCAAGGCGGCCTGGGCCGGGTCTTTCATGTCCAGCGCCGGGCGCACGTGCAGCACGCCGGCATCGACGTGGCCGAACATGCCGTAGGCCAGGCCGTAGCCATCGAGCAGCGCACGGAAGTCAGCGATGTAGTCCGCCAGTTGCTCCGGCGGCACGGCCGTGTCTTCCACGAACGGCTGCGGGCGCACTTCGCCCTCGACGTTGCCCAGCAGGCCCACCGAGCGCTTGCGCATGGTGTAGACGCGAGTCACCGCCTCGGCGCCCTCGGCCAGGGTGTGGCCCAGGCGCTCGACGCTGGTGTCGCTCTGCAGGTGGTCGATGAACGCCTGGACCCGGGCGTTGACCTCGGCCGGCTCGTCGCCGCAGAACTCCACCAGGTTGATGCCCAGGGTCTGGCGCTCGGGGTCGGCCGGGAAGTATTCGGCCACGCTGTGCCAGACGATGTCCTTCATCGCCAGCATCAGCACCTTGGAGTCGACCGTTTCGATCGACAGCGGCTTGAGCGCCATCAGTGCGTTGGCGTCGCGCAGCGCGTCCATGAAGCTTGTGTAGCGCACGTTGACCAGCACGGCGTATTTCGGGATCGGCAGCACATTGAGCTTGGCTTCGACCACATAGCCCAGCGAACCCTCGGCACCGCACAGCACGCTGTTGAGGTTGAATCGGCCCTGCTCGTCACGCAGATGCGCGAGGTCATAGCCGGTCAGGCAGCGATTGAGCTTGGGGAAGGTGCTTTCAATCAGATCGGCCTGGGTTTCCTGGATCTCCCGGGCCATGCGGTACACCTCGCCGACCCGGCCGGGCGCGGCGCAGGCCTGCGCCAGCGCGGCGTCGTCGATCGGCAGGCTGTGCAGGCGCTCGCCACCAAGCAGCACGCTGTGCAGCTCCAGCACGTGATCGCGGGTCTTGCCGTAGGTGCAGCTGCCCTGGCCGCTGGCGTCGGTGTTGATCATGCCGCCGACGGTAGCGCGGTTGGAGGTGGACAGCTCAGGGGCGAAGAACAGACCGTGGGGCTTGAGCGCTGCGTTGAGCTGGTCCTTGACGGTACCGGCCTGGACCCGCACCCAGCGCTCCTCGACGTTGATTTCGAGGATCTGGTTCATGTGCCGCGACAGGTCGACGACGATACCGTCAGTCAGCGACTGGCCGTTGGTGCCGGTGCCGCCACCACGCGGCGTCAGCTTGACCTGCTGGAAGCGCGGCTCGCCCATCAGCGTGGCAACGCGCGCCACATCGTCGGCGTCCAGCGGGAACACCGCCGCCTGGGGCAGGCGCTGGTAGATCGAGTTGTCGGTGGCCAGCACCGTACGGGTGCCGTAGTCGGCGCTGATCTGGCCGCGGAAGCCGCTGTTGCGCAAGGCTTCGAGGAATTCGGGGTAGTTGGCGCTCGGCGCAAGGGTCGACAGCTGGGCGATCATCGAAGGATGGCCTCTTGATATGGGCTAATTCACGGGAATCCTGTCGTGCCGGCATGCATTGTTTCATGCAGGGATGACGTATAGGCCAATGTTCCTGTAGTTTCGCTTCGGGGGCAAACGGATAATCCTGCCGCTATCAATGACTTTTATGAATGAATTACCGCCACCTGACTCCGTCCATGTCGCTGCTGCTGGCTTTCGAGGCCGCTGCCCGGCATGAAAGCTACACCCGCGCCGCCGCCGAACTGTCACTGACCCAGAGCGCGGTCAGCCGCCAGGTACAAGCGTTGGAGCAGCAACTGGGCCTGACCCTGTTCCGCCGCGAGGGCCGCCAGGTGCAGCTGACCGACGTCGGCCGGCTGTACCAGCGCGAGTTGAGCGAAGCACTGGGGCGCATCCGCAGCGCCACCTTGCAAGCGCTGGCCTACCAGTCCGGGGTCGGCACACTGCGGCTGGCCACCCTGCCCACCTTCGGCTCGAAGTGGCTGCTGCCGCGCCTGCATGCGTTCTACAGCGCCCACCCGGGCATGCTGGTACATATTCATTCACGCATCGAAGCGATCAACTTCGACACCAGCGAAATCGACGCCGCCATCGGCGTGGCCAGCCATGACTTACCGGGGCTCATCTGCCATCGCCTGCATGCCGAGGAACTGGTGGTGATCCTACCGCCTGAGGCCGGCGCCGATACCCAGGGCTGGGGACCAGCGCGCATCAGCCAGGAGGTGCTGCTCAACGTGGCCAACAACCCGCATGCCTGGGGCGAATGGTTCTCGCACCATGGCCTGCCGCACCGGGCGATGCGCCTGGGACCAAGTTTCGAATTGACCTCGCACCTGATCCAGGCGGTACGGGCCGGGATCGGGATCGGCCTGGTGCCAAGAATCCTGGTTGATGAAGAACTGAGCAAGGGCGAGCTGTACAGCCCCGGCAGCGCTATTGCCAGCCAGCGTAGCTATTACCTGGTCTACCCTTCGCGAAATGAAGCGCTGCCGTCGCTGAAGGCTTTTCGTGGCTGGCTGCTGGGGCAGATATAGGGAGTAAGCACTCCTGGAATTGCGCCTGCCCCCGCAACATTCATTCAGTGATGTTAACATTCCACATATATGCCGCGCGCTGCATGGCCGCCTCGGTCAACGCCATACGCTGATCATGCAACCAGTCCGCCTCCCACTTGTTAAATGCCTCCATGCCCTCTGCATCATCGGCCTCATGTAATCGATTCTTTTCGATGATTCGTTGTGCTGGTAACTTGAAGCGTGCAGGCGACGTCTGCTCAAGGTATTTTCGCCAGTACGCTTGCTCACAAAACCATGGGGCCATTTCGGCAACCACTTGATGCTCCCGGATGTCCCTCAACACCCCAGGACGGTCTACAGCCCTTCGGTCAAACTCACCGGTAAAACGCATAACAGGACGGCGGATGGGAAGTTGCAGGTCATCGTACAGCTCGATTCGATACATCAACTGCACGTCGACCGACTTCGCAGCCATTCCCAAACTAAAAGCATGCATCGAAGAAAACTCATCCAGCTTTTGCATCCGCCAAAATTGACCACCGACCCTCAACAACTCTGCCTCCGAGTGAGCTTCAGGATTTCGGATAAGCCTCCACGTCTGGATCTTCATCTCAAGATCGATAAAATGAGATAGCGCATCATCACCACAGGCATTGACCTCCGACTCCCTGAAAAAATCAGCCCTGAAGCTGTATTGCTCACGGGTGTCGGCCATCAGTCTTTCCCTGCCTGCATTCAATCCAGTCTCCTGCGCCAGCTTGTTTTCAACGATCGTGGCAAGTTCATCCTCCGTGATCACAAGCGAATCGCCGGCTTCCTTGATCGCCTCCATCATTTCCTGCACCCGATAAGCAAGCTCATTCGCACCGTTGTCAGAGGCGAACTCTGCAGATGTACTCAAGCGTTTGAGCAGGTCGAAAAAATTATGCGAGCCGGGCAGTTCTTCAATACTCTGCCACAACGATGCCAGATCATCCCTGAACTCCAGATCCACAGCGTCCTCCCACTGATAACGCTGAGGCACAGGATTCAGAATACTCTCTGGGTCATACCACCGCCTCACTGTTTCACCGCGCATTCCTACCCGGAATCTTCCCCTGCGCACGATGGGTGACGCCCAAAAGTCCGGGTCGAATGAGGTGATAGTACTGTCTGTCAGTTCTAACCTTGACAATTTCTGGTGCCTCAACACTCCCCCCGGCATGCCCGGGAGTCGGGTAGAACGAAGCAACAATGATCTCAACTCCGGCATCCCGCTGATTGAAAAGCCTACTTTAAGCGGGTTATTGGACAAGTTTAGGTACAACAGCGCCGTGCAACTTTCCAGCACCTCCACCTGCCGGGCGTCCAGTTTAATTCTGTTCCCTGACAAGTCCAATGACCTCAACTGCCCACGAAGAAAGGGGGGCAAGGAAATATTGCGAATTTCACCATTGGTCAGGTCAAGCTCCTGCAAGTTCGGGAACGCACGAAAAAACTTCTCGGGAATTTCCGTCAACTCGGAGTCTCTCAGCGCGAACTGGGTAACGTGTGGAAAGACGATGGACTCCGGGAGCTCAGGAAGCTGCTGAAACCCCATCCCTATATCCCATAGCGCGCTTGGCACCTTGAGATCCAGAAATTTTCCGAGTATCGAAACACGCCACCGCGCAATCAGTGTTTTGCGAAAGCCATAACGCGCCAACCATTCAAGCTTGAACGCACCGAGCCGCTGCCAACGCGTCAAGCTTGTTTTCAATACTTTAAGCTGGCTCTCAAATTCACGTATTGCCGTCTCGGCATTCTCAGGCCCCGCTGCACTGAGCCACGCCTCGATCTGCTCGTCACTGGCACCAGCGCACAACGTTCGTAGCCGGGCTGGTAGCGCGGCGGGCGGACGGCTGCCGAACAACCGACCGCCGCCTGAAAGTGGATAACCTATCCTGCCATCATCTAGACGCCTGGGCAGCAAGAAGGGCGCCGTAGGGTGGTCACCTCCAAACAGCTTCTCGATGCCCTGCCGTCCTGTTACCCACTGCCTCGCCACTGCTTGCCGAAGGCTGATGGCAAAGGGCTCTTCAAGCCCCATGGCAGCTCGCTCTACTGTGCTGAATGTATCAGCCAGGGTTTCAAACAGTTCTCCTGGTGAACTTTCATCGTTGCCCTGCGCATCTCGCAACCAGAACGCACCGTCTTGGTAGAGCAAGTTTGATCCAGTGTGCTGGCTGCTCGTCGCGGGAAATGCCAATCGGCCTTGCGCATCTATCAAGTGCCAGCTTTTGTCAGCAGGCACGCCAGGCAGCCCCTGCAAAAGCTTGAGCACCGCCCTGGCAAAATCGAACGTCTGCGGCACGTCGATCCACAAGCCTTCCCCCACTCGCGCCACCCTAATACGCAAAACCCGCTCCCGCGCGGCCAACGCCATGGCCAGCGGCACACGCCCGGAATCTGCCATCTGGATGCGCTGGGCCTCACTCGCTTCCTCCACCATCTGCTTCGCAGCCAGTTGGTGCAGGCTGGCAAAGGCCCGCCGCAAAGGACGAGTAGTTTCATCCATAATGTCCAAAGGGTCATAAAGCATCTGGAACAGCTGCCGTCGATGATCGGCAACGACTTGCGCCAGGCCATCATCCGCCAACCCGGCGGAACCAGGGAGCTCAAGCGCCTTGAGCAATAAAGGCTGGTCCGCGATCTGCTCACCGGACCGCAAGCATCGCTGCAGATCAGCCACACGCTCGGCCATCAGGAACCGGTTTACGGTATCAATCAGCTCAACCTCAGGAGCCTGGCCAAAAACGTGCAACGCTCTCAGATGCAAATCGCTGAGGCCATGCACGGCAATCACATGGTCAACCAAGCTGCGCGGAAGCCGAGCGCATTGGCTGCCCAGTCGGCTGAACATCCTTTGAGTATCACTCCATTGCTCTGGCCGCTCGCTCCAGAGCCGCCATGCCCCGGCGCCATTGTGCTCCAGCTGAGGCGAATGATTCGCGTGCGGACGAAGGTACCATTCCCCGTCAACGCGTTCACTTACCTGGTAGTAATCCCCATCCATCTCAATCCAGCTGTGCACGTCCTGGCGGTAGATACCCTGCGCATCAACCACCGCAGTCACTGGTGGTGGCTGACTTACATAAGGTGCAAGATCCTGGTTCCACAGCTTTTCATTGCCGTCTTCCAGTACAGCAGGCACCATGTCGTCCACCATTACCGCACGCTGCCACACATGTCGCATGGTCGCACCTGCTGCTCCCACCGCCGCCACCATGGCCAGGCTCTTGCCCACGTTGAGCAGGTGGTCCAGCGCTGCAGCATCGTCACCCTCGCGCCAATCCGCCACAGCTTGAAACGTCTCGTCCAGCAGGTCCCAGGCCATCACCGCCAGCAGGATCACGCCCAATTGCGGCACAAAAAGGCTCGCAAGCGTCAAGCCCGCCCATCCCTCGGCGGCCATGCGCCGGTCATGCTCCGCCTGCGCAGCAGCGTCGACCTGAGCCACAGGGACCGCAATCATTGAAGCGTCATCCATGATCTGCCTGATCCGCCCAATCGCCAGTCCCTGGAATAGCGAATCCAGATCACGCGTCATGTGTTGATCCAAGTCCCGGGTAGCAAAGTCGGCGATATCGCCCAGTCGTTTCTGCACTTCGGAAAAAAAATGCTGGCTGTCACGCCTGCGCACAAAGCGACTGAAAAACTTGCGATACTGCTCATCGCGCAAACGACGCCCCAGCACCCTGCGGGCAAACGTCTCGAGATCGTTGCTCACGCTCCAGGGGCCTTGCGGATCGGCAGGTATGTAAACCAGCACGGCTTTGCTGGTATTACGGAAAAACCCCTCATCGATCACATCGAACACAACAATCTGCTGAAGCTCGCAACCCAGTATCTGCAGTTTTCTGGCAACCACGGGCGCACCCGCCAGTCGGCCAGGGAGGCCTTGACGATAGACGTCGATCACCCACTCCAGTTGCACCTCACTGAGGACACCATCCGAGTGCGCCTTGAGCGCATCGACCAGCATCATCGAACGTATCTGCCTTTGCAGCAATTCAGCAAAGCCCTGCCCGTTAGCACCGCTCTCCCCTGGCGACTTCAGTACAGATTGCAAGTGCTTCTGGTATTGAGCGCCAATATCAAGACTGCGGCATGCCTGGACAAATGCCGTGGCTGAGAGCTGAGCATCTGTGTTGCCGACCATGTCGACCACGCAATCCCCTTTCATCGTGATGTGGTCATAGCTGAAGTTCTGTAAAGCCGCCCATAGCAACGAAATGTCGTACCAGTCGCGGTCTTGAATCGGTAGCCGACTGGTAGCCCAATGCACGGTGGGCGATGCATAGGTGTACCACTGCCGCAGAAACAGCTTATCGGGTGCCGTACTCAGCCCAAACCGATCAACAATTCGTTGCTTGGCGAACTCATCGATGTTTTGCACCCTGGAAAAAATTGCAGAGAGTTGCCGACGCGTTGCAAGCCCAGCGTGCAACGCCTCGCTCAACAAGGCAAACCGCGCAGGGTCGAGTTTTTTCAACCAACCAGGAAGGCGTCTGGTGATAAAGCCATCCTGAAAGCTGCGCAGTTGCGCACTTGCATCAGACAGTGTGGAGTGAGGATTATCGGTAGTCATGTGTGCCTGAGACCCTGCTCGCAAATAGCTGCAGCATTGGCTAAGGGGGGCTGCACCAGGCACTATTCGGCTACTACCCGGCATCGTCTGCCGGGCTTTGGGACAAGGCAAAAAAAACCCGAAGCCAGGCACCTGGCTTCGGGTTTCACGACTAGCTCTAGCGGCTTACTTGGCCGCGTGACCGGCAGTCCGACCCGCCTGCGCCTGGCGACGCGGCTTGACCATGTACACCACAAACATCGCAAACAGCCAGACCGGAATCGCATACACCGACACCTGGATGCCCGGGATCATCAGCATGATGCCGAGGATCAATACCACAAAGGCCAGCACCACATAGTTGCCGTACGGGTACCACAGCGCCTTGAACAGCGGCTTCTGGCCGCTGCGGTCCACATGCTGGCGGAACTTCAGGTGCGAGTAGCTGATCATCGCCCAGTTGATCACCAGGGTCGCCACTACCAGCGACATCAGCAGTTCCAGGGCGTTCTGCGGCATCAGGTAGTTGAGCAGCACGGCGATCAGGGTCACCGCCGCAGACACCAGGATCGAACGCACCGGCACGCCGCGCTTGTCGACCTTGGCCAGCGAAGCCGGGGCATCGCCCTGCTCGGCCATGCCCAGCAGCATGCGGGCGTTGCAGTAGGTACCGCTGTTGTACACCGACAGCGCTGCGGTCAGCACCACGAAGTTCAGCAGGTTGGCGGCCACGTCACTGCCCAGCAGCGAAAACACCTGCACGAACGGGCTACTGCCATAGCTGCCACCGGAAGCGTCGATGCTGGCGACCAGGTTATCCCACGGGGTCAGCGACAGCAGCACCACCAGGGCACCGACATAGAAGATCAGGATGCGGTAGATGACCTGGTTGATCGCCTTGGGGATCACGGTTTTCGGCTTATCGGCTTCGGCAGCGGTAAAGCCGAGCATTTCCAAGCCACCGAAGGAGAACATGATGAAGGCCAGGGCCATCACCAGCCCGCTGACACCGTTCGGGAAGAACCCGCCGTGCGACCACAGGTTGGCCACGGTAGCCTCTGGGCCGCCGCTGCCGCTGGTCAACAGGTAGGCACCCAGGCCGATCATGCTGACAATGGCGACCACCTTGATGATGGCGAACCAGAATTCGGCCTCACCGAAGAACTTCACGTTCATCAGGTTGATGGCGTTGATCAGCAAGAAGAACGCGGCAGCGGTAACCCAGGTCGGGATCTCCGGCCACCAGTAGTGGACATACTTGCCGACCGCCGAAAGCTCCGACATCCCTACCAGAATGTACAGTACCCAGCAGTTCCAGCCCGACAGGAAGCCGGCGAAGCCGCCCCAGTAGGTGTGCGCAAAGTGGCTGAAGGAACCGGCCACCGGCTCTTCGACGATCATCTCGCCGAGCTGGCGCATGATCATGAAAGCGATGAAGCCGCAGATAGCGTAGCCAAGGATCATCGACGGGCCGGCGGATTTCATCACGCCTGCCGAGCCGAGAAACAGGCCGGTACCAATCGCGCCGCCGAGGGCGATCAACTGGATGTGGCGGTTCTTCAGGCCCCGTTTGAGCTCGCCTGAATGCATGTTTTGTCCACTCATGAACGAAGTCACCTGCATTGTTTTTATCTGTGACGGAATCGGACCCACCGCGCTCGTGGCGCAGCGGAATGGGCAAGGTGGTTACCTTGGGTTTCTTGCCAACGGTTGCCGCCGGGGCGGATCAGCCAGGTATGGGCAAGAGTGCGCGGTACGCAAGAGGGTCACAGGTAAAACGCGGCGCACTGTATACCCCTGCAAACGCGCAGACGTCAACGCGTTGCATCGTTTCCTCGGGAAAAAACGCAGCGATCCTGTGGTAGGAGCCTGAAAAGGCGAAGTGATCGGCGTACATGGCGCCTCCATTTGTTGTTCTGTTGGCCCGGCTCTGCGGTCGGGCTTTTGCACACGGCAATGAGCGCTATATCACCGTGGTACGGGGGTTTGGGCAAGATGGAGCCTGATCGAGGTTGGGGCCTGGTGACGCAAGGCGCGGCAAGTTCTGTTTACACGAACAGGGAAAATCCGGAATGCGGGCTGAATTCGGCTAGTTCTGTATAAGTTTCTTTACATAGTGGTTTGGAAACTTGCCAGTCGTCCGAAAATTTCTTTTTCTTCAATATCTTGGGGCCGCTTCGCGACACAAGGCCGCTCCTACAAGAGCTGCATGCTTTCTGTAGGAGCGGCCTTGTGTCGCGAAAGGGCCGCAAAGCAGCCCCTACTTCTCGCAGGCATAAAAAAACCAGCCCGAGGGCTGGTTTGTCATTGCTGCACAGAGCGATCAACCGCGAGGCTTGCTGCGGCCACGGCTGGCCGGCTTGTCACCGTCTGGTTTGCCCGGGCGCTTGCGCATTTCGCTCGGGCGTTCGGCCACGGCGCTGCCACGGCTGCCTTTGCGCGGCGCTTCGTCGCGCGACTGACGTGCTGGGCGCTCACCCGAGGTATCACGTGGCTGACGTGCCGGACGCTCAGCGGCTGTAGCACCACCTTCATGGGCCGGGCGCAGGCTGCGAACACGCTCGTTGCGCCCCATCGGCCGGCTCGACTTGCGCTGCAGGCGCTCCATCTTGTCCTTGGCCTTGAGGTTCAGGGTCGGCAGCGCTACCGGCTGCAAGCCCACTTCAGCGGCGAGAATGTCGATTTCGCCCTGGGTCATTTCGCGCCAACGGCCCATCGGCAGGTCGGAGTTGAGGAACACCGGGCCGAAACGCACCCGCTTCAGGCGGCTGACCACCATGCCCTGCGATTCCCACAGGCGGCGTACTTCGCGGTTACGGCCTTCCATCACCACGCAGTGGTACCAGTGGTTGAAGCCTTCGCCACCCGGCGCCTTCTGGATGTCGGTGAACTTTGCCGGGCCGTCTTCGAGCATCACGCCCGCTTTCAGGCGATCGATCATCTCGTCGTCGACTTCACCCCGCACGCGCACGGCGTACTCGCGGTCCATCTCGTAGGACGGGTGCATCAGGCGGTTGGCCAGTTCGCCGTCGGTGGTGAACAGCAGCAGGCCGGTGGTGTTGATGTCCAGGCGGCCGATGTTGATCCAGCGGCCTTCCTTCGGCCGCGGCAGGCGGTCGAACACGGTCGGGCGGCCTTCCGGGTCGTCACGGGTGCAGATCTCGCCATCGGGCTTGTTGTACATGATCACCCGGCGCGTGGCCTCGGCGGCCTCTTCGCGCTTGATCAGCTTGCCGTCGACGGTGATGGCGTCGTGCAGGTCGACGCGCAGGCCGAGGGTGGCCTCGACGCCGTTGACCTTGATGCGGCCCTGGCTGATCCAGGCTTCGACGTCACGGCGCGAACCGACGCCGATGCGCGCCAGCACTTTCTGCAGCTTTTCGCCGGCTGGCGGGGTGATTTCGGTATTTTGCAGGTCTTGCTCACTCATCTGGGCACCTCCCGGTGTAGGAATGAAAACAGGGTTCTGGCGGCGAACGCGCCAAAAGGCCGCGCATCATACGCGGTTCGATGGGGGAACGCACTGCAGGGTAGAGGGTTTTGTGGGCCTTTGGAGAGATTTCTGCCTAATGGTGAGATGTTGCCGGTGTCGGGGGGGTTTGGGGGGGGGCTCTGGAGAAAA
>NZ_JBKGGW010000059.1:0-21408 GCF_052041945.1 Pseudomonas sp. SMN11 | reverse complement strand
GAAGGCCTCAACACCGATTCATGCCAAAGCCCGGCTATGCGGGAACAGCAGGTCGACAAACCGCTCAGCCGTGGGCTGTGGTTCATGGTTGGCCAGGCCGGCCCGCTCGTTGGCTTCGATGATCACGTACTCCGGGTGCTCGGCATCACGGACCATGAAATCCAGGCCCACCACCGGAATCTCCAGCGCCCGCGCGGCACGCACCGCGGCATCGGCCAACACCGGGTGCAGGCGCTCGGTGACGTCTTCCAAAGTACCCCCGGTGTGCAGGTTGGCCGTGCGCCGCACCGCCAGGCGCTGCCCGGCCGGCAGCACATCGTCGTAGCCCAGGCCCACACCGCGCAGAGTGCGCTCGGTCTCGTCGTCCAGCGGGATGCGGCTTTCGCCGCCGGTCGCCGCCTGGCGCCGACGGCTCTGCGCTTCGATCAGTTGACGGATATTGTGCTTGCCATCACCTATCACCTGGGCCGGGTGGCGAATTGCCGCTGCCACTACCTCATAGCCGATTACCAGGACGCGCAGGTCGCTGCCGGCATGGAAGCTCTCCAGCAGCACGCGGCTGTCGAAGCGGCGGGCGTTTTCCACCGCCTGGGTCACTTCCTCGATGCAGGTGAGGTTTACGGCTACGCCCTGGCCCTGTTCGCCATCTACCGGCTTGACCACCACCGCGCCATGCTCGTCGAGAAACGCCAGGTTGTCGTCGGCGTTGCCCGCCAGCTGCTGCGCCGGCACCTGCAACCCTGCATTGTGAAGGGCGTGCTGGGTCAGGCGCTTGTCCTGGCAAAGGGTCATGGTCACGGCGCTGGTGAGGTCGCTCAGCGATTCGCGGCAGCGAATTCGGCGGCCGCCGAGGCTGAGGGTGAACAGGCCGCCAGCCGCATCGTCTACTTGCACCTCGATACCCCGGCGCAAGGCTTCGTCGACAATGATGCGGGCGTAGGGGTTGAGGCCGGCTTCCGGGCCGGGGCCGAGGAATAGCTGCTGGTTGATGCCATTCCTGCGCTTGACCGCGAAGGTCGGCAGGTTGCGGAAACCGAGCTTCTCGTACAGGCGCTTGGCCTGACGGTTGTCGTGCAGCACCGACAGGTCCAGATACGCCAGGCCACGGCTCATGAAGTGTTCGATCAGATGACGCACCAGCACCTCTCCGACGCCCGGGCGGGTGCATTGCGGGTCTACTGCCAGGCACCACAGGCTGCTGCCGTGTTCGGGGTCGTCGAATGCCTTGCTGTGGTTCAGGCCCATGACACTGCCGATCACAGCGCCGCTGTCTTCATCCTCGGCCAGCCAGTACACCGGGCCACCAAGGTGGCGTGGGGTGAGCAGGTCGGGGTCGACCGGCAGCATGCCGCGGGCCTGGTACAGGGTGTTGATCGCCTGCCAGTCGCCAGGATTCTGCGCCCGGCGCACACGGAAGCCGCGGAAC
This sequence comes from Pseudomonas sp. SMN11, assembly GCF_052041945.1. Lineage (NCBI taxonomy): Bacteria > Pseudomonadati > Pseudomonadota > Gammaproteobacteria > Pseudomonadales > Pseudomonadaceae > Pseudomonas > Pseudomonas sp. SMN11. Next base: position 19,982 of record NZ_JBKGGW010000059.1, on the reverse strand, counting down.
ACCCGCTGCGCCGGGCGGTAGTCGGTGAACCACAGGCGCAAAGTATCGGATGGGTCGAGGAACAGCTGCTGCGGCGCCTGCGCCAGCAGCTGCTGAGGAGCGGCCACGTACAAGGCGATGTCGCGCTCGCCGGGGCGTTCGTCTTGCAGTGCGGCGGCCAGGCTGGCGGGGTCGGGGTAGGTGTGGCCGATCAGCAGCCGCCCCCAGCCACAGTGCAAGGCCCGCGGTTGGTCGTGGGGCTCGCTGCCGTCGCCGGCCAGGCGCGCCTGCAGGCGCTCGTAGGACGGCGCCTGGCCGCGCAGCAGGCGCTGACCGTAGGCGATCTCGTGGGCTTTCATCGGTCAGATTCCTTGTTCGCTGAGCCACAGGTTCAGGGCCGCCAGTTGCCACAGCTTGGAGCCACGCAGTGGGGTGAGCTGACCGTGCGGGTTGCTCAGCAGGCGGTCGAGCATCGCCGGGTTGAACAGGCCGCGGTCCTGGCTAGGGTCGGTCAGCAGGTCGCGCACCCAGCCCAGGGTCGCGCCTTCCAGGTGCTTGAGGCCGGGCACCGGGAAGTAGCCCTTCTTGCGGTCGATCACCTCATGGGGGATGACCCGACGTGCGGCCTGCTTGAGCACCTGCTTGCCACCGTCGGGCAGCTTGAAGCGGGCCGGAATGCGTGCCGACAGCTCGACCAGGCGGTAGTCGAGGAACGGCGTGCGCGCCTCCAGGCCCCAGGCCATGGTCATGTTATCGACCCGTTTGACCGGGTCGTCGACCAGCATCACCGTGCTGTCCAGGCGCAGCGCTTTATCCACCGCATCAGGCGCACCGGGGCGGGCGAAGTGCTCGCGGACGAAATCGCCGGCTGCGTCGGTTTCCAGCAGCCAAGGGGCCTGGACCGTGTCGCGGTACTCGTCATGGCTGCGGTCGAAGAAGGCGTCACGGTAGGCGGCGAAGGCATCGTCGGCACCGTCCACTTTCGGGTACCAGTGGTAGCCGGCAAACAGCTCGTCGGCGCCCTGGCCGCTCTGCACGCCCTTGCAATGCTTGGCCACCTCCCGCGACAGCAGGTAGAAGGCGATGCAGTCGTGGCTGACCATCGGCTCGCTCATGGCGCGGAAGGCGGCCGGCAGCTGATCGATTATCTCGTGTTCGGCGATGCGCAGCTGGTGGTGGCGGGTGCCGTAATGCTTGGCGATCAGGTCGGAATACTGGAATTCGTCCCCGCGTTCGCCGCCGGCATCCTCGAAGCCGATGGAGAAGGTCGACAGGTCGTCCACGCCGACTTCGCGCAGCAGGCCGACCAGCAGGCTGGAGTCGACGCCGCCCGACAGCAGCACACCCACGTCCACGGCGGCGCGCTGGCGGATCGCCACGGCATCGCGGGTGGCGTCGAGCACGCGGGTGGTCCAGTCTTCCAGGTCGAGGTCGCGCTCGTCCAGGTTGGGGCCGTACTTCAGCTGCCACCAGGTCTGGCGCTCGACTTCACCGTGACGGTCGACGCGCATCCAGGTGCCGGGCTCCAGCTTCTGCACATTGGCCAGCAACGTGCGCGGTGCAGGCACCACGGCATGGAAGTTGAGGTAATGGTTGAGCGCCACCGGGTCGATCATCGGGTCGATGTCGCCACCCTTGAGCAGCGCCGGCAGGGTCGAGGCGAAGCGCAGGCGCTCGCCGTTGCGCGACAGGTACAGCGGCTTGACGCCGAGGCGGTCGCGGGCCAGGAACAGGCGCTGGTTGTCGCGCTCCCAGATAGCCAGGGCGAACATGCCGTTGAGCTTGGGCAGCAAGGCCGCGCCCCAGGCGTGGTAGCCCTTGAGCAACACTTCGGTGTCGCCTTCGGACCAGAACTGGTAGCCCAGGTCCTGCAGCTCCTGGCGCAGCTCGGGGAAGTTGTAGATGGCGCCGTTGAAGGCCAGCGACAGGCCCAGGGTGTTGTCGACCATCGGCTGTGCCGAACCGTCAGACAGGTCCATGATCTTCAGCCGGCGGTGGCCGAGGGCGATCGGGCCCTGGCTATGGAAGCCCCAGGCATCGGGGCCGCGGGGCGCCAGGTGATGGGTGATCCGCTCTACCGCAGCTAGGTCGGCTGGGCGAGGGGCTTGGTCGATGGGGGTGAAACGCAACTCTCCTGCTAATCCGCACATAGGTCCTTACCGGTTTTTCCGTTGGGGAATGAGTGCCCCGGATTAGGGCACCCTGTAAGGAACTGACCCGTGTGGTTTGTGGGAGTTTTAGATCAATCTGTTATAACTGGGGGGTGAGGCTGAAGTGAAGCCGTTAAAGTTGTGTCGCCTGTGAGATCGAGCGCCGCGCGGGCGACGCTCGATCTCAATGCCCCCACCAGACTACCGACAGACACTCCCAGCCCTACTCACTTCCCGCGAATCAGCTTGCGCAGCATGAACCGGTTCGGATGGCAGGCCTCGGCCACCGCCCGTGGCAGCGGCAGCGGTTCACCACTGGCCCAGCCAGCAATCAGCTCGCCACTCAACGGCGCTGTGATCAATCCCCGCGAGCCATGCCCACTGTTCACATACAGCCCGTCCAGCCACGGGCACGCCACCTCCGGCACCTGCCGCGCATCCTTGCCAAGCACGGCATAGGCCTCGGCAAACAACGCAGGGTCGGCCACTGGCCCGACAATCGGCAGGTAGTCGGGACTGGTACAACGAAACGCTGCACGGCCCTGCAACTGCTCGACGTCGAGTGCCTGTGCACCCAAGCGCGAGGCCAGATCGGTGGAAATTTCATCCAGCAACGCCAGGTTGCCCTGGTGCTCGGCGACCGTCGGCGTCAGGTCGTCGTTGTGGAAGTCGAAACTGGCGCCCAAGGTGTGCTCACCTTCCCGGGGCGGTGCAACGTAACCATCGGCACAGACAACCGTGCGCAATTCGCGGCTGGCCGCAGTCGCCGGCAGGCGGGTGATCTGCCCGCGAATGCGCTTGAGCGGCAATTGCGCGCAAGGCTCGAAACGGCGCACATCGGCGGCCCCGGCCAGCACCACCAGCGGCGCGCTGGCCAGCAAGCGCTCGCCATCCCACGCCTGCCAGAGGCCGTCGGCCTTGCGCAGTTCGATCACGTTCTGGTGCAGCTGAACGCGAATTCCCGGATGCTGCAACTGCGTCTCGCACAGCGCGGGAGGGTGTACCCAGCCACCTTCCGGATAGAACAGGCCGCCCGCCGGCAGCGCCACCCCGGCAATCGCCTCGGCGTCGGCCTGCGTCAGTGCACGTAGCAGACTGCTGTCGAAGGCCTCGGCAAGCTTGGCCTGGCGCTCGCCTTCCTTGCTGTCGAAGGCCAGTTGCAGCACGCCGCAGGCGTCCCAGTCGCGGCCTCGCTGCAAGCGTTCGAGCTGGCGCCGGGTGAAGCCGAAGCCGGACAGGATAATCTGCGACAGGGCGGTGCCATGGGCGGACAGCTTCAGGTACAGCACGCCTTGCGGGTTGCCCGAGGCTTCCCGGGCAGGCGCATCGTGGCGCTCCAGTACCGTCACCTGCCAGCCGCGTGCGGCCAGGCTGGCGGCACTGGCGCTGCCCGCAAGGCCCGCGCCGATCACCAGCGCCTGGCGCGGGCCCGGCAAAGGAGCAGGGCGGGCGTACCAGGGCGCGGCGCTGGCCGGAAAGGGATGCCCGGTGTATTCGCCACTCATCACCTCCCACTTCTTGCCGATGCCTGGGATCTTCTTCATGGTGAAGCCGGCATCGATCAGCCCGCGACGTACCCAGCCGGTGGTGGTGAAGGTGCCCAAGGCGGTACCGGCATGCGCCAGCCTGGCCAGTTGCGCGAACAGCTCGGGGGTCCACATGTCGGGGTTCTTCGCGGGGGCGAAGCCGTCGAGGAACCACACGTCGATCTGCGCGTCCAGCTGCGGCAGCTGTTCCAGTACGTCACCGATCAGCAGGGTCAGAGTGACCCGGCCATTGTCGAAGCTGAATTGCTGGAAGCCGGGATGAACCGCCACGTACTGCGCCAGGAACGGCTCGGTGAAGGCCGCCATCTCGGGCCACAGGCGCACGGCGCGGGCCATGTCGTCATGGCCGAGCGGGTACTTCTCGACGCTGATGAAATGCAGGCGCGCATCGGCATGGGCCTGTTCGGCGAACAGCTGCCAGGCGCAGAAGAAGTTCATGCCGGTGCCGAAACCGGTCTCGCCGATCACCAGGCAGCCGTGGGGCGCCAGGTCGGCGAAGCGCTGCGCCAGGCGGGTCTGCTCGAGGAACACGTAGCGGGTTTCGTCGGTGCCTTCGTTCTTGGAGAAATAGACGTCGTCGTACTGCCGCGAGTGAGGGCGGCCCTGGTCGTCCCAGTCGATCTGGGCATGCTGGAGGAGGGTGGACATGGTTGGCTCGGTTGCAGCGGATGTGCGGATTTTATGTCATCTGCCGCGTTTGCACAGGCACTCTGCAAATCCGCTAGTCTTGCTTATCCAATGAAGGAGCCAGTGCATGTTCGAATCCGCGGAAATCGGTCACAGCATCGACAAGGAAACCTACGACGCAGAAGTCCCCGCCCTGCGCGAGGCGCTGCTGGAGGCCCAGTACGAACTCAAGCAGCAGGCGCGTTTCCCGGTGATCGTGCTGATCAATGGCGTCGAAGGCGCCGGCAAGGGCGAAACGGTCAAGCTGCTCAACGAGTGGATGGACCCCCGCATGATCGACGTGCTCACCTTCGACCAGCAGACCGACGAGGAACTGGCCCGACCCCCGGCCTGGCGCTACTGGCGGGCGCTGCCGCCCAAAGGGCGGATGGGCGTGTTCTTCGGCAACTGGTACAGCCAGATGCTCCAGGGCCGAGTGCATGGCGTGTTCAAGGATGCCGTGCTCGACCAGGCCATTGCCGGGGCAGAGCGCCTGGAGCAGATGCTCTGCGACGAAGGCGCGCTGATCATCAAGTTCTGGTTCCACCTGTCCAAGAAGCAGATGAAGGCGCGCCTGAAATCGCTCAAGGATGACCCGCTGCACAGCTGGAAGATCAGCCCGCTGGACTGGCAGCAATCGGAAACCTACGACCGTTTCGTGCGCTTCGGCGAGCGTGTGCTGCGCCGCACCAGCCGCGACTACGCACCCTGGCATGTGGTCGAAGGTGTCGACCCGCACTACCGCAGCCTGGCCGTGGGCCGCATTCTGCTCGACAGCCTGCAGGCGGCACTGGCCGTCAACCCCAAGGGCAAGCACCAGGGCAATATCGCGCCGCTGGGTCGCAGCATCGACCAGCGCAACCTGCTGGGTGCGCTCGATATGACGTTGCGCCTGGACAAGCACGACTATCAGGAACAGCTGGTCACCGAGCAGGCCCGACTGGCTGGCCTGCTGCGCCACAAGCATATGCGCCGGCATGCCTTGGTGGCAGCCTTCGAGGGCAACGATGCTGCCGGCAAGGGCGGTGCCATCCGTCGCGTCGCCGCCGCGCTCGACCCTCGGCAGTACCGGATCGTGCCGATTGCCGCGCCGACCGAGGAAGAGCGTGCGCAACCGTACCTGTGGCGCTTCTGGCGGCACATTCCGGCGCGTGGCAAGTTCACCATCTTCGACCGCTCCTGGTACGGCCGAGTGCTGGTTGAACGCATCGAGGGGTTCTGCACGCCAGCCGACTGGATGCGCGCCTATGGCGAAATCAACGATTTCGAAGAGCAGTTGGTCAATGCGGGCGTGGTGCTGGTCAAGTTCTGGCTGGCGATCGACCAGCAGACCCAGCTGGAGCGCTTTGAAGAGCGCGAGCAGATCCCGTTCAAGCGCTACAAGATCACCGAAGACGACTGGCGCAACCGCGACAAGTGGGACGACTACACCCAGGCCGTGGGCGACATGGTCGACCGCACCAGCAGCGAGATCGCACCCTGGACACTGGTCGAGGCCAACGACAAGCGCTGGGCGCGGGTGAAGGTGCTGCGTACGATCAACGAGGCCCTGGAAGCGGCCTTTGCCAAGGACAAGAAATAGCCAGGTATGCCGCGAGGGAATGACCCGATGAATTAATTTCCCGGCATTTTCCTCCGGCTCGGTGCGCCAAGCCCTTAGAATTCGGTTACCCCCACCAAGGGCTAATTCGAGGACTGTATGCACACAACTTCCGGCCGTTGGGGCTACGGCCTGTTCCTGGCACTGCTGACCGCGCTGCTCTGGGGCATCCTGCCGATCAAACTCAAGCAGGTGCTGCAGGTGGTCGACCCGATGACCGTCACCTGGTACCGCCTGCTGGTCTCCGGCGGCGTGCTGTTCGCCTGGCTGGCGGCCCAGCGGCGCCTGCCTTCGCTGCGCAAGTTGGCGCCCAAGGGCAAGGCCCTGATCGTAGTGGCCGTGCTCGGGCTGATGGGCAACTACGTGCTGTACCTGATCGGCCTGAACCTGCTGAGCCCTGGCACCGCCCAGCTGGTGGTGCAGATGGGGCCGGTGCTGTTGCTGGTGGCCAGTGTGCTGGTATTCAAAGAGCGCTTCAGCCTGGGGCAGGGCATCGGCCTGCTGGTGCTGCTGGGCGGTTTCGGCCTGTTCTTCAACCAGCGCCTCGAAGAACTGCTGACCTCACTTGGTGCCTATACCACGGGGGTGCTGACCGTTCTCCTGGCGACCAGCATCTGGGTGTTCTATGCCTTGAGCCAGAAGCAGCTGCTGACGGTGTGGCATTCGCAGCAGGTAATGATGGTCATCTACCTGACCTGCGCGGCGCTGCTGACGCCATGGGTGCATCCGCTGGAGGCGCTGCAATTGACCCCGGTGCAGGGTTGGCTGTTACTGGCCTGCTGCCTGAACACCCTGGTGGCGTATGGCGCGTTTGCCGAGGCGCTGGCGCATTGGGAGGCGTCGCGGGTGAGTGCGACGCTGGCGCTGACGCCGCTGGTGACCTTTGTCGCGGTGGCGCTGGCGGCCGTGGTGTGGCCGGAGTACGTGCAGGCCGAGGACATCAATACCCTGGGCTATGTAGGGGCGGTGACAGTGGTGGCTGGGTCGACCCTGGTGGCACTGGGGCCTTCGCTGGTGGCCGGGTGGAAGGCCAGAAGGGCACGGTTGGCATAGGCTTGCGCGCTCTTTGTGGGAGCGGCCTTGTGTCGCGAAAGGGCCGCAAAGCGGCCCCTGGATTTTTGCATCGCTGCAGGTACTGCTGGGGCTGCTGTGCAGCCCTTTCGCGACGCAAGGCCGCTCCCACATTGACCGCGTAAGGACACGTGGCAGAGTCAGCCTTTGCCACCGGGCGCGAGCATGTTCTCTGGCCTCACCCACTGGTCGAACTGTTCATTGGTCAGGTACTTCAACTCCAGCGCTGCCTCACGCAAGGTCTTGCCCTCGCTGTAGGCTTTCTTGGCAATCTCCGCCGCCTTGTCATAGCCAATGTGCGGGTTCAGCGCCGTTACCAGCATCAGGCCGCGCTCCAGGTGCGCCGCCATCTGCTCTGCATCCGGCTCGATGCCGGCCACGCAGTGCTGCTGGAAGTTACGGCAACCATCGGCCAGCAGCTCTACCGACTGCAGCAGGTTGTGGATGATCACCGGCTTGAACACGTTCAGCTGCAGGTGCCCCTGGCTGGCGGCAAAGCCGATTGCCGCGTCGTTGCCCAATACCTGGCAGGCCAGCATCGACAGGGCCTCACACTGGGTCGGGTTGACCTTGCCCGGCATGATCGAGCTGCCAGGTTCGTTGGCCGGCAGGCGTACTTCTGCCAGCCCCGCGCGCGGGCCGGAGCCGAGCAGGCGCAGGTCGTTGGCGATCTTCATCAGTGCCACCGCCAGGGTCTTCAGAGCACCAGCCAGGCTGGTCAGCGGCTCATGGCCGGCGAGGGCGGCGAACTTGTTGGGGGCGGTAATGAAGGGCAGGCCGGAGAGGGCGGCCAGCTCGGCGGCCACGGCTTCGGCAAAGCCATGCGGGGCGTTCAGCCCGGTGCCCACGGCGGTACCGCCCTGGGCCAGCTCGCACACCGCCGGCAAGGTGGCGCGGATGGCGCGCTGGGCGTAGTCGAGTTGGGCGACGAAGGCCGATACCTCCTGGCCGAAGGTGATCGGCGTGGCGTCCATCATGTGCGTGCGGCCGGTCTTGACCAGCTTGCCGTGGCGCGCCGACAGCTCGGCCAGCCCCGCCGACAGCTCGGCAATCGCCGGCAGCAGTTTGTCGTGTACCGCCTGGGCGGCGGCGATGTGCATGGCGGTGGGGAAGCAGTCGTTGGAGCTCTGCGAGCGGTTGACGTGATCGTTGGGGTGCACCGGCGCCTTGCCGCCGCGGCCCTTGCCGGCCAGCTCGTTGGCGCGCCCGGCGATCACCTCGTTGACGTTCATGTTGCTCTGGGTACCGCTGCCGGTCTGCCACACCACCAGCGGGAACTGGTCGTCATGTTCGCCATCGAGCACTTCGTCGGCAGCCTGTTCGATCAGGCGGGCGATGTCGGCGGGCAGGTCGCCGTTGCGGTCGTTGACCCGCGCGGCGGATTTCTTGATGAGTGCCAGGGCGTGCAGCACCGCGAGCGGCATGCGTTCCTTGCCGATGGCAAAGTTGATCAGCGAGCGCTGGGTCTGTGCGCCCCAGTAGGCGTCCTCAGGAACTTCGACCGGGCCCAGGCTGTCTGTCTCGATACGGCTCATGCTGCGTTCACTCCTTTGTCAGTCAGAATCAGCAGTTTAGGCCCTCATGCGATCGAGCGGTTCATTCGCTCGTCGTGCCACTTGAGCGCTGCGCCCTGACGGGAGCAGAATGCTCTACTCTGAGGTACCGCCTCCCCCTCCTGAAGGAAATGCAATGACCCGTCTCCGTGTCCTCTGTGCTGCCGTCGCCTTGGCCTGTGCCAGCGGCCAGGTACTCGCTGCCACCGCCAGCCACAATGCTGCCGCCGAGAAATTCCTGACCCTGGCCAATGCCGACAAGCTGGGCACCCCGGTGTACATGCAGGTCCAGCAGATGTTCGCCCAGCGTTTCGCCCAGACCAAGGCCCCGGCTTCCAAGCAGCCGGTGCTCGAGAGCTACCAGGCCAAGGCCAACGCCGCGCTGGACAACGCCATCGGCTGGAACAAGCTGAAGCCGAAGATGGTCGACCTGTACACCCAGACCTTCACCGAGCAGGAGCTCAAGGACCTGGTCAAGTTCTACGAGTCGCCGCTGGGCAAGAAAGTCCTGCGTGAGATGCCCAAGGTCACCCAGCAGTCGGCCCAGCTGACCCAGACCAGCCTGGAACCGGCCGTACCGGTGGTCAACAAGCTGCTGGACGACATGACCAAGGAGCTGGACCCGAACGCAGGCAAGGCCGCCGCCCCGGCCAAGAAGTGAGTCATAGCCGATGAGCATGCAGCAACGCATCGAGCAGCAACTGGCCGCGCTGGCCCCGCAACACCTTGAAGTGCTCAACGAAAGCCACATGCACAGCCGTGGCCAGGAAACCCACTACAAGGCAGTGATCGTCAGCGAGCAGTTTGCCGGGCTCAACAGCGTCAAGCGCCACCAGAAGGTCTACGCCACCATGGGTGAGCTGATGGGCGAGATCCACGCCCTGGCTATTCACACCTACACGGCCGAGGAGTGGGCCAAGGTGGGCGCGGCGCCGGCCTCGCCAGTGTGTGCTGGCGGCGGGCACTGAATCCTTTCCGTCGTTCTGGTACAATCCTGCAAAATCCGGGGGCCGCATTGCGGCCCTTTCGCGAAACAAGGCCGCTCCTACAGGAATCCGCATTCCCCTGTAGGAGCGGCCTTGTGTCGCGAAAGGGGCGCAAAGCGCCCCCATGCTTTTTCAAGTCAAACCCGGTCCGCCCCTTACGAGGGCAACCACCTGGAGATCCACCTGAATGTCCCAAGCTATCGTCGTGGCGGCGCTGTACAAGTTCGTCACCCTGGAAGACTACATCGAACTGCGTGAGCCGCTGCTCAAGGCCATGCTCGACAACGGCGTCAAAGGCACCTTGCTGCTGGCCCACGAAGGCATCAACGGCACCGTCTCGGCCACCCGCGAAGGCATCGACGGCCTGCTCGCCTGGCTGCGCAACGACCCGCGCCTGGTGGATGTCGATCACAAGGAGTCCTACTGCGACGAGCAGCCGTTCTACCGCACCAAGGTCAAACTGAAGAAAGAGATCGTCACCCTCGGCGTGCCGGGTGTCGACCCGAACCAGGCCGTCGGCACTTATGTCGAGCCCAAAGACTGGAACGCCCTGATCAGCGACCCGGAAGTGCTGCTGATCGACACCCGCAACGACTACGAAGTGGCCATCGGTACCTTCAAGGGCGCCATCGACCCGAAGACCGAGACCTTCCGCGAGTTCCCCGAGTACATCAAGGCCAACTTCGACCCGAGCAAGCACAAGAAGGTTGCGATGTTCTGCACCGGCGGCATCCGTTGCGAAAAAGCGTCCAGCTACATGCTCGGTGAAGGCTTCGAGGAGGTCTATCATCTTAAAGGTGGTGTCCTGAAATACTTCGAGGAAGTGCCTCAGGAAGAAAGCCTCTGGGACGGCGACTGCTTCGTCTTCGACAACCGCGTCACGGTGCGCCATGACCTGAGCGAAGGCGAGTACGACCAGTGCCATGCCTGCCGCCACCCGGTCGATGCCAAGGACCGTGAGTCCGAGCACTATTCGCCAGGCGTGAGCTGCCCGCACTGCTGGGACACCCTGAGCGAAAAGACCCGGCGCAGCGCCATCGACCGGCAGAAGCAGATCGAGCTGGCCAAGGCCCGCAACCAGCCACACCCGATTGGTTACAACTACAAAGCCGAGGCTTGAGCCATGACCGCCCGCCTGATCTATGTGATGGACCCGATGTGCTCCTGGTGCTGGGGGTTCGCGCCAGTGGCTGCGGCCCTGATCGCACAGGCCGCCGAGGCGGGCGTCAGCACGCGGCTGGTGTCGGGCGGCCTGCGCAGCGGTGGCAGCGCGCTGGACGGCTCGACCCGCAAGTACATCCTCGAACACTGGCAGGCGGTGGCCGAAGCCACCGGGCAGCCGTTCCGTTTCGAAGGCGCCATGCCCGATGGCTTCGTCTACGACACCGAACCGGCCTGCCGCGCCCTGGTCACTGCCCGCGAGCTGGATGCCGAACGTGTCTGGCCGCTGCTGGCGCTGATTCAGTGCTCGTTCTACGAGCAGGGCGTGGATGTCACCCGCGCCCCGCAACTGGTCGAGCTGGCCGCACAGGCCGGCTTCGACCGCGAGCTTTTCGCCCAGCAGTTCGCCAGCCATGACATCCGCGCCGCCACCAGCGCGGACTTCAGCTGGGTGCAGGACCTCGGCATCGCCGGCTTCCCGACCCTGCTGGCCGAGCGCAACGGCCAACTGGCATTGCTGACCAACGGCTACCAGCCGTTGGAGAGTCTGCAGCCCCTCCTTGGCCGCTGGTTACAGCAGGCCGTCTGTGCTTGATCTGCCAGGGTCGCCAGACCCTGTGCCAGGGAAGCCCGCTGCTGTGTCTGATCGCCTGAGCTGGGCGGAAATCCGCCGCTTGGCCCTGCATCACAAGAAAAACCTCTGGTCCGCCAACCTGATAGCCGTACTGGCAGCCTGCTGCAGCGTGCCGATTCCGTTGCTGTTGCCGTTGCTGGTCGACGAAGTGTTGCTGGGGCACGGCGATGCCGCGCTGAAATGGATGAACTACCTGCTGCCGAGCAGCTGGCAAGTGTCGGCCGGCTATATCGGCCTGATGCTGGGGGCCACGCTGTGCCTGCGCCTGGCGGCACTGGCCTTCAATGTGGTGCAGGCCAAGCTGTTTGCCGGGTTGGCCAAGGACATCGTCTACCGCCTGCGCATTCGCCTGATCGAGCGCCTCAAGCGCATCTCGCTCAAGGAGTACGAAAGCCTCGGCAGCGGCACCGTGACCACGCATCTGGTCACCGACCTGGACACCCTCGACAAGTTCGTCGGCGAGACCCTTAGCCGTTTCCTGGTGGCCATGATGACCCTCACCGGCACGGCAGCGATCCTGATCTGGATGCACTGGAAGCTCGCATTGCTGATCCTGTTGTTCAACCCGCTGGTGATCTACTTCACCGTGCAGTTGGGCAAGCGCGTCAAGCACCTGAAGAAACTCGAGAACGACAGCACCTCGCGCTTTACCCAGGCGTTGTCGGAAACCCTGGATGCCATCCAGGAAATCCGTGCCGGCAACCGCCAGGGCTACTTCCTCGGCCGCCTCGGCCTGCGGGCCCGTGAAGTGCGCGACTATGCCGTGGAGTCGCAATGGAAGAGCGATGCCAGTGGCCGCGCCAGTGGCCTTTTGTTCCAGTTCGGTATCGATATTTTCCGCGCGGCGGCGATGCTGACCGTGCTGTTCTCCGACCTGTCGATCGGCCAGATGCTGGCGGTGTTCAGCTACCTGTGGTTCATGATCGGCCCGGTGGAGCAGCTGCTCAACCTGCAATATGCCTACTACGCCGCCGGCGGCGCGCTAAGCCGGCTCAACGAGCTGCTGTCGCGGGCCGACGAGCCGCAATACCCGGCCGCCAGCGACCCGTTCGCCGGTCGCGAAACGGTGGGTATCGAGGTGCGCGACCTGCGCTTTGCCTATGCCGATGAGCCGGTACTGGACCAGTTGAACCTGGCCATTGCCCCCGGTGAGAAGGTGGCTATCGTCGGCGCCAGCGGTGGCGGCAAGAGCACCCTGGTGCAGCTGCTGCTGGGCCTGTACAGCGCGCAGGCCGGGACCATCCGCTTTGGCGGTGCCAGCCTGCAGGAAATCGGCCTTGAGACCTTGCGCGAGAATGTCGCGGTGGTGCTGCAACACCCCTCGCTGTTCAACGACAGCGTGCGCGCCAACCTGACCATGGGGCGCGAATGCAGCGACGAGGCCTGCTGGCAGGCACTGCGTATCGCCCAGCTGGACGCCACCATCGCCGCCTTGCCGCAAGGGCTGGACAGCGTGGTCGGCCGCTCGGGGGTGCGCCTGTCCGGTGGGCAGCGTCAGCGCCTGGCGATTGCCCGCATGGTCCTGGCCGAGCCCAAGGTGGTCATTCTCGATGAGGCCACCTCGGCGCTGGATGCTGCCACCGAGTACAACCTGCACCAGGCACTTGCCCGCTTCCTCAGCGGCCGGACCACGCTGATCATTGCCCACCGCTTGTCGGCGGTAAAGCAGGCCGACCGCGTGCTGGTATTCGACGGCGGGCATGTGGCCGAGGATGGCGACCATCAGCAGCTGATTGCAGAAGGTGGCTTGTATGCCAAGCTCTATGGGCATCTGCAGCAGACCTGAGTAACCGACAAAATTCCCTTCATGTAGATGGCAAATGGCCTACGCTGTGCTTGTCTGGGTTGATTCGAAGTCTTATCTGCTCTGCGACAGGGACTAAATGAAGGGAAATCGCACTCAAGAAGCGCCAAGGTTGATAGGTATCATCTGGCCCTTCATCGCCGTTGTCGTATTCCAGGTATTGCTGGGCAGCCTCAGCCTTTATGCTTTGTCGGCGGTCCGTGCCTACGTGGCCGGTGAAAGCCTTTGGTCCAAGGCGCAGAAAGACGCCATCTATTACCTCAACCTGTATGCCGATGACCGCGACGAGCGCACCTATCAGCGCTATCGCCAGGCCATTACCGTGCCCCAGGGCGACCACGACCTGCGTGAATTGCTCGACCAGGCCAGCCCGGACCTGGAAGGTGCCCGCCAAGCCGTACTGCAGGGTGGCAACCACCCGGAAGATGTCGACCGGATAATCTGGTTCTACCGTAATTTCCGCCAGGTCAGCTACATGCAGACGGCGATCGACTACTGGAACATCGGCGATGACTACCTTGCCAAGCTCGATGTGCTGGCCAGCGAAATGCACGCGAGTGTCGCCGCAGGCCTGGTCGACGCCGCTCAGCTGAAGGACTGGAAGAGCCGCATCGTCGCTATCAACGAAGGCGTCACGCCCGCAGCCAAGGCCTTCAGTGACGCCCTGGGTGAGGGGTCGCGGATGCTCCTGCGGGTGCTGCTGGTCACCAACCTGCTGACCGCACTGTTCCTCATTACCATTGCCTGGCGCCGCTCGAGCAAGCTGCTGGCCCAGCGCCAGGCGTTCGCCAGTGCTCTGCGGGAGGAGAAGGAGCGGGCGCAAATCACCCTAGAGTCGATTGGCGACGCGGTGATCACTGCCGATGTCGAGGGCAATATCGTCTACATGAACCCCGCTGCCGAGCAGCTGACCCACTGGCAGTCTGGCCAGGCGCAGGGCCTGCCGCTGGGTGCACTGTTCAGCCTGCTCGACGAGGAGGAGCAGGGCGAAGGCTGCACCTTGGTCGAGCAGGTACTCAGTGGCAGCCTCAAGGGCGGCGCCGAGCACTCCCGGCTGATCCAGCGCCTGGATGGCAGTACGGTATCGGTCAACCTGGTCGGCTCGCCGATCATCAATAACGATCAGCTGGCCGGTATCGTGCTGGTGCTGCACGACATGACCCAGGAGCGCCAGTACATCGCCAACCTGTCCTGGCAGGCCACCCATGACGCCCTGACCGGCCTGGCCAACCGCCGCGAATTCGAGTATCGCCTGGAGCAGGCGCTAAATGACCTGGTGCGCCAGGCCGGGCGGCATTCGTTGATGTTCCTCGACCTCGACCAGTTCAAGCTGGTCAACGACACCTGCGGCCATGCTGCCGGTGACGAGCTGCTCAGGCACATATGTGCTGTGTTGCAGTCGGGGCTGCGTGAAGGCGATACCCTTGCGCGCCTGGGTGGCGATGAATTTGGTGTGCTGCTGGAAAACTGCCCGGCCGACCAGGCCGAGCGCATCGGCGAGAACTTGCGCCAGGCCGTGCAGAGCCTGCACTTCGTGTGGAAGGGCAGGCCGTTCGTGACCACCGTCAGTATCGGCCTGGTGCACATGGCGCAGGCGCCGGGGACGTTGGAGGCTTCGTTGCGGGCCGCCGACATGGCCTGCTACATGGCCAAGGAAAAGGGCCGTAACCGGGTGCAGGTGTACCATGCCGACGACAGCGAGCTGTCCATGCGCTTTGGTGAAATGGCCTGGATCCAGCGCCTGCATGTGGCCTTGGAGGAAAACCGCTTCTGCCTCTATTGCCAAGAAATCGCCGCGCTGAAAGCCATCGAGGGTCCAGGCCATATCGAAATCCTGCTGCGCCTGCACGACGAAAGTGGTCGCACCATCCTCCCGGACAGCTTCATTCCGGCTGCCGAGCGCTATGGCCTGATGACGGCGCTGGACCGCTGGGTGGTACGCAGCGTGTTCGGGGTCATCCGCCAATGCCTGGACGAAGGGCGGGACGGGCCGCTGGCGATGTGCGCGATCAACCTTTCGGGCACCAGCATCGGCGACGACAAGTTCCTCGAGTACCTGCAGCGGTTGTTCGTCGAATATGCCATTCCGCCGCGCATGATCTGTTTCGAGATCACCGAGACCAGTGCCATTGCCAACCTTGGCAGCGCCATCCGCTTCATCAATGAATTGAAGGGGCTGGGTTGCAAGTTCTCCCTGGACGACTTCTGTGCCGGGATGTCGTCATTTGCCTATTTGAAACATTTACCCGTCGACTTCTTGAAGATCGACGGAAGTTTTGTCAAAGATATGCTCGACGATCCGGTTAATCGTGCCATGGTCGAGGTGATCAATCACATCGGCCACGTCATGGGCAAGCGGACCATCGCCGAGTTCGTCGAAACACCGTTGATCGAGCAGGCCTTGCAGGAGATCGGCGTGGATTACGCCCAGGGCTATCTGATTGAACGGCCACAGGTGTTCACCTGTGACAGTCTGCAGCGCCAACGGATTGCTGCGCGGCCCTTGTTGCACCGGGCGCCAGGTACATTTCGCTGAAAACACGTCCGCAAAATCACAAGGATCAAGGAGCTGAAAGTGATTGATGCATTCGTACGTATCGGGCCCTTGATGGACCCGGCCAGTTACCCCCAGTGGGCCCAGCAACTCATCGAGGATTGCCGTGAAAGCAAGCGCCGGGTGGTCGAGCATGAGTTCTATCAGCGCCTGCGTGATGGTGAGCTGCGCCAGTCGACCATTCGCCAGTACCTGATCGGTGGCTGGCCGGTGGTCGAGCAATTTTCTCTGTACATGGCCCATAACCTGACCAAGACCCGCTACGCCCGCCATCCTGGCGAGGACATGGCGCGTCGCTGGCTGATGCGCAACATCCGCGTCGAGCTCAACCATGCCGACTACTGGGTGAACTGGTGCCATGCCCATGGCGTTCACCTGCGCGACCTGCAGGCACAGGATGTGCCGCCGGAGCTGAACGGCCTGAACGACTGGTGCTGGCGCGTCTGCACCACCGAGTCGCTGGCGATTGCCATGGCGGCGACCAACTATGCGATCGAGGGGGCGACCGGTGAGTGGTCGGCGGTGGTGTGCGCCGAGGACACCTATGCCATGGGCTTCCCGGAAGACGTGCGCAAACGGGCGATGAAGTGGCTGAAGATGCATGCCCAGTATGACGATGCGCACCCGTGGGAGGCGCTGGAGATCATCTGCACGCTGGCGGGCGAGAACCCGACCCCGGGACTGCGCAACGAGCTGCGCAAGGCGATCTGCAAGAGTTATGACTGCATGTACCTGTTCCTGGAGCGGTGCATGCAGCTGGAAGGGCGCCAGCAAGGGCGCCTGCGCCCGGCTTTGGCCGCTGGCTGATATTGCTGGGGCCGCAAAGCGGCCCCAGCAATCTCGGACCTTACTGGGCGTTGAACGCCTGCCCGTTCACGTCTTTGCTATCCGGCCCCATCAGGTACAGATAGACCGGCATGATCTCTTCCGGCAGCGGATTGTTCTGTGGGTTTTCGCTCGGGTACGCTTGGGCCCGCATCGCCGTGCGCGTGGCGCCCGGGTTGATGCTGTTGGAGCGCACTGGCGCCACGCCTTCCAGCTCGTCGGCCAGGGTCTGCATCAGCCCTTCGGTGGCGAACTTCGACACCCCGTAGGCCCCCCAGTAGGCCCGGCCCTTGCGCCCGACGCTGCTGGAGGTGAACACCACCGAAGCGTCCTCCGACAGCTTGAGCAGCGGCAGCAGGGTGCTGGTGAGCATGAAGGTGGCGTTGACGTTGATGTGCATCACGCGCATGAAATTGTCGCCCGACAGCTGCTCCAGCGGCGTGCGCGGGCCGATGATCGAGGCGTTGTTGAGCAGGCCGTCGAGGCGGCCGAACTGTTCCTCGATCATCACCGCCAGCTCGTCGTACTGGTGGGGCAGGGCGGTTTCCAGGTTGAACGGGATCACCACGGGCTGCGGGTGGCCGGCGGCCTCGATCTGGTCGTAGACCTCGTTGAGGTTAGCTTCGGTCTTGCCCAGCAGCAGTACGGTGGCGCCCAGGGCGGCATAGGCCTTGGCGGCAGCGGCGCCGATGCCGCGGCCGGCACCAGTAACCAGGATGACGCGGCCGGTGAGCAGGCCGGGGCGGGCGGTGTAGTCGAACATTGATTCTTCCCTATCTCTATGGGCTGACGCGGACCCTGTGGGAGCGGGCTTGCCCGCGAACACGGGCGCAGCCCGTGCCAGCGAACGCGGTGCCTGCTTCGCGGGCAAGCCCGCTCCCACAGGATGGGGCGTCAGTCGTTACGAGTCAGCAGCCGCACAGGGCGCTGTCGATCACCTTGCGCAGTTCCAGCGGGTGGTCCACCACCACATCGGCGCCCCAGTTGTTCGGGTTGTCCTCTGGATGAATATAGCCGTAGCGCACCGCAGCCGTACGGGTGCCGGCATCGCGGCCGGACTCGATGTCGCGCAGGTCGTCGCCGACGAACAGCACGCTGGCGGGGTCCAGGTCCAGGGTCTTGCAGGCGAGGATCAGCGGCTCAGGGTCGGGCTTGCTGTTCTTCACGTGGTCCGGGCAGATCAGCAGTGCCGAACGCTGGGCCAGGCCCAGCTGCTGCATGATCGGTTCAGCGAAACGCACTGGCTTGTTGGTCACCACGCCCCACAGCAGGTTGCCCTTTTCGATGTCGGCCAGCAGTTCGCCCATGCCGTCGAACAGCTTGCTGTGCACGGCGCAATCACGCTGGTAACGCTCGAGGAATTCCAGGCGCAGGGCCTCGAAGCCTTCGGCTTCGGGGTCCATGGCGAAGGTTGCGGCAACCATGGCGCGGGCGCCGCCGGAGATCACGTCGCGGATCAGCTGGTCATCGATGGCCGGCAGGCCGCGCTCGGCGAGCATGGCCTGGCAGATGGCGATGAAGTCCGGCGCCGTGTCGAGCAGGGTGCCGTCCATGTCGAAGAGTACTGCTCGCAAACGCATGCTCATTCCTCGCGCAGGGTCTGGATCATGTAGTTGACGTCAACGTCGCTGCTCAGCTTGTAGTGCTTGGTCAGCGGGTTGTAGGTCAGGCCTATGATGTCCTTGACTTCAAGGCCGGCGACACGGCTCCAGGCGCCCAGCTCGGACGGGCGGATGAACTTCTTGAAGTCGTGGGTGCCGCGCGGCAGCATCTTCAGGATGTACTCGGCGCCGACGATGGCCAGCAGGTAGGCCTTGGGGTTGCGGTTGATGGTCGAGAAGAACACCTGGCCGCCAGGCTTGACCATGCGGTAGCAGGCTCGGATCACCGAGGACGGGTCGGGCACGTGCTCGAGCATCTCCAGGCAGGTGACCACGTCGAACTGCTCGGGCATCTCTTCGGCCAGGGCTTCTGCGGTGATCTGCCGGTACTCGACCTCGACGCCCGACTCCAGCTGGTGCAGCTGGGCAACGGCCAGTGGCGCCTCGCCCATGTCGATGCCGGTGACGGTGGCGCCGCGCAAGGCCATGGCCTCGCTGAGGATGCCGCCACCGCAGCCGACGTCCAGCACCTTCTTGCCCGCCAGACCGACGCGCTCATCGATCCAGTTGACGCGCAGCGGGTTGATGTCGTGCAGCGGCTTGAACTCGCTTTCACGGTCCCACCAGCGGTGGGCCAAGGCTTCGAACTTGGCGATTTCGGCGTGGTCGACGTTGCTCATTGAACAATCCTCTGGAACTTGCACTTCAAATGGGGCGCAGTATACCCGAGCGTCTGCGGCCGAGGGTCGCTATAATCGCCGGCTTTTGATATCCGAACGACGGGGAGAGGCAATGCGCGAGCGACTTTTGGCGGCGGAGAAGGTGACCGGGATGCGCTGGCAAGGCGGCGTCCTGCACTTGCTCGACCAGCGCCTGCTGCCGTCGGAAGAGCGCTGGCTGACCTGCGACAATGTCGCGCAGGTGGTGGCGGCGATTCGCGACATGGCCGTGCGTGGCGCCGCTGCCATTGGCATTGCCGCAGCCTATGGGCTGGTCCTGGCCCTGGAAGAGCGCCTGGCCGAGGGCGGCGACTGGGAAATGGACCTGGAAGAGGACTTCCTCACCCTGGCCGAAGCCCGGCCCACCGCGGCCAACCTGTTCTGGGCGCTGAACCGCATGCGTGAGCGCCTGCTGCGTGTGCGTGGTGAAGAAGACGTGCTGGCCGCGCTGGAGGCCGAAGCGATTGCCATCCATGAAAGTGACCGCGAAGCCAACCTGACCATGGCCCAGCATGGCATCGAGCTGATCCGTCGCCATCAGGGCAACGAGCAGACCTTGCTGACTTACGGCAACGCCGGCGCCCTGGCCAGTGGTGGGATCGGTACAGCCTTGGGGGTCATTCGTGCCGGTTATCTGGAGGGGATGGTCGAGCGCGTGTATGCCGGTGAGACCCGCCCCTGGCTGCAGGGCTCGCGCCTGACGGCCTGGGAGCTGGCCAACGAGGGCATCCCGGTGACCCTGTGCGCCGACTCGGCGCTGGCCCACCTGATGAAGACCAAGGGGATCACCTGGGTGGTGGTCGGCGCTGACTGCATCGCTGCAAATGGTGATGTGGCGAGCAAGATCGGCACCTACCAGCTGGCCGTCAGCGCCATGCACCATGGTGTGCGCTTCATGGTGGTGGCGCCGAGTACCAGCATCGACCTCAACCTGGCTACCGGCGAGGACATTCCGCTGGAAGAGCGAGAGGCCGACGAGCTGCTGGACTACGCCGGCACCCGCGTGGCGCCGCAGGTCGAGGCATTCAACCCGGTGTTCGACGTGACCCCGGCCGACTTGGTCGACGTGATCGTCACCGAGCGCGGCATCGTCGAGCGGCCGGATACCGCCAAGCTGGCGCAGCTGATGTGC
>NZ_JBKGGW010000058.1:0-21881 GCF_052041945.1 Pseudomonas sp. SMN11 | reverse complement strand
GTTTGGCTTTCTCTGTCTTTTTGGGGGTCTTACCCGAAAAGAGGCCGGCGCTGACTTATGCAGGCTCTGGCTGTTTCTCCAACTCCAGGGTCCGGTCAAATAGCCGAACCAACTCCTCCTGATGGGTCACCCCCACCACCGTGCACCCCGGCAATTCCCGCCTGAGCATCACTAGCAACCCCCGTGCACTCTCCATATCCAACTGGCTGGTCGCCTCATCCAGGTACAAGGTATCGGGCCGGTAGACCAGCGCCAGCGCCAGGCTCAGCCGCTGCTGCTCACCCCCTGGAAGGTCTTGCTCCAGCTGTTGATCAGCACATTGATCTGCACCACCAGCAGCCCAAGGCCGATCACCGCTGCCAGCATCAGCCAGGCTGGCCATTGCTGGCGGCTGGCCCAGAACGGGCGGCTCAGGCGATAAAACGTACGCAGGGTTTTCACAGCGCCTGCTCCAGCGCCGCTGGCGATGGCAGCACGCGCAGTTGCACAACCGATAAAAATACGTTGGCTGTGCTGCCCTCTTCGCGGCTAAAGCCGCTCCCTCAGGTATTGCACCGAAATCAAAAGCGGTGCAGTACCTGTGGGAGCGGCTTTAGCCGCGAAGCAGGCGACTCGCTGTCAGAGCCTTACGCTGGCAAAGGTCGACTCGTTGCGCGCCTGGCTCAGCGCCGCCATTGGCCCGCTGTGCGGCGACAGGGTCAGGGCCTGCGGGATCGGCATCATCGCCACCTGCTGCGCAGTGTTGGAGCCAACACGCTCGTCACGCGGCGGAATGCCGAAGTACTCGCGGTAGCACTTGGAGAAGTGCGGGGTCGATACAAAGCCGCACACCGAGGCCACTTCGATGATCGACATCGGCGTCTGCTTGAGCAGCTGCCGCGCACGGATCAGGCGCAGCTTCAGGTAGTAGCGCGACGGCGAGCAATGCAGGTACTTCTGGAACAGCCGTTCGAGCTGCCGGCGCGACACCGACACGTACACGGCCAGTTCGTCGAGGTCGATCGGCTCTTCGAGGTTGGCCTCCATCAGCGCGACAATTTCCTGCAGCTTCGGCTGGTTGGTACCAAGCATATGCTTGAGCGGCACGCGCTGGTGGTCCTGTTCGTTGCGGATGCGCTCGTACACGAACATCTCGGAGATCGCCGCCGACAACTCGCGGCCGTGATCGCGGCTGATCAGGTGCAGCATCATGTCCAGCGGCGCGGTGCCGCCGGAGCTGGTGAAGCGGTTACGGTCGAGGGTGAACAGGCGAGTGCTCATGTTGACCCGCGGGAAGGCCTCCTGCATGGCTGCCAGGCATTCCCAGTGCACGCTGCAATCAAAGCCATCGAGCAGACCGGCGCAGGCCAAGGCCCAGCTGCCGGTGCACACTGCACCAAGGCGGCGCGATTGACGCGCCTGGGCTTGCAGCCAGGTGACATGCTCACGGGTAACGGTGCGCTGGATGCCGACACCACCGCAGACGATCACGGTGTCGATCGGCGGTGCGTTGTGCATGGCGGCATCGGGAGTGATCTGCAGGCCGTCACTGGCCCATACCTGGCCGCCATCGACGGTCAGCGTGTGCCAGCGGTACAGCTCGCGGCCGGACAGCTGGTTGGCCATGCGCAGCGGCTCCACGGCCGATGCCAGGGAAATCAGGGTGAAATTGTCCAAAAGAAGAAACCCGATGGACTGGGGGGCTGTGCGGTTCTGGGTTGGGTTCCCGGAGGTGTACGACGTCATCGCGATTTCTCCTCACACAAATGCAGGGCGTGCCTCAGGCGGGCACTGATTTCTTGTTATGGCCCCGGTTTCGTGTGCAGGGCTTGTTGCCAATCTCAACGCAAAGGCCGTGCCTGAAATTGAACGGCCATCCGAAAAAACCTGAAAACGACGCCTTCATTCGGCAAATCAGGCACTTCGAGCGAATTGGCAATTCTTCGCAAACCGCCGTGCTAGCGCCTTGCGTGTAACGACTGAGCAATTTGGTGACACGCGCAGTGTAAGTTGCCCAGAAACGACACTCTTGAGTGTCACCGACAATGCCCGCACTGATAGCGACATCCGACGACCGGCATGCACCAAACAGGCGCAATCGAGGGGCAGCGCGGTCATTGTGGGAGCGGCCTTGTGTCGCGAAAGGGCCGTAACGCGGCCCCAGAATTTCTGCCCTTACGCAAAAATAGCTGGGGCCGCGTTGCGGCCCTTTCGCGACACAAGGCCGCTCTTACAAAATCAAACTTGGTGAGGGGTGATCAACATTCAATGGCGCTGACCGCCAGGCCACCGCGCGAGGTTTCTTTGTACTTGTCATGCATGTCGGCCCCGGTGTCGCGCATGGTGCGGATCACCTGGTCGAGGGAGATGAAGTGCTCGCCATCGCCACGCAGGGACATCTGCACGGCATTGATCGCCTTCACCGCAGCAATCGCGTTGCGCTCGATGCAGGGCACCTGCACCAGGCCGCCGACCGGGTCGCAGGTCAGGCCAAGGTTATGCTCCAGGGCGATCTCGGCGGCGTTCTCCACCTGTGGCGGGGTCGCCCCCAGCACTTCGGCAAGGCCCGCAGCGGCCATGGCACAGGCCGAACCGACCTCACCCTGGCAACCGACTTCGGCACCGGAAATCGACGCGTTCTTCTTGCACAGGATGCCCACGGCAGCGGCGGCGAGGAAGTAGTCGACCACGCTGGACTCATTCACGGCATCGCTGAAGCGCATGTAGTAGTGCAGCACCGCCGGGATGATGCCGGCCGCGCCGTTGGTGGGCGCGGTGACCATGCGCCCGCCGGCGGCGTTCTCTTCGTTGACTGCCAGGGCGAAGAGGTTGACCCACTCCATGGCGCTCATGGTCGAGCCGATCACGTTGGGTTTGCCGATTTCCTGCAGGCTGCGGTGCAGCTTGGCGGCGCGGCGGCGCACGTTGAGCCCGCCGGGCAGCGTACCTTCGTACTTCAGGCCGTTGTTGACGCATTCCTGCATGGCTTCCCAGAGCTTGTGCAGGCCGGCGCGGATCTCTTCCTCGCTGCGCCAGACCTTCTCGTTGGCCATCATCAATTGCGACACGCTGAGGTCGTTTTGCTTGCACAGGCGCAGCAGTTCAGCGGCGCTGTTGAAATCGTACGGCAGCACCGTCTGGTCGGCATCCAGCACGCCGCTGGCGGCCTGGGCGGCGTCGACCACGAAACCGCCACCGACCGAGTAGTAGGTGTCGCGGTGCAGCTCGCCCTGGGCGCCTTCGGCGATCAAGGTCATGGCGTTGGGGTGGTATGGCAGGTTCTCGTCCAGCAGCAGCATATCGCGGGCCCAGACGAACTCGATGGGCAGGCGGTTATCCAGCTTCAGGGTGTTGGTTTCGCGCAGGTCGGCGATCCGCGGAACGATCTGGGTCGGGTCGATGGCGTCCGGCCATTCCCCCATCAGGCCCATGATGGTGGCGTTGTCGGTGCCGTGGCCGATGCCGGTGGCCGACAGCGAACCGTACAGCCGAACTTCGATCCGTTGCACCTGATCCAGCTCGCCGCGCTCACACAGGCCCTGGACGAACAAGGCGCCAGCACGCATGGGGCCGACGGTGTGGGAGCTGGAGGGCCCGACACCGATCTTGAACAGGTCGAACACGCTGATGGCCATTGTCGAATCACCTCTTGCTGGGCTTGTCTCTGCGCGCCATGCGCAGGGCGGGGCAACTGCTAGGCTGAAGCTGCGAGCCGCCACGAATGCACGCATCATCGGGCTTTTGCCTACCCCCTCGCCGTCTGCAACCGACGTACTTTTGTCCAGCAGCGCCGCAGCCTTTTCGGCCACCTGCGCGCCGCTTTCGAGCGGCCTGGTGACGCAAAAATGCGGCTACAGGGGTGGAAAAACTCATAAACGACATCGCCCGTACTGGATGCGACCCGTTCCGTACTGGTTACGACCCCACCAGTAGGCGATTGCCCGGCGCTGGAGGATTATCGAAAGCGACTCGTAAAGCACGGCCACGCAACCTGCCCTCTGCAGGCCTGGTCGACCGGACCCTGAGAAAGCCCGGCGACCCATGCGAACCCGAAGACAAAATCACAGGAGTCCATCCATGAAAGGTTCACCCTCGCTGTTGCTGGTTGCGATGCTGTCCGCGCCTCTGCTGGCCCAGGCCGCCGAGCCCGAGCAGTGCCAGACGGTACGCTTCTCCGATGTCGGCTGGACCGATATCACCGTGACTACGGCAACCACCAGCGTTGTGCTCGAAGCACTGGGTTACAAGACCCACACCACCATGATCTCGGTACCGGTGACCTACAAGTCGCTGGCCACCGGCAAGGACCTGGACGTGTTTCTCGGCAACTGGATGCCGACCATGGAGAACGACATCAAGCAGTACCGCGACGCCGGCACTGTCGATACCGTGCGCGCCAACCTGGAGAACGCCAAGTACACCCTGGCCGTACCTCAGGCGCTGTATGACAAGGGGCTCAAGGATTTCAGCGACATTCCCAAGTTCAAGAAGGAACTGGACGGCAAGATCTACGGCATCGAGCCCGGTAACGATGGCAACCGGACCATCCAGAGCATGATCGACAAGAACGCCTTCGGCCTGAAGGACGCCGGTTTCAAGATCGTGCAGTCGAGCGAGGCCGGCATGCTGTCGCAGGTAGACCGCGCGCAGAAGCGTGGCGAAGCGGTGGTGTTCCTGGGCTGGGAACCGCACCCGATGAACACCCGTTTCAAGATGCAGTACCTGACCGGCGGGGACGAGTTCTTCGGCCCCGATTTCGGCAAGGCCACAGTGCTGACCAACACCCGCAAGGATTATGTGCAGGAATGCAGCAACGTCGGCCAGCTCCTGAAGAACCTGTCGTTCGAGCTCAAGGATGAAAGCACCATGATGGGCTATGTCCTGGACGACAAGATGAAACCCGAGGCGGCCGCCAAGAAGTGGCTCAAGGACAACCCCGGCAAGCTGGATACCTGGCTGGCAGGCGTCACCACCGTGGATGGCAAACCCGGCCTTGAGGCGGCCAAGGCCAAACTCGCTCAATAACGCAATACGTCGTAGCGCTACCTCGGGGCGGGACCGTGCCCGCCCCGGACTGATTTCAATCTTTGCAGGTGGAAGCTCGCTATCATGCTTATCGATCAGAAAATACCCCTGGGCCAGTACATCGCGTCGTTCGTCGAATGGCTGACCCAGAATGGCGCGAACTACTTCGACGCCATTGCCCGAGGCCTGGAGTTCATGATTCATGGCGTCACCAGTGCCCTGACCTTCTTCAACCCGTTCGTGCTCATCTTCCTGTTCGCCGCCCTGGCGCATTTCATCCAGCGCAAGTGGGCACTGACCGCATTCGTCGCCCTTTCCTTCCTGCTGATCTTCAACCTGGGGTACTGGCAGGAAACCATGGAGACCCTGGCCCAGGTGACCTTCGCCACCGTGGTCTGCGTGGCCATCGGCGTGCCGCTGGGCATCGTCGCCGCGCACAAGCCAATGTTCTACACCGCCATGCGCCCGGTGCTCGACCTGATGCAGACCGTGCCGACCTTCGTCTACCTGATCCCTACCCTGACCCTGTTCGGTCTGGGCGTGGTGCCGGGGCTGATCTCGACGGTGGTGTTCGCCATCGCCGCGCCGATCCGCCTGACTTACCTGGGCATCTGCGACGTGCCGCAAGAGCTGATGGACGCCGGCAAGGCGTTCGGCTGCTCGCGTCGCCAGCTGCTCACCCGTATCGAACTGCCGCACGCGATGCCAAGCATCGCCGCCGGCGTCACCCAGTGCATCATGCTGTCGCTGTCGATGGTGGTGATTGCCGCTCTGGTGGGCGCCGATGGCCTGGGCAAACCCGTGGTCAACGCACTGAACACCGCTGATATTTCCCTGGGCTTCGAAGCGGGCCTGGCGATCGTGCTGCTGGCGATCATGCTCGACCGTATCTGCAAGCAACCGGAACTGCCGGTAAGGGGTGAAGCATGAGCATCATTCGATTCGAAGACGTCGACGTCATCTTCTCCAACAAGCCGCGCGAAGCACTGGCGCTGCTGGACAAGGGCCAGACCCGCGAACAGATCCTCAAGCAGACCGGCCTGGTGGTCGGTGTGGAAAAGGCCAACCTGGATATCAACAAAGGCGAGATCTGCGTGCTGATGGGCCTGTCCGGCTCGGGCAAGTCGAGCCTGCTGCGCTGCATCAACGGCCTCAATACCGTGAGCCGCGGCAAGCTGTTCGTCGAGCATGAAGGCAAGCATATCGACATTGCCCACTGCACCCCGGCAGAGCTGAAGATGATGCGCACCAAGCGCATCGCCATGGTGTTCCAGAAGTTCGCCCTGATGCCGTGGCTGACGGTGCGTGAAAACATCAGCTTCGGCCTGGAAATGCAGGGCCGCCCGGAAAAGGAACGGCGCAAGCTGGTCGACGAGAAGCTTGAGCTGGTCGGCCTGACCCAGTGGCGCAACAAGAAGCCGGACGAACTCTCCGGCGGCATGCAGCAGCGTGTGGGCCTGGCCCGGGCGCTGGCGATGGATGCCGACATCCTGCTGATGGACGAACCGTTCTCGGCCCTCGACCCGCTGATCCGCCAGGGCCTGCAAGACGAACTGCTGGGCCTGCAGGCCAAGCTTTCCAAGACCATCGTGTTCGTCAGCCATGACCTCGACGAGGCCCTGAAACTGGGCAGCCGCATCGCCATCATGAAAGATGGGCGGATCATCCAGTACAGCAAGCCGGAAGAGATCGTGCTGAACCCGGCCGACGAGTACGTACGTACCTTCGTCGCCCACACCAACCCGCTGAACGTGCTGTGTGGCCGCAGCCTGATGCGCAGCCTGGACAACTGCAAGCGGGTCAACGGCTCGGTGTGCCTGGACCCGGGTGGCGATTCGTGGCTGGACCTGGGTGAAGGGAATTCGATCAAGCGTGCTCGCCAGGGGCAGAACGGGCTGGACATGCAAAACTGGGTGCCGGGGCAGGCCGTTGAAGGCTTGGGCCGCAAGCCGACCCTGGTGCATGCCGACATTGGCATGCGTGAGGCGCTGCAGATTCGCTACCAGACCGGGAACAAGCTGGTGCTGCAGGAGAATGACAAGGTGGTGGGGATTCTTGGGGATACCGAGCTTTATCACGCCTTGCTGGGCAAGAATCACGGGTGATGCCTTTGGGGCCGCTTTGCGGCCCTTCGCGACACAAGGCCGCTCCTACAGGGGAACGCGTATCCCTGTAGGAGCGGCCTTGTGTCGCGAAAGGAGGGCAGAGCCCTCCCAGCATACTGTCAGCGAACGACAATCCCGCGGGAAGCCATGTAGGCCTTGGCCTCCGGCACCGTGTACTCGCCAAAGTGGAAGATACTGGCCGCCAGCACCGCGCTGGCATGCCCTTCCAGAATCCCGTCGGCCAGGTGCTGCAAGTTACCCACACCACCCGAAGCGATCACCGGAATCCCCAGCGCATCGCTGATGGCGCGGGTTACACCCAGGTCGAAACCGTTCTTCATGCCGTCCTGGTCCATGCTGGTCAGCAGGATCTCGCCGGCACCCAGGCCTTCCATCTTCTTCGCCCATTCAACGGCATCCAGCCCGGTCGGCTTGCGCCCGCCGTGGGTGAAGATCTCCCAGCGCGGTGCTTCACCTGGCCCGGACACCTTCTTGGCATCGATGGCGACGACGATGCACTGCGAACCGAATCGGTCCGCCGCCTCGCCGACGAACTCCGGGTTGAACACCGCGGCAGTGTTGATCGAAACCTTGTCGGCACCGGCGTTGAGCAGGTTGCGGATGTCCTGCACGGTGCGCACGCCACCGCCCACGGTCAGCGGGATGAACACCTGGCTGGCCATGCGCTCGACGGTGTGCAGGGTGGTATCGCGGCCATCGACGCTGGCCGTGATGTCGAGGAAGGTGATTTCGTCGGCACCCTGCTCGTTGTAGCGACGGGCGATTTCCACCGGGTCGCCGGCATCACGGATATTCTCGAACTTGACGCCCTTGACCACCCGGCCGTTGTCCACGTCCAGGCAAGGGATGATGCGCTTGGCCAGTGCCATGGTTCAGTCCTCAGCCTTGGTAGTTGTCGCAGAAGGCCTGGGCCTCGGCGACATCGAGGGTGCCTTCGTAGATGGCACGGCCGGTGATGGCGCCGATGATGCCCGGGGCCTTGGCGTCCAGCAGGGCCTTGATGTCGCCCAGGTTGTGGATGCCGCCCGAAGCGATGACCGGGATGCGCGTGGCTTCGGCCAGGGCTTTGGTGAAGGGCACGTTGCAGCCCTGCATCATGCCGTCCTTGGCGATGTCGGTGTAGACGATCGCCGAGACGCCATCGGCCTCGAAGCGCTTGGCCAGGTCGATGACCTGCACTGAGCTGACCTCGGCCCAACCGTCGGTGGCGACGAAGCCGTCTTTGGCGTCCAGGCCGACGATGACCTTGCCCGGGAACGCCTTGCACGCTTCGGCAACGAATTCAGGCTGTTTGACCGCTTTGGTGCCGATGATCACGTAGCTGACGCCAGCCTTGACGTAGTGCTCGATGGTTTCCAGCGAGCGGATGCCGCCGCCGATCTGGATCGGCAGGTTCGGGTAGCGCTTGGCGATGGCGGTAACCACTTCACCGTTGACCGGCTGGCCTTCGAAGGCGCCATTGAGGTCGACCAGGTGCAGGCGGCGGCAGCCACCCTCGACCCACTTGGCGGCCATGCTCACCGGGTCGTCGGAGAATACCGTGGAATCTTCCATGCGGCCCTGGCGCAGGCGCACGCAGGCACCGTCCTTCAGATCGATAGCGGGGATAATCAGCATCTTGGGAACCTGTCTGTTCTTGGGGGTTCAGGGCTTTTCGAGTGCCCACAGATCGCTTTCGATGCTCTCGAACCGCTCCTTGAGGTGCAGCTGAACATCGGCAATCGCCCTGTTGTAGTAATGGGGTGCAATTTCTTTGCTGAACAGCTCGAGGACCTCGGCCACCTCGAACGACCCGAGCTGCAGCTCGAAGCGGTCTTCCAGGAAGCGCTTGAGCGTGTCGAGCGCTTCGCGTTCCTCTTCGGGGGCCAGGGTGATGACCGGGGCCTTGGTCTTCGAACGGCTCATTTACCAGCGCCCGTCCCAGGCGACGAAGTTCTGCAGCAGCTGCAGGCCATGGGTATGGCTCTTCTCCGGGTGGAACTGCACGGCAAAGCGCGAGCCATCGGCCAGCGCGGCAGCGAAGTCGACGCCATAGTGGCCGCGGCCGACTACCTGGCCAGGCTTGCCGGCATTGATGTAGTAGCTGTGCACGAAGTAGAAGCGCGCACGGTCGGAAATATCGTGCCACAGCGGGTGGTCGATGGTCTGGCTGACTTCGTTCCAGCCCATGTGCGGCACTTTGAGGTGCTCGCCGTCTTCTTTCAGGTCTTTGCCGAAGAAGCGCACCTGGCCAGGGAACAGGCCGATGCAATCGACACCGTCGTTCTCTTCGCTATGATCGAGCAGCGCCTGCATGCCGACGCAGATGCCGAGGAACGGGCGGTCCTGGCTTACTTCGCGGACCAGGCTGTCGAAGCCCAGGCGGCGGATTTCGGCCATGCAGTCGCGGATCGCGCCCACACCCGGGAACACCACGCGGTCAGCTTCGCGGATTACCGCGGCGTCGCTGGTGACCAGCACCTTGCCGGCGCCGACGTGCTCGAGCGCCTTGGCCACCGAGTGCAGGTTGCCCATGCCATAGTCGATTACGGCTACCGTCTGCATTTACAGGCACCCTTTGGTCGACGGCATCTGCCCGGCCATGCGCTCGTCGAGGGTCACGGCCATGCGCAGCGCGCGGCCGAAAGCCTTGAACACGGTTTCGATCTGGTGGTGGGTGTTGTGGCCACGCAGGTTGTCGATGTGCAGGGTTACCAGGGCGTGGTTGACGAAGCCCTGGAAGAACTCCTGGAACAGGTCGACATCGAAGCCGCCAACGGTAGCGCGGGTGTAAGGCACATGCATCTGCAGGCCAGGGCGGCCGGAGAAGTCGATGACCACGCGCGACAGCGCTTCGTCCAGCGGCACATAGGCATGGCCGTAGCGGAAGATGCCTTTCTTGTCGCCGATGGCCTGGGCGAATGCCATGCCCAAGGTGATACCTACGTCTTCGACGGTATGGTGATCGTCGATATGCAGGTCACCCTTGCACTCGATATCCAGATCGATCAGCCCATGACGGGCGATCTGGTCCAGCATGTGTTCAAGGAAAGGCACACCGATATCGAATCGGGCCTTGCCACTGCCATCGAGGTTGATCGAGCACTTGACCTGGGTTTCCAGGGTATTGCGCTCGACGGAAGCCTTACGTTCGACCATCACCAGCTCCGCAAAATCATTGGGCGAAAAGGGCTCTATTATAGGCCCAGAACGCGCCAGCTTGAAACGCGGATGACATATGGCATGGCAAGGAATTGCGGGGCCGGACAGGCCTACAGGTCTATACAACCGGGGTATTGGGGCTGCTTTGCAGCCCATCGCGACACAAGGCCGCTCCCACAGGGACCGTGCAACCCTGAAGCTCATGCGGTCCATGTGGGAGCGGCCTTGCGTCGCGAAAGGGGCGCAAAGCGCCCCCCATGAAACTACATCAATGAAACAGGACAGCAGTCTTCTGAAGGGTAATCCACACCCCCCAGGCCAGCGGCACGACCACCAAAGCCCAGGCTAGCAACACCAGCGGCAGGCTACCTGGTGCGGCGTGCCACTCCAGCGAACGCGCACCGTCAGCGCCTTTGTCGTGGCTCAGCGCACGTTCGGCAGCCAGTTCAGCATCGGTCATGAAGTACTTGTCGGCCACCGGGCGGATCAGCAGGTTGCAGATAAAGCCCAGCACCAGCAGGCCGGCGAGGATGTACAGGGTCATGTCGTAGGCCGCTGCACGCTCCACACCCGCCGCCAGCTGGTACTCGCGCAGGTAGGTGATCAGCACCGGGCCCAGCACGCCTGCCGCAGCCCAGGCGGTCAGCAGGCGACCGTGGATGGCACCGACCATCTGCGTGCCGAACAGGTCGGCAAGGTAGGCCGGTACGGTGGAGAAGCCACCGCCGTACATTGACAGAATTATGCAGAACGCCGCCACGAACAGCGCCACGTTACCCAGGTGGCCCATGTTCGGCACCAGGCTATAGAGGCCGACGCCCAGGGCAAAGAAGGCGAAGTAAGTGTTCTTGCGGCCGATGTAGTCGGAGAACGAGGCCCAGAAGAAGCGGCCGCCGATGTTGAACAGGCTCAGCAGGCCGGTAAAGCCGGCGGCGATGGCGGCGATCTGCGCCAGTTGCGCGGCGTTCAGCTCGCTGAAGCTCAGCTCGTTGCCCAGCAGCTTGCCTGCGAACACTTCCTGCAGCAGCGGCGACGCCATGCCGAGGATGCCGATACCGGCCGAAACGTTAAGGCACAGCACCAGCCATACAAGGGCGAACTGCGGGGTTTTCCAGGCAACGCTGACGTGCACGTGGCGGTCGGTGACCATGCCATTGCCGGCTTTTTTCACCGGGGCAGTCCAGCCTTCAGGTTTCCAGCCGGTCGGCGGTACGCGGTAAGCCAGGGCGCCAGCGGTCATGAACACGAAGTAGATCGCGGCCATGGCGACGAAGCTCTGCCACACGCCCACCTCATGTTCGTTGCCGAAATGGCCCATCAACGCGGTGGCCAACGGTGCGCCCACCATGGCGCCACCACCGAAGCCCATGATCGCCATGCCGGTGGCCATGCCGCGCTTGTCCGGGAACCACTTGATCAGGGTCGAGACCGGCGAAATATAGCCCAGGCCCAGGCCGATACCGCCGATCACACCGGAACCCAGCCACATCAGCCACAGCTGGTGGGTCTTCACGCCGATCGCCGAGATCAGCATGCCGCCACACCAGCACAGTGCCGAAACCAGGCCGGCCTTGCGCGGGCCGGCATGCTCCAGCCATCCGCCGAGTACTGCGGCCGAGCAGCCGAGGAAGACGAAGAACAGGGTGTAGATCCAGCTCAGCATCGAGATCGGCCAGTCGCATTCGGCGCTGAACATACGGGCGATGAAGCCCATGTCTGCCGAACAGGCAACTGGCGCGGTGATGCCGATGGCTTGCGACAGTGGCAGCCAGAACACCGAGAAGCCGTAGGCCATGCCGATGCACAGGTGGATGGCCAAAGCGGCCGGCGGGACCAGCCAGCGGTTGAAGCCCGGGCGGGCGATGATGCGCTCCTTCGACAGGAAGCTCGGCGCGCTGGCCGCCCCCCCTGCCGTGATGGTACTGCTCATGGATTCGATCCTTTTGTAGGTAGACAGTGCTGGCGGTTGGAATCCCGGGCTCTTGTTCTCGCACGCAGGGCGAATTGGCCTTTTCCCTGGGTAACGTCCGCGACAATGGGTCGCGGCCGCTCCGCAAAGCGGCACAAGGGTACCAGTTCGCAGATGACATGAAAGCAATCTGATATCGTTATTTTTTGCGCGGCTGAATCGGTATTTCTGTGCTGGATGCTTCGCGGGTACACCCGCTCCCATAGGTAATGCACAGCTCTCAAAACCTGTGATGACCCTGTGGGAACGGGCTTGCCCGCGAAGAATCCAGCACCGAAGGAACTGTCAAAACCACAATTGTCGAACCCTCAAATCACCAGGTTCGCCCTGCATCGCTAGTCGAATACACGGGACCCACCCCTGCGGCGCTATACTCAGCCGTTCGGAATTCACACTACGGACTACAAGGACTCGCCCATGAAAGCGTTCGGCAAAATCCTGGGACTTGGGCTTCTCGGGTTGCTGCTGATCATCGTGGCCCTGGGCTTCGCCCTGACCCACCTCTTCGATCCCAACGACTATAAAGACGAGATCCGCCAGTTGGCGCGCGACAAGGCCCACGTCGAGCTGACCCTCAACGGCGACATTGGCTGGAGCCTGTTCCCCTGGCTGGGCCTGGAGCTGCACGAAGCCAGCATCGCCACCCTGACCAAACCCAAGGAACCGTTCGCCGACCTGCAGATGCTCGGCCTCTCAGTGCGCGTGCTGCCATTGCTGCGCCGCGAAGTGCAGATGAGCGATGTACGCGTCGAAGGCCTCAACCTGACCCTGGCGCGTGACGAAAATGGCCACGGCAACTGGGAAGACATCGGCAAGCCGCTACCGGCTGCAGCCGACGGCACTGCCAACGCCCCTGCCCAGGCACCTGCCGAGCAGCCCGCCAAACCTGCCGAAAGCAGCAGCGAGCGCGCGGTGAAGCTCGACATCGACAGTCTCACGGTGAACAACGCCCGGGTCTACTACAACGATGCCAAGAGCGGCCAGAGCTACAGCGCCGAAAGCATCCAGCTGAGCACCGGTCCAGTCCACGAAGGCACCAACATCGCCCTCAAGGCCAGCGCCTTCCTCAGTGCCAGCCAGCCGGCCATCAAGGCCCGCACCGAGCTGGCCGGCGAACTGCGCTTCGACCGCAAGCTCAAGCGCTACAACTTCGAAGACCTGCGCCTGAACGGCGAAACCTCGGGCGAACCTACCGGCGGCAAGACCGTCACCTTTGGCGCCCAAGGCCAGTTGCTGGTCGACATGGGTGCCAACGTGGCCTCGTGGAACAGCCTGAAGGTCTCGGCCAACCAGCTGCGCGCCCTCGGCGAGCTGAACGTGCGTGAACTGGACAAGACCCCGCAACTGAGTGGTGGCCTGTCCATCGCCCAGTTCAACCTGCGCACCTTCCTCGACGGCATCGGCCATCCGCTGCCGGCCACCACCGACCCTGCCGCGTTCGGCAAGCTGGAGCTGGTAACCCGCCTGCAAGGCACGCCGACCAGCCTGACTCTCGCCGACCTGGCCGTGAAGCTGGACGACACCACGTTCACAGGCCGTGTGGCCATCGAAGACTTTGCCAAACAGGCCCTGCGCCTGCAGCTCAAAGGCGACAAGTTCGACGCCGATCGCTACACGCCGGCCAAGAGCGAACAGGCCAAGGGTGCAACTGCCGCACGCCAGGCCGAGGTCCAGCAACAGGAATCCACCGCCGTGGCCGCTGCCGGTAGCTCGCCGCTGCCCAACGCCCCGACCCAGGTGGCCTGGAGCGATGACAAGCTGCTGCCGGTCGACCGCCTGCGCGCACTCGACCTGCAGGCCGACCTGGCCTTCGGCTCGCTGACCCTGGACAAGCTGCCGATCAGCGACGCTCAGCTGCAGGCCACAGGCCAAGGCGGCCTGCTGACCTTGCAGGCCCTCCGTGGCGGCCTCTACAACGGCACTTTCGAAGCCAAGGGCAACCTCGACGTACGTCCTGCCGTGCCACAGCTCGGTATCAACACCAAGATCAACCGGGTACCGGTCGAGCACTTCATCAAGGCCGAAGGCAAGGAGCAGACGCCACCGGTCAAAGGCCTGCTGACCCTGACCAGTGATCTGACCGCCACCGGTAACAGCCAAAAGGCACTGGTCGATACCCTCAATGGCAGCGCAAACTTCGCCATCAATGACGGCGTGCTGGTCAACGCCAACCTTGAACAGCAACTCTGCCAGGCCATCGCCACCCTCAACCGCAAGACCCTGAGCGGTGAGCCGCGCGGCAAGGACACCCCGTTCGAAGAACTGCGCGGCAGCCTGGTGATTCGCAATGGCGTGGCCAG
Source organism: Pseudomonas sp. SMN11 (assembly GCF_052041945.1). Classification (NCBI taxonomy): domain Bacteria; kingdom Pseudomonadati; phylum Pseudomonadota; class Gammaproteobacteria; order Pseudomonadales; family Pseudomonadaceae; genus Pseudomonas; species Pseudomonas sp. SMN11. The sequence goes on along the minus strand of NZ_JBKGGW010000058.1, from coordinate 7,341 downwards.
CAACCCGGACCTCAAGGCACGTATCCCGGGCCTGACCGTAAACGGCCATGGCGACCTCGACCTGCGCGTGTTGGGCATGGACTACAACATCGGCGTGATCGTCGAAGGAGACCAGCGCGCCATGCCCGACCCGGCCTGCCAGGTCAACGAACGCTTCGTGGGCGTGGAAGTGCCGCTGCGCTGCCGCGGCCCGCTGGAACTCGGTGCCAAGGCCTGCCGCCTGGACCAGGATGGCCTGGGCAAGGTCGCGGCCAAGCTGGCCGGCAACCGCCTGAAAGACAAGATCGATGAAAAACTCGGAGACAAAGTGAGCCCAGAACTGAAAGACGCGCTCAAGGGGCTGTTCAAGCGATGACCCCCACGCAGTTCTCCAGCGCCGTGCTGGATTGGTACGACCAGCACGGTCGCCACGACCTGCCCTGGCAACAGGGCATCAACCCATACCGCGTATGGGTGTCGGAAATCATGCTGCAGCAGACCCAGGTCAGCACCGTGCTGAACTACTTCGACCGCTTCATGCAGGCCCTGCCGACCGTGCAGGCCCTGGCCGAAGCGCCGGAGGACGAAGTGCTGCACCTGTGGACCGGCCTTGGCTACTACACCCGCGCCCGCAACCTGCAGAAAGCGGCGAAGATCGTCGTCGAGCAGCATGGCGGCGAATTTCCGCGCAGCGTCGAGCAGCTCACCGAACTGCCCGGCATCGGCCGCTCGACCGCAGGGGCCATTGCCAGCATCAGCATGGGCATCCGCGCGCCGATTCTCGATGGCAACGTCAAGCGCGTGCTGGCCCGCTACACCGCCCAGGCCGGCTACCCCGGCGAGCCCAAGGTGGCCAACCAGCTGTGGGCCACGGCCGAGCGTTTCACCCCGCAGCAGCGCGCCAACCACTACACCCAGGCTATGATGGACATGGGCGCGACGCTGTGCACGCGCAGCAAGCCCAGCTGCCTGATCTGCCCGTTGCAGCGCGGCTGCGAAGCGCACCTGCACGGCGAGGAGACTCGCTACCCCGAGCCCAAGCCACGCAAGGCGCTGCCCCAACGACGCACGCTGATGCCGCTGCTGGCCAACCACGAAGGCGCCATCCTGCTTTACCGCCGCCCATCCAGCGGCTTGTGGGGCGGCCTGTGGAGCCTGCCGGAGCTTGACGATATCGCGCAGCTCGACGACCTCGCCTACCAGCACGGCCTGCGCCTGTCCGAAAGCCGCGCACTGGACGGCCTGACCCACACCTTCAGCCACTTCCAGCTGGCGATCGAGCCCTGGCTGGTACGTGTCGACCCGCTCGGCCAGCACGTGGCCGAGGCCGACTGGCTCTGGTATAACCTCGCCACCCCGCCGCGCCTGGGCCTCGCCGCCCCGGTCAAGAAGCTGCTCAAACGCGCGGCCGACGAACTGATTGCAGGAGAAGCCCGATGACCCGCACCGTGATGTGCCGCAAGTACAAAGAAGAACTCCCAGGTCTGGACCGCCCGCCCTACCCCGGCGCCAAGGGCCAGGACATCTTCGACCACATCTCGGAGAAAGCCTGGGAAGACTGGAAGAAACACCAGACCATGCTGATCAACGAAAAGCGCCTGAACATGATGAACGGCGAGGACCGCAAGTTCCTCCAGGGCGAGATGGACAAGTTCTTCGCCGGCGAGGAATACGCCCAGGCGGAAGGCTACGTTCCACCCTCCGAATGACCCCATGAAACGTAAGCGACGGAATTAATTTAAAATTTTTTCAAAAAGTCGTTGACGGGCCGTCAGAAAATCTATTTAATTCACCTCGTCGCCCAGATAGCTCAGTCGGTAGAGCAGAGGATTGAAAATCCTCGTGTCGGCGGTTCGACTCCGTCTCTGGGCACCACCTTCAAGCTTCTGGTGGTTGCAAAGTTACCCGAAGCGACAACAAGAAACCCGCCTAGTGCGGGTTTTTTGTTGTCTGGGATTTACTGCCCTGCCCCTCCGCCGTTGACCGGTATCAACAAGCCCTTTCTCGCTCAGACTCAAAATTGCAGGTGGACATTCGACACCACCTCGCAAGGACCTCCATGAGCGAAGAAGCCACCCTCCTGCTCCCCGCCCCCGACGCATCCTCTACTCGCGTCCCGGCCACTCCACGCACACGCCGCCCTCGCCAGCGTAAACCCGAGCCCACCATCACTCAGGTCAGCCAGGCCCCTACCGCGCTTGAAGTGGCCAGCGCGCCGAAGGGCAGCAACGAAGACAGCACCTCGGCGCGCCTGCCGGCCAGCTACCCGTACCGCACCCGTCTGCGCCGCCAGGATTACGAGAAGGCCAAGCACGCCCTGCAGATCGAACTGCTGAAGGTACAAAGCTGGGTAAAGGAAACCGGCCAGCGCGTGGTGATCCTGTTCGAGGGGCGTGACGCGGCGGGCAAGGGCGGCACCATCAAGCGTTTCATGGAGCACCTTAACCCGCGGGGCGCACGGATTGTCGCGCTGGAGAAGCCTTCCGAGCAGGAGCTGGGGCAGTGGTATTTCCAGCGCTACATCCAGCACCTGCCCACGGCGGGCGAAATGGTCTTCTTCGACCGCTCCTGGTACAACCGCGCCGGGGTCGAGAAGGTGATGGAGTTCTGCTCGCCGCTACAGTACCTGGAGTTCATGCGCCAGGCACCGGACCTGGAACGGATGCTGTGCAACAGCGGCATCCTGCTGTTCAAGTACTGGTTCTCGGTTAACCGCGAAGAGCAGTTGCGCCGCTTCATCTCGCGCCGGGACGACCCGCTCAAGCACTGGAAGCTGTCGCCCATCGACATCAAGTCACTGGACAAGTGGGAAGACTACACCGCAGCCAAGGAAGCGATGTTCTTCCATACCGATACTGCCGATGCACCATGGACGGTGATCAAGTCGGACGACAAGAAGCGCGCGCGGATCAACTGCATTCGGCACTTCCTGCATTCGCTGGATTACCCGGGCAAGGACCACCGCGTGGCACATGCGCCGGATGAGCTGTTGGTCGGCCGGGCATCGCGGGGGTTCGAGGAGGACGAGCCGACAACGCCCGCCAGTTGAATCACCCGGGCTGCTGCGCTTCAATACGCGCAATTTCCGGACACCCCAAGGATTCACCCCATGGCCACCCCAACCAAGCAACAGAAACGCGCCAAGCGCGCCGCCAGCAAAGCCAAGCAGAACCGCATGGTGCGCAGCGGCCAGGCGGTCAAGGCCAGCGCCGGTGACAGCGCCAGCATCGAGCAGGTGTTTAACAAGGCCATGGAGACCGACAGCTACAAAGAGCTGTTCGACAAGATGAAAGCCGCACAGGAAACCAGCCTGGTGGCGATGATCTCGGTGTTCCTGGTCGACCCGCTGCTGGCCTTGGTACTCAAGGGTCACAAGGAAGAGCACGCCACCGACTACATCGTGCTGGTGTTCAACGCCTACCGCACCTGGCTCGACGGCGCCGACGAAGACACTACCATGGCCTGGCTGGAGAGCGATGAGTTCCAGGAAGCCTACATCGCCGCGTCCGAGCTGGTGGCCAAGCAGCAGCAACAGCAGAAGCAGTTCGGCTGACCGGGCCATGTAACCTGCCCTGGCCCTTTCGCGGGTAAACCCGCCCCCACAGGGTCACCACAAGCTCCGAGACTGTGCGGTCCCTGTGGGAGCGGGGTTACCCGCGAAGAGGCCAGAACAGTCAATAAAAAAAGCCGCGCCCTACACGGGGCGCGGCCTTTTCATTTCAAGCAGCGCGGATCAGTTATCCAGCGCCACCCGACCGGCAGCTTCACGCTTGCGATGCACCAGCAAGCCAGCCGCCACCACGCCAATGCTCAGCAGCGCAGTCGCGATGATCTCCGCACGGTGATCCTCACGCAGCGCCATCACCGCCAGCACGGCTACGATAAAGGCGATGGTCGCCCAGGTCAGGCCCGGGAACAGCCACATCTTGAAGGCAATTTTCTCGCCACGCGCCTCACGCTGGCTGCGCATGCGCAGCTGCGAAATGGCAATCACCAGGTACACCAGCAGCGCGATGGCGCCGGAGCTGGCCAGCAGGAACTCGAACACCTGGGCCGGGGCCACGTAGTTGGCGAACACGCAGAGGAACGCGGCAGCGGTCGACAGCAGCACGGCCACATGCGGGGTAGCCGCCTTGGTGGTGCGCTGGGCGATGGCCGGGGCGTCGCCGCGCTTGCTCAGCGAGAACAGCATGCGCGACGAGGTGTACAGCGCCGAGTTCAGGCAGCTGGTCACGGCGACCAGTACGACGATGTCGACGATCAGCTTGGCGTTCGGCACACCGATGCGGCTCAGCACGGTCTGGTAGGAACCCACTTCGGCCAGCGCCGGGTCGTTCCACGGCACCAGGGCCACGACCAGGAAGATCGACACCAGGTAGAAAAGGCAAATACGCCAGATCACCGAGTTAGTAGCGCGGCTGATCTGCTTGCCTGGGTCTTTCGATTCGGCTGCAGCGATGGTGACGATTTCGGTACCCATGAACGAGAACATGGTGGTCAGCATGGCCGCCAACACCGCGCCCAAGCCGTTAGGCATGAAACCCTGGGTATCGAACAGGTGCGAAGCGCCGCTTACCTGGCTGCCAGGCGCGAAGCCGAACATGGCGATGCAGCCGACAACGATGAAGCCGATGATCGCCAGCACCTTGAGCAGGGCAAACCAGAATTCGAACTCACCATAGTTCTTGACGCTGCACAGGTTGGTCAGGGTCAGCGCAAGGGTGATAAGAAGAGAGAAGGCCCACAGGTCCACGGACGGGAACCAGGCATGGAGAATGGCTGCGGCGGCGTTGGCTTCCAGCGGGATGACCAGCACCCAGAACCACCAGTACAACCAGCCGATGGTGAAACCGGCCCAGCGGCCAATGGCGCGGTCGGCATAAGTAGAGAACGAACCGGTGTCCGGCGAGGCGATCGCCATTTCACCGAGCATGCGCATTACCAGTACCACCAAGGTACCCGCGGCGGCGTAGGCCAGCAGCACGGCCGGGCCGGCAGCTGCGATAGCGTGGCCGGAACCTACGAACAGACCGGCGCCGATAACGCCAGCAATGGACAGCATGGTGACATGCCGTTGTTTGAGCCCCTGAGCGAGGTCATTGGAATTGTTACCGCTCATTAAAACTACCTTTGTAAGGAGTGGACCACTCCGACTGCGGGAACAGAGCGCGCCTGGGGTTGACCTAGGCGTCGCTGCAATCGGCGCATTCCTACTGGCAATTACCGCGCCATGTGCTGAATGCATTCGTCAGATCGATATCGGGAGCCTTATACGACGCGGGTTGCAGGGCATTCGGCCAATCCTTGACCGAAAGGTCGCCAAATCCCCATGCCAACTCCAGATTACGGAAATACCCACTTACAAACGCACCAAAGGTGCTCCCCGGTAACACCCTTGCACCAGTGCAAAGCATAAAAGTGCAACCCAAAGGTACAACCTGCCACCCCCGGATCTCCTGGCCGAAGTCGCACCCGCAGGTGCGAGGCAGAGCTGCAAATGGCCCGCGAATGGTCTAAAACAGCTTCCCAGTGCTGGCCAAAACTGGCACCATCGCGCCTTTTTTCATCAAGGCTATGGAGCTGGGCGAGACCCTTTGCGGACATCTGCGCGACGTTGCACTGCAACGATGCGACAAACTGCCCCGGCAACGCCTTGAGCCCCCTGCGACCCTGTTGGCCGTCATATTGCCGCTATGCTAGCGTGGCGCTCGCCAGGAAGGCCGCCAACAGCTGGGAACGCACCCGATCACATGAGGACCGCACATGGCCCAGGCCACGCCCGCGCTGGAAATCCGCAATCTGCACAAACGCTACGGCGAGCAGGAAATTCTCAAGGGCATTTCGCTGACCGCGCGCGACGGTGACGTGATCTCCATCCTGGGGTCGTCCGGCTCCGGCAAGTCCACCCTGCTGCGCTGCATCAACCTGCTGGAAAACCCCCACCAGGGCGAAATCCTCGTTGCCGGCGAAAGCCTCAAGCTCAAGGCCGCCAAGAACGGCGACCTGATCGCCGCCGACAATCGCCAGATCAACCGCCTGCGCAGCGAGATCGGCTTCGTCTTCCAGAACTTCAACCTGTGGCCGCACATGTCGATCCTCGACAACATCATCGAGGCGCCACGCCGCGTGCTCGGCCAAAGCAAGGCCGAGGCCATCGAGGCCGCCGAAGCGCTGCTGAACAAGGTCGGCATCTACGACAAGCGCCACAGCTACCCCGCCCAGCTTTCCGGTGGCCAGCAACAGCGCGCCGCCATCGCCCGCACCCTGGCCATGAAGCCCAAGGTCATCCTGTTCGACGAGCCGACCTCGGCGCTCGATCCGGAAATGGTCCAGGAAGTGCTTAACGTTATCCGCGCACTGGCCGAAGAAGGCCGTACCATGCTGCTGGTGACGCACGAGATGAACTTTGCCCGCCAGGTGTCCAGTGAAGTGGTCTTCCTGCACCAGGGCCTGGTTGAAGAGCAAGGAACGCCGCAGCAGGTCTTCGAGAACCCGAATTCGGCGCGTTGCAAGCAATTCATGTCCAGCCACCGCTAACGGAGCAATACATGCACACTTACAAGAAGTTCCTCCTGGCAGCCGCTGCCACGCTGGTGATGTCGGCAAACGCCATGGCCGCGGAAAAACTGCGCATGGGTATCGAAGCCGCCTACCCACCGTTCAACAACAAGGATGCCAGCGGTAACGTCGTCGGCTTCGACAAGGACATCGGCGACGCCCTGTGCGCCAAGATGAAGGTCGAGTGCTCGGTGGTCACCTCCGACTGGGACGGCATCATCCCGGCCCTGAACGCCAAGAAGTTCGACTTCCTGGTGTCGTCGCTGTCGATCACCGACGAGCGCAAGCAGGCCGTCGACTTCACCGACCCGTACTACTCAAACAAGCTGCAGTTCATCGCGCCGAAGAATGTCGACTTCAAGACCGACAAGGACTCGCTCAAGGGCAAGACCATCGGCACCCAGCGCGCCACCCTGGCCGGTACCTACCTTGAAGACAACTTCCCGGGCGTGGACGTGAAGCTCTACGACACCCAGGAAAACGCCTACCTTGACCTGGTTTCCGGCCGCATCGACGGCATCCTCGCCGACAAATACGTGCAGTACGAGTGGCTGAAGAGCAAGGACGGCATGAACTACGAGTTCAAGGGCGACCCGGTGATGGACAGCGACAAGATCGGCATTGCCGTGCGCAAGGGTGATACCAAGCTGCGCGACGATCTGAACAAAGCCCTGGCAGAAATCAAGGCTGACGGTACGTACAAGAAGATCAACGACAAGTACTTCCCATTCAGCATCGAATGATCCGCCCTGACTTGGGGGGAACCCGGGGAGAAAAAGACCAAAAAAAACCACCCCCAAACAC
>NZ_JBKGGW010000057.1:0-23713 GCF_052041945.1 Pseudomonas sp. SMN11 | reverse complement strand
AGCGGGCAGCGACACATCCACCTCGGCCATCGGCCAGCTGAACACCCAGGTCAACGGCCAATACGGCTACCTGACCATCGACGAGAAGGGCAACGCGGTCTACCACTCCAACCCGGACGTGGTGTCCCCGCGAGATGCCGTCGACACCTTCGTCTACACCATCCGCGATGCCGACGGTGACGAAAGCACCACGACGATCACCATCAATGTGCATGACCCGCGCATCGAAGTGTGCATGGATGGCGAAGCCACGGTGTTCGAGAAAGCCCTGGACTTGAACAAGGATGGCAGCGATCTGGCCGCCGGTACGGTCACTGGCAGCGATCCGACTTCGCCCCTCGAAACAGCCTCTGGCAGCCTGGCCGGCTTGGCCAGTGGCGGCATAGGCGCCTTGTCCTACAGCCTGGTCAGCAATGCCGTTGGTCAGTATGGCCAGATTCACCTGAATGCAGATGGCAGCTACACCTATACCCTGACCTCGCCGGCCAACTCACCGACCCATGCCAACGATGGCGCCAACACCGTCACTGAATCCTTTACCTATCAGGTTCAGGACGCCTACGGCCACTCGGCCACCAGTACCATCGTCATCAGCATCGTCGACGACGTGCCCCAGGCCCATTGCGATTTTGTCAGCGTCTACAAGGGCGACGAGGTGCGCGGCAATGTGATGTACAACGATGTGGTCGGAGCCGACGTGCGCAGCGATGGCAACTATGTGGTCGGCGTGCGTGCCGGCAGCGACACATCCACTTCGGCCATCGGCCAGCTGAACAGCCAGGTGAACGGCCAGTACGGCTACCTGACCATCGACGAGAAGGGCAACGCGGTCTATCACTCCAACCCTGACGTGGAGTCGCCGCGGGATGCCGTCGACCGCTTCGTCTACACCATCCGCGATGCCGATGGCGACGAAAGCACCACGACCCTGACCGTCAACGTGCACGACGCAAGGCTCATGGCCTGCGAGGACCGCGATATCACGGTGTTCGAAAAAGCCCTGGACCTGCACAAGGATGGCAACGACCTGGCGCCAGGCAGCGCCATTGGCAGTGACCCAAGCTCGACCGGCGAAACGGCGTCCGGCTCGCTGGTGGGGTCGGTGTCCGGTGGTGTAGGGGCAATTACCTACAGCCTGGTGGGCAACGCGGTCGGCCAGTATGGGCAGATCAGCATCAACCCTGACGGCAGCTATACCTACACGCTGACCTCGCCCGCCAATACACCAGGTGCCGATTCGACGGTCGAATACTTCACTTACAAGGCCACCGATTCGCTGGGCCACAGCATCACCAGCAACATTGCCATCACCATTGTCGACGATGTACCCAATGCGATCTGCGCCGAGCGCAGCATCACGCCGGGCCAGGTGGACTCCAACATCCTGCTGGTGATCGATGTGTCCGGCAGCATGGATTTTGCTTCCGGCATACCCGGCCTGACCCGCCTGGATGCGGCCAAGCAGGCCATCGCTGCACTGCTCGACAAGTACGAAGACATGGGCGACATCAAGGTGCAGATCGTCACCTTCAGTGGTGGCGCGCAGATCCAGTCGGCCGAGTGGGTCAGCATTGACGCCGCCAAATCGATCGTCAACGGCCTGCGCGCGGGTGGTTCGACCTACTACGACAGTGCGGCCACGGCTGCCCAGACGGCCTTCTCCCAAAATGGCAAGCTGGCCGGCGCGCAGAACGTCAGCTACTTCTTCTCCGATGGCGAGCCCAGCTCCGGGCATGCCATCACCGCTTCCCGCGAAACCACCTGGGAAACGTTCCTCGACAACAATGGCATCAAGTCGTACGCCATTGGCCTGGGCAAGGATATCAATGCGGGCAATCTGAACCCGTTGGCCTATGACGGCAGCAGCCATACTGACACCAACGCGGTCATCGTCACCGACTTCAACCAGCTCCATGGCGTGCTGTCAGGCACCGTCCAGGGCTCGCCGATTACCGGCAGCCTGCTCAGCGATGGCACCTTTGGTGCCGATGGCGGCTTCATCAAGGCACTGCTGGTGGACGGCACCACCTACACGTACGACCCAAAAGCCAACGCCGGGCAGGGCGGTTACCTGGCCAGCGGTGGCGCAGATAACGCCAGCTTCGACACCACCGGCAATACGCTCACCATCAAGACCAGCCTGGGGGGCAGCTTGCTGGTGAACATGGACAGCGGCGAGTTCACCTACACTCCGCCCAAGGGCGCTGACTACTTGCAGTCCGAACGCTTCGGTTTCATGGTCAGTGACAACGACGGCGATACCAGCAGCGCCGACTTGCTGGTACTGATCAATGGCAACCATGCGCCGGTGGCAGGCGCGGACCATGTGATTACCAATATCACCGGTGCCAGTATCACCGTGCCGTCCGAAGCGCTGCTAGCCAACGACAGCGACGCCGACAACGACCATCTGAGTGCGGCTCCGATCACCGTCGATACAAACTTTGCCAGCAAGGGGGCAGGCTTCACTCTCGGCAACAGCGTTTCCAGCATCTCCTTCGATGGCCATGGCAACACGCTCGACAACCAGGTCAAAGCCCTGGAGCGCAGCGCCTTCACCACGGCAACCGGTAGCATGACGGCGGCGCTGGTGGTGCTCGGTTACCTCGGCAACATCAGCAGCAGCAACGCCAACGGCGAGGATGTAATCACTGTCAGCCTGCGCAAGGGCGAGACTCTGCAGCTGGACCATGATCGCCCTGACGGCAACGTGAGCCTGGAGTGGAAGGATGCCAACGGCAGCTACCAGCCCATTGCCGATGGCGGCAGCTTCACCGCCAGCCACGACGGTGTGTACAGCATCCATTTGGTCAACCAGATCAACCCGTCGGACCATAGCAAGGCTGACGAGAGCTACAAGCTGAGCCTGCTGGTCGATTACAGCAACGCCGTGAACGAAGTACATCAGGCCAGCTACACGGTCACCGATGGTCATGGCGGCAGTGCTACCGGTGCGGTGGATATCACCTACCAGTCCGGGACTACCCTGAACGGCACGGCAGGCAATGATGTGTTGATGGCAAGCAACGCCGACACCATTCTCAACGGGGGGGACGGCCATGATGTGCTGGTGGGAGGTGCAGGCAACGATCAACTGTACGGCGGCAATGGCAATGACCTGCTGATCGGAGGCGCCGGCAACGATCTGCTCGACGGCGGGGCCGGCAATGACACCGTCAGCTATGCCTCGGCCACCAGCGCGGTCACCGTAGACCTCAGCCTGGGCGGCCCGCAGAACACCCACGGCGCCGGCATCGACACCCTGGTCAGCATCGAGAACCTGATCGGCTCCGACTACAACGACACCTTGATTGGCAACGCCGGTGACAACGTGCTCAATGGCGGGCTGGGCAACGACGTGCTGAAGGGGGGTGACGGCAACGACACCCTCATCGGCGGGCCGGGCGATGACATCATGACCGGCGGCAACGGCAACGACACCTTCGTCTGGCAGAAGGGCGACACCGGGCATGACACGGTCACTGACTTCACCCCGGGCAGCGACCACCTGGACCTGTCGCAGCTGCTGCAGGGCGAGAATGCCACGGCGGCTTCGCTGGATGACTACCTGCACTTCAAGGTCAGCGGGAGTGGCAGCGATGTGGTCTCGACCATCGAGGTGAGCAGCGTGGCCGGCGCGGCGCCGACCCAGACCATCGACCTGGCGGGTGTCGACCTGGCCCAGCACTATGGCGTGACGGCAGGGGCGGGCGGGGTGATTTCGGCGGGGCATGATACGGCGACCATCATCAACGGGATGATCAACGATCATTCATTGAAGGTTGATACGGTGTAAGCAGGTCCGGCCTCTTCGCGGGTCAAGTCGGATCGCCGCACCGCCGCCCCTACAGGTAAGCGATGGCCCGTGTAGGAGCGGGCTTGTACCGCGAAGGGGCCGGAACAGGCGATAGCAGGGCTCAGCCTGATCGACGCAGGGTCTTCTGCTTGAGGATATACAGGCTTACCAGTACCGCACTGGTGAGCATGAAGGCCCTGGCCCAGAACAACGGGACCAGGTAGCAGGACAAGCCGATGCTTGCCCACATCAGCCCGATGGCGTAGACCTTGCCCTTGAGCGGAATGCCCTCGCCACTGAGGTAGTCACGTATCCACGGCCCAAGTTTGGGATGGTTCACCAGCCAATCGTGAAAGCGCGGTGAGCTGCGGGCGAAGCAGGCTGCCGCCAGCAGCAGGAACGGGGTGGTGGGCAACACCGGCAGGAAGATCCCCAGCACCCCCAGCGCAACACTGAGCCAGCCGATGGCCAGCAGCAGGTAGCGCACGGCCGACTCAGTGGTGGCGTGGCTTGAGCAGCGCCGGCTTCTCGTCTGGAGCGTGCAGCAGCAGGAACAGCGCGCTCAGTGCCTCCGGGATCTGCACGATCATGTCGTCCTGCAGGTTGGCGTTGCTGGCGATGTCGGCGAACTCGGGCTGTTCGTCGAACAGGCCGGAGCCGACCATGATCGGCAGCAGCATTTCGCTGACTTCTTCCTCGGCGTTTTCGAACCAGGCCTCTTCACGCAGGAACACGCCCTCCATGAAGCCGATGCACCAGCCGCGCAGGTCGGAATCGTCTGGCTCGTCGGTCAGGTCCAGGTCGCATGGCAGGTCGAATTCCTCGTCGCTGGCCAGTTGGCGGGCGATGTGGCCTTTGAGGGCCACCAGCGTCGCTTCGATCTCGGTGCGCTGGGCATCGCTGGCGTAATGGGGTTCTTCGGCGAACAGCGCGTCGATCCATTCACGCTCGGGGACATCCTCGGAGCAGATCGACAGCGCGGTCAGGTAGCCGTGTGCGGCGACGTAGTCCAGCGCTTCTTCGTGCAGCTCGTCGGCGTCGAGGAAGGCTTGCAGGCGGGTCAGTTGCTCGGCGAAGGACATTACAGGGCTACCTTGGGGAATAAACGATAGTGAATTCTAGCACCTTGCGGCGGCAGCGGGGCAAAGGGAACGTCTGTCACTGGGCATCCTGTGCGGGCCGTCACTACGGTATACTCCGCCGTTTTTCATCCAGGGGCGGATTTTCCCCACCCTCTGGCAAAAGCCGCTTACGTTTTTGGCGTGTGCGGGGCGGGTTTTTCGTCCAGCCTGTGTCCAGGATGGTACGGCGATTTGTGGAGTTGCACATGCTCGAACAGGCTCAGCGCGTTCTCAAGGATATCTTCGGTTACGACAGTTTCCGCGGGCGCCAGGCAGCGATCATCGAATGCGTGGCCAATGGCGGCGATGCCTTGGTGCTCATGCCTACCGGTGGCGGCAAGTCCCTGTGCTTCCAGGTGCCTGGCTTGTTGCGCCCGGGCCTGACGGTCGTGGTGTCGCCGCTTATCGCGCTGATGGACGACCAGGTCGCCACCCTCGACGAACTCGGCGTCGCCGCAGCGGCGCTGAATTCCACCCTGAGCCCGGAGCAGCAGCGTGACCTGGCCGGGCGTCTGCGCCGGGGCGAGGTGAAGATGCTCTACCTGGCGCCCGAGCGCCTGGTGCAGCCGCGCATGCTGGACTTCCTGCGTGACCTCGACATTTCGCTGTTCGCCATCGACGAAGCCCATTGTGTCTCGCAATGGGGCCATGACTTCCGCCCGGAGTACCTGCAGCTCGGGCAACTGGCCGAACTGTTCCCCCATGTGCCGCGGATCGCCCTGACCGCCACCGCCGACATGCGGACCCGCGAGGAGATCGTCCAGCGCCTGCACTTGCAGGGTGCCGAGCGCTTCCTGTCGAGTTTCGACCGGCCGAACATCTTCTACCGCATCGTGCCCAAGGAGGCGCCACGCAAGCAGCTGATGGCCTTCCTTGGCGAGCGACGTGGCAATGCCGGCATCGTGTACTGTCTGTCGCGCAAGAAGGTCGATGAAACCGCTGCGTTCCTCTGCGAGCAAGGTTTCCCGGCCTTGCCGTACCACGCCGGCCTGGCCGCCGAGACGCGCGCCGCCAACCAACACCGCTTCCTCAACGAGGAAGGGCTGATCATGGTCGCCACCATTGCCTTCGGCATGGGCATCGACAAGCCCAATGTGCGCTTCGTTGCCCACCTCGACCTGCCCAAGTCGCTCGAGGCCTATTACCAGGAAACCGGCCGTGCCGGCCGTGACGGCCTGCCGTCGGATGCCTGGATGGCCTACGGCCTGCAGGACATGGTGATGCTCAAGCAGATGCTGCAGAACTCCGAGGGTGACGAGCGCCACAAGCGCATCGAGCAGCACAAGCTCGACGCCATGCTGGCCCTGTGCGAAGAAACCCGCTGCCGCCGTCAGTCGCTGCTGGCCTATTTCGACGAAACCCTCGAACAGCCGTGCGGCCACTGCGACAACTGCGTCGACCAGGTCCAGACCTGGGACGCCACCGAGCCGGCCCGCCAAGCGTTGTCGGCGGTGTTCCGCACCGGCCAGCGCTACGGCGTGGGCCACTTGGTCGATGTGCTGCTGGGCAAGGATACCGAGAAGGTGCGCAACTTCGGTCACGAGAAACTATCGGTGTTCGGCGTCGGCAAGGGTCTGGCCGAGGCCGAGTGGCGTTCGCTGTTCCGCCAGCTGGTGGCGCGCGGCCTGGTCGACATTGACCTGGAAGGTTATGGTGGCTTGCGCCTGTCCGACAGCTGCCGGCCGCTACTGCGCGGCGAGGTGAACCTGCAGCTGCGCCGCGACCTCAAGCCACAGACCGTGGCCAAGACGTCCTCCAGCGGCGGCAGCCCGGCCAGCCAGCTGGTACGGGCCGAGGAGCGCGAACTGTGGGAGGCGCTGCGCACCCTGCGGCGCAAGCTGGCCGAAGAGCACAGTGTGCCGCCCTACGTCATCTTCCCCGATTCCACCCTGCTGGAAATGCTCCGCAGCCAGCCGACCAGCCTCAGCGACATGGCCCAGGTCAGCGGCGTGGGTGCACGCAAGCTGGAGCGCTATGGCCAGGCATTCCTCGAAGTGCTCAATGGCGCCGGTGGCACCGAAGAGGCGCCGAAGGTGGTGCTCGACTTGCGCCACGAGCTGGTCAGCCTGGCCCGCGCCGGCATGACCCCGGCGCAGATCGCCGGGCAGCTCAATTGCAGCGAGAAGAACGTCTACAGCCTGCTGGCCGAAGCCCTCGGCCGCCAGGAGCTGAGCCTGGAGCAGGCACTGGACCTGCCGGAAGACCTGATGATGGAAGTGCAGGATGCCTTCCTCGATGGCGAGGGTGAGTTGCCGCCAGTGTCGGCGATTGCCCCGTTGTTCGGCGCACGGGTGCCGGAAGGCGTGCTGTATTGCGTGCGTGCGGCGCTGGCGGCGGAGTTCGAGCTTTGATGGGCGGCATTTCCGTCAACTGCTGATGTTTGTCATCCTTTTTGACGATTATCGGACGTTTCCGAGGTGGGCAGCCTTGCCTGATGCCCCCGAGCATGGTTAGCTGACTAATAATTAGTTCTAGTCTATGAGTTGCTTATGCCCCTGACCGACAACCAACACCGCTTCGGCATGCAGCTGGCGCAGATGTCCCGTGGCTGGCGTGCCGAGCTGGATCGCCGCCTGGCCGGGCTCAATCTGTCCCAGGCGCGCTGGTTGGTGTTGTTGCACCTGGCCCGTTTCGAAGAAGCGCCCACCCAGCGCGAATTGGCGCAGAGCGTAGGCGTTGAAGGCCCGACCCTGGCGCGGCTGCTCGACAGCCTGGAAGGCCAGGGGCTGGTGCGTCGCCAGGCGGTGATGGAGGACCGGCGGGCGAAGAAGATCCAGTTGTGCCCACCGGCCAAGCCGCTGATCGAGCAGATCGAGACCATCGCTAATGCCCTGCGCCTGGAGCTGTTCACGGGCGTGGATGAGGCGGACCTGGAAGTGTGCATGCGGGTGCACGCCAAGATCCTCGCCAACCTCGAAAAATCCTGAATTTTCTGGGGCCGCAAAGCGGCCCCGGCCATCTAGAAGGTGTGCCCCAGGTTCAAATACACCGCCTGCTCATTTGCAGTATTGGCGCCATAACTCAGGTTCAACGGCCCCAGCGGCGTCTCCAGCCCCAGGAAGATGCTCGCCGCATTGATGTAGCCACTGTCGAACGCGTTGTCGTTGTTCCACGCCCGCCCGCGCTCAAGCGACCCACCGATATACAACGGGAAGTCCAGAGGCAGGTAAGCCCGGGGCGTCAGGCGCCGGTAGTACACCATCCGCAGCAGGCTGACGTTCTGCCCTGACACCGAGTCCTGGCGGAAGCCCGACAGCTCCCTCGCGCCACCCAGCACGAAGCTCGACGTCACCACCTCCGTCGGGTCCAGCGTGCGTCCATAGCGCCCACCCAGCACGAAGGTGTTCGGGCCGACGCTGAATGCCTTGTCCAGGTTCAGCAGCCACTGCCGGTAGTCCTCGTCCGAATCCAGCGACTTGTCGTACTTGCGAAAGGTCAGGCCGACGTCCTCGCCATTGTGCGGGAAGTACACGTTGTCGAGGGTGTCGAACGAGTATTTCAGCTCGTAGAAGCCTTCGTTGAAGCTGACGCTGGGCAGGTCCTGGTCGCCAATGCGCACGTCGGCCTCGCCCCAGGCCTTGCCCACGCCCAGGCGCACCTCGCCGGATGTGCCGATCTGACGGCCGACGTTGAGGCCGAAGCCATAGCGCTCCAGCCGGTATTCTGCGATCGGGTCGTTGTCCAGAGTTGCCTCGATGTTCTGCGAGCCGAAGTCCAGATAGGGCGCGACGAAGTAGCGCGAACCCACGTCCAGCGGCTGGTAGAACTCGCTGTACAACTCCTGCTGATCACCGATCTGGGCACGGGTCAGCCATTCCGCGCCCAGTCGGTTGATGCCGTTCATGCGGTAGCTGGCGCCGAGGTTGAAGGCGCTGTCGCCGCGCAGGTCGTCCGACAGGTTCAGGCCCAGGCGCAGGTAGTCGGTGCCGCCGCGTTTGCCGCGGGCGTTGATCACCAGGATGTTGTCGTCGCCCTTGTGCACCACGCGGTACTGCACCCGGTCGAAGTAGTCCAGGCCATACAGGGTGCCCATGTCGGTCTGCAGACGGTCGAGCGCCAGAGGTTCGCCAATTGGCTGGCGGATGTAATAGCGGATCACATCGTCGCTGACTTTCGAGTCGTTTTCTATCCTGATCGCGGTGATCACCGGCGTGCGCTGGCCCGGCGAGCGGGCCACAGCCAGGCTGGCGTCGCTCTCTGGTTGGCGCAGCGCGGCCAAGCGTGGGTCGAGCAGGCGGGTGGCGCGATAGCCAGCGTCGATCATGTCCCGGGCACGGCCGAAGTCGGTGACGCCGAAGGCGGCCAACTGTGGCTGGACCAGGATGTCATCGCGGTGCAGGCTGGCCAGTTGCTCCTCGGAGTTGCGCCGGGTCATCAGGGTGATCGACTGGTTGAGCACGTCGACCACCGTGGCCAGTTGCTTGCGGTCACGCAGCGGGGTGCCGATGTCGACCACGATGGCCAGGTCGACGCCCATTTCCCGGGCCACATCGAGCGGGATGTTATCGACCATGCCGCCATCCACCAGCAGGCGGCCATCCAGCTCGACCGGGGCGAACACCGCCGGGATCGACATGCTTGCGCGAATCACCTGCGGCAGGTGGCCACGGCTGAACACCACCTTCTCGCCGCTGGCGATGTCGGTGGCCACGGCACGGAAGGGGATCGGCAGTTTGTCGAAGTCGCGGATGTCGGCGGTGTGGGCCAGTTTGCTTTCCAGCAGCAGCGCCAGGTTCTGGCCCTGGATCACCCCCAGCGGCAGGCCGAGGCTGCCGTCGTCGCGGAAGCTCAGCTTCTGTTTGACCAGGAAGTCGCGGTCATCCTGCTTGCGCCGGAACGGCACGTCCTCCCGTGGCGGTGCATCGGACAGCGCCTGCTGCCAGTCCAGGGTGGTGGCAAGTTTTTCCAGCTCCTCGATACTGTAGCCGGAGGCATACAACCCGCCCACCACGGCGCCCATGCTGGTGCCGGCGATGGCGTCGATGTGCACGCCCTGTTCTTCCAGGGCCTTGAGCACACCGATATGGGCCAGGCCACGGGCGGCACCGCCAGACAACACCAGGCCGACCTTGGGGCGGGCAGGCTCGGCGGCGAATACGGTGAGGGCAGTGAGCGTCAGCAAAAGGCATAACAGCAGGCGGCGCATCGTGAGTCTCAAACCGAAGGCTAAAGACCGCTAGTATAAGCGGCCCATCACCTGGAGATGCCTCAGCATGGCCGACAACAAGCCGGAAATCGTCATCACATATTGCACGCAGTGCCAATGGCTGCTGCGTGCCGCCTGGCTGGCCCAGGAACTGCTCAGTACCTTCAGCGATGACCTTGCCCGGGTGGCGTTGGAACCGAGCACCGGCGGCATCTTCCGCATCACCTGCGCTGGCGTGCAGATCTGGGAGCGCAAGGCCGACGGGGGCTTCCCCGAAGCCAAGGTGCTCAAGCAGCGCGTGCGCGACCAGATCGACCCGCAGCGCGACCTGGGCCACAACGATCGCTGATCAGGCGCCCTCGGCCACGGCCTTGTGCCGGGGTGGCTGTTCGGCGGCCATGCGGCTCGACAGCACGATGGCGAAGATGATCAGCACGCCGCCCAGCAGCATGCGAAGGGTTGGCGTTTCGGCAAATACCGCCCAGGCCACAGCGATGCCGTAGACCGGCTCCATGGCAAACACTACGGCGGCGGTGCGCGCCTTGATCACCGCCAGGCTGGCCACGAACAGGCTGTGGGCGACGCCGGTGCAGAAGACTCCGAGCAAAGCGATCCACAACCAGTCGATGCGGGCGACCTGGCTCAGCCCCGGGCCAGCGAAGGGCAGCAAGCACAAGCCGACTACCAGGTTCTGCCACAGCGCCGCCTGCACGGCGGGCAAGCGCCCCGAGCCGGCACGGTTGGTCAGCGACAGCAGCGAGAACAGTAAGCCGGAAAGCAAGGCCCAGAGCAGGCCACCGGTGGCCTGGCTGGCCAGGTCGAATGCCGGGGTGACCAGGATCAGGCCGATGCTGACCAGCACCACCAGCACGCCTTCGTTGCGACGGATGCGCTCGCGGAACAGCAGGCCTTCGAGGATCACCGTGAAGGCCGGGAAGCTGGCAAAGCCCAGGGTGGCAATGGCCACGCCGCCGACCTTCACGGCGATGAAGAAACTGACCCAATGGCCGGCCAGCAGTACGCCACCGAGCAGTAGGCGGCGTACGTCTTGGCCGTTCAGGCGTCGCCAGCCGGGGCCGGTGAGGCTGGCGAACAGCGCCAGGGCCAGCACGGCGAAGGCGGCACGGCCAAAGACGATGATTGCCGGGCTGGCGCTGGCGGCCAGTTTGCCGAAGACGCCGGTCAGGCCGAAGAACAACGCGCCGATGTGCAGGGCGCCGAGGGCGGTGCGGTGGTTCATTGCAAGTCCTTTGATTCTTTACTGGCTTTGCTGGCCTCTTCGCGGGTAAACCCGCTCCCACAAGTACTGCACTGGTTTCAGAATCTGCAAGATCCCTGTGGGAGCGGGTTTACCCGCGAAAGGGCCGGTGCAGGCAAAGTGTAATGCCCCAGGCCAATGCATTCTGTCGCCATCCTGCCGTCAATTGTCGCCAGGCTCTCGCCGCATGGCCAGCGGCGAGCAACCAAACGCCCGCAGCATCGCCGCTGAAAAGGCGCTCTGCGAGCTGTATCCCACCTGAACCGCAATCTCACCCATCGGCAGCAAGGTCTGCGTGACCAGCCGCTTTGCCTTGAGCAGGCGCCGCTGGCGGATATAGTCCATCGGTGTCATGCCGCATTCGGCGCTGAACCGTGCATGCAGCCGGGCAATGGACAAACCGGCGATGCGCGCCAGGTCGGCCACTTGCAAGGGGTACGCCGCCCGCTGTTCGATATGTGCATCGAATGCGGCATAGGGCAGGCGATGGCTGGGCGTGACCCTGGCCGAGGCGCTGGAGTTGAGGCTGGCCAGCAACAGCACCGCGCCTTGCCGGGCGATCAGCGGGTCGTCCATGGGGCTCGCGGCCAGCCAGTCCACCAGTTGCTGCTGGCGATCATCCAGCCCCAGTGCGCCAGGCTCATCGAGCAGGCGTCGGCTGGTGTCGGCATGCGCCCCCAGTTGCTCGTGCAACCAGTGTTCTCCAGGCACATCCAGCACCAGGCAATCGCTGCCGACGTCGCTGGCGCAAGTGTGATGGGCGCCAGCGGGCACCACCATCAGCCCCTGGCGGGCAACCCTGGCGCCGTGGCCCTGCACCTCGAAATCCAGGCGGCCGTGCAGGCCGAACACCAATTGCGGGTGCTCGTGACTGTGAGCGATCAGCTCATCGCGGTAATGGCGCAAGGAAAGTATCGGGCCGGCCATGGGGCATCCTCGTGGAGCTGTCAGCCATTGTGCCGCATTCGTGGCAGACCATCACTCGTCACATCCCTGCCACCAACCTGTCATCTGTGCCTGCCAGTCTCCAGCAAACAGCGCCGGAGCCTGCCCATGACCCATGTCGAACTCTCTCGCCCGTCACGCAAGCAACGCGTGCGCACCTTGTGGATATCCGACGTGCACCTGGGCACACGTGACTGCCAGGCCGAACACCTGTCGCAGTTCCTCAAGGGCTACCAGGCCGACCGCGTCTACCTGGTCGGCGACATCATCGATGGCTGGAAGCTGCGCAGCGGCATCTACTGGCCGCAGGCCCACACCAATGTGATCCGCCGCTTGCTCACCATGAGCAAGCGCGGCACCGAGGTGATCTATGTCACCGGCAACCATGACGAATTTCTGCGGCGTTACTCGAAGCTGATGCTGGGCAACATCCAGCTGGTGGACGAGGCCGAGCACCTGACCGCCGATGGCCGTCGCCTGCTGGTGATCCATGGCGACCAGTTCGACGTGATTACCCGCTATCACCGCTGGCTGGCCTTCCTCGGCGACCGTGCCTACGAATTCACACTGGTGCTCAACCGCTGGCTCAACCATTGGCGTGCGCGCTACGGGTATGGCTACTGGTCGCTGTCGGCGTACCTCAAGCACAAGGTCAAGGGTGCGGTGAACTTCATCAGCGACTTCGAGGATGCCATTGCCCATGAATGCACCCGTCGCGGCTTTCATGGCGTGGTGTGCGGACACATCCACCATGCCGAGATTCGCCAGGTGGGGGAGGTGGAATACCTCAATTGTGGCGATTGGGTGGAGTCGTGCACGGCGCTGATCGAGCACTGGGATGGCAGCATCGAGCTGTACCGGCTGGCCGACGCACAGGCCCGCCAGGCCGAAGCCGCGACGGCCCTGCGCGAGCCGGCCTAGAGGCTGATCCTGCCGAGCAGTATGTCGCGGAACATGGCGAAGTCGCCGATCAGGCTGTACCACGGGTGCTTGAATGTTGCCGGCTTGTTCCGTTCGTAGAAGAAATGCCCGACCCAGGCGAAGCCGTACCCGCAAAACGGTACGGCCAGCAGCAGCCACCACTTGCCGCTACCGAGGGTGTAGGCAAGCAAGGCAATCACCAGGCTGGTGCCGACGAAGTGCAGGCGTCGACAGGTGGGGTTGCTGTGCTCCCCCAGGTAATACGGATAGAACTCGGCGAAACTGCGAAACTGCGCGGTGCTGGTCATGGGCAGTGCTCCGGGATTATCACTTTTGGACAGGATACACGGCGTGGAGCCTGAATCGAGTCTAGAGTCATTGGCGGTGCCGGCCAGTGACAATAGGCGCCAAATGAGTATCCTTGGGGTTCACCGCATGAAGCGGTCAGTATAAGAAGCCTGCCATGAGTGAAAGAACCACGTCAGCCAGCTGGGCATCAGGGATTGTCAAGGCGCTGGAGCTGGAAGGGCTCGATTGCCCGGCCATGTTCAAGCAACTGGGGCTGGATTTCGCTGCACTCGACGACCCGGATGCACGCTTCCCGCAGGACGCCATGACCCGCCTCTGGCAACTGGCGGTCGAACTCTCGGGCAACGAGGCCATCGGCTTGAACATGGCGCGGGTGGTGCGCCCGGCTTCGTTTCATGTGGTGGGCTATGCGTTGATGTCCAGCCGCACTCTGGCCGAAGGTTTCGAGCGGCTGGTGCGCTACCAGCGCATCATTGCCGAAAGCTCGGACCTGAGTTTCATCCTCGGCCCTGAAGGCTATTCGCTGATTCTGACCGTGCATGGCGATCATTTGCCGCCCACCCGGCACAGCGCCGAAGCCTCGCTGGCCTGCGCGCTGGCCTTGTGCAAATGGCTCAGTGGGCGTCCGGTGCAGCCGCGGCGGGTGCTGGTGCAAGGGCCGCAGCCCAAGGATATCGAGCCGTACAAGGTGGCGTTCCATTCCCCGCTTGTCTTCGGTGCTCCCCACGATGCACTGGTGTTCGAGCGGGCCGACATGGAAGCGCCATTGCCCACCGCCAACGAAGCCATGGCCATCCTGCATGACCGCTTTGCCGGCGAATACCTCGCGCGTTTCTCGGAAAGCCGCGTGACTCACCGGGTGCGCCAGGTGCTGTGCCGCATCCTGCCGCAAGGCGAACCCAAGCGCGAAACTCTGGCCCAGGCCCTGCACCTGTCCCAGCGCACCTTGCAGCGCCGCTTGCAGGAAGAGGGCACCAGCTTCCAGACCTTGCTCGACGACACCCGCCGCGAACTGGCCGAGCAATACCTGGCCCAGCCAGGCATGACGCTGCTGGAAACCGCCTACCTGCTGGGCTTTGCCGACCCGAGCAACTTCTACCGGGCGTTTCGCCGTTGGTTCGATGTGACTCCCAGCGAATACCGCGCCCGGCTGGGGGCGGAGCCCGCCGAGGTCAGTGACGCCAGAACGCCGGCATACACAACACCAGCACCGTGATGATCTCCAGGCGGCCGAGCAGCATACCGGTCGACAGCACCCATTTGGCGGCATCCGGCAGCGTCGAGTAGTTGCCCGAAGGGCCGACCACTTCGCCGAGGCCTGGGCCCACGCCTGACACAGTGCCGGCAGCGCCAGTCAGTGCGGTCATCCAGTCAACGCCCAACAGCGACAGCAGCAGGGCCATGACGCAGATGGTGATGGCGAAGAAGAACGAGAAGGTCAGGATCGAGCGGACGATTTCTTCGTCCAGGCGATGGCCGTTGTACTTCTGCTTGATTACCGCGCGTGGGTGGATCAGCTGGTTGAGGCTGGCCTTTAGCAGGATGTAGGCCACCTGGAAGCGGAAGATCTTGATACCGCCGGCGGTGGAGCCGGAGCAGCCGCCGACGAAGCCCAGGTAGAAGAACAGCATCAGCGAGAAGTTGCCCCACAGGCTGTAGTCGCCCAGGGCGAAGCCGGTGGTGGTGACCACCGAGGTCACGTTCAGCGCCACGTGGCGCAGGGCGTCGAGCCAGTGCAGGTTGGTGGTGTACCAGTACCAGGTGCCGAGCACGATCCAGGTGACCACCAGCATGCCCAGCAAACCTTGAACCTGCTGGTCGCGGATAAGGGCCTTGCGGTTGCCGCGCAAAGTCGCCACGTACAGCGTGAAGGGCAGGCTGCCGAGGATCATCACCACCACTGCAACCCAGTGCACGGCGGGGATGTCCCATTTGGCCAGCGACTGGTCAGAGGTGGAGAAACCGCCGGTGGAGATCGCTGACATGGCGTGGTTGATGGCATCGAACGGGCTCATGCCCGCCCACCAGAAGGCCAGTGCGCCAAAGATCGAGAAGCCGACGTATACGCCGACGATCGACTTGGCGACCATGTGCGAGCGCGGCATGACCTTTTCCGAGCGGTCCGACGACTCGGTCTGGAACAGGCGCATGCCACCGATGCGCAGCAGCGGCAAGATCGCCACCGCCATGGCGATGAAGCCGATGCCGCCGAGCCAGTGCAGCATCGAGCGCCACATCAGAATGCCCGGTGACATGGTGTCGAGCCCGCTGAGCACCGTGGCGCCGGTGGCGGTGATGCCGGACATGCTCTCGAAGAAGGCGTCGGTGTAGCTGATGTGCTGGGTCAGCAGGAAGGGCAGAGCGGCGAAAATACACACCACCACCCAGCTGCTGACGGTCAGCAGGTACATGTCGCGCGGGCGCAGGTGGACGTGCTCGGGGCGGCCCTGGACGACCAAGGCCAGGCCTGCGATGAACGTGATCAGGCTGGACCAGAGGAACGACGGCATGTCGCCTGTGCGCTCGAAGATCACCAGCGTTGCCATCGGCACGGCCATGCCGACGGCGAGGGTAATCAGGAAGATGCCGATGATGAAACCAATGATCCTTAAGGTCGGCAACGCCATGTGATCTGCTCTGACTCGAAACGGAAGGGCGCCATTCTACCTATGGGTCTGGTGATGTAAACGCTAGAATGGCCGCACATTCACCTGCCAGGAGGGTAGCCGATGGAGGCTCTCGACGCATTGCTCAACCGTGTTTCCGTGCCGCGCCTGACCGAACCTGCGCCCAATGAGGCCCAGCGCGAGGCGCTGTTCCAGGCCGCCCTGCGCGCACCGGACCACGGCCAGTTGCGGCCGTGGCGCTTCCTGACCATCGAGGGTCAGGGCCGCGACAAGCTCGGTGAACTGTTCGCCGAAGCGGTGCAGCACAAGGGCGACGCCAGCCCGGCTGCGCTGGACAAGGCACGCGCGATGCCGCTGCGTGCGCCGTTGCTGATCGTGGTGATCGCCAAGCTGCAGGACCACTTCAAGGTGCCCAAGTCCGAGCAGCGCCTGGCGGCGGGTTGCGCGGCCCATGGCATCCTGATTGCGGCGCATGCCCAGGGGATCGGCGCGGTGTGGCGTACGGGTGACATGGCCTTCGATGCCCATGTGCACAAAGGGCTGGGCCTGGCCGAGAATGAAGAGTTGATTGGCTACCTGTATGTCGGTACGCCGATGGCCGAACCGCGTACGGCGCCGATTCTGGAAACCGCCGAGTACGTCAGCGTCTGGGGCGAGTAACGCGCTGGCTTCTTCGCGGGTAAACCCGCTCCCACAGGGTTCGGCGCTGGCTTCAGGCCTGAGTGAACCCAGTGGGAGCGGGTTTAGCCGGGAAAGGGCCGGTGGGTCCAGCATCACTTCAACTGCCTGTCACAACGGTCAGTGGCAACTCCAACCTGGCCACGAACCCACCCTGCGGGTGATTCTCCAGCACCAGGCTCCCGCCATGCCGCTCGGCCGCCTTGCGCGCAATGGCTAGCCCCAGCCCGTGCCCCGCTGCCTCCTGCCCTGGCGCGCGGAAGAACGGCTCACCCAACTGCGCCAAATGCTCCGGCGCCGCCCCCGGCCCATGGTCACGCACGCTCAGCATAATTTTCTCCTGCTCGCGCTGCGCACTGATTTCGATCGGTTGCCCCTCCGGGTTGAAGCGCAGGGCATTGCGCACCAGGTTGTCCACAGCACGCTCGATCAGCGTCGGCCAGCCTTGCAGCGTCAGCCCCGGCTGCGCCTCCAGCTTCACTTCCTGCTCCGGCGCACTGAGCTGAGCGTCCTTGCGCACGCTGCCGAGCAGCGCGTTGAGGTCGACAGGCTCGGCATGGGCCTGCTCGGCATCGACCCGGGCCAACGTCAGGATTTCGCTGATCAGGTCTTCCAGGCGGTCGCATTCCCGGGTCAGGCGTGGCCACAGGGCCAGGCGCTGTTCGGTTTCGGCGCGTTCGGCCAGGGCCAGGGCAATGCGCAGGCGGGCCAGTGGTGAGCGCAGCTCGTGGGACACGTCGCGCAGCAGTTGACGCTGGCTGCCGATCAGGCTTTGCAGGCGCGCGCCCATCTTGTTGAAGTCCTTGGCCAGCACGCCGAACTCGTCACGCCGGGCGGCCAGGCGGGCCAGGCTGTTCTGCTGGTAGCTGGCTTGGCCAAGGTCGTGCACGGCGCCGCGCAGGCGGCTGAGCGGGCGGGTGATCGACAGGGTCACCAACAAGCTGAACAAGGTCAGCACCACCAACGCGATACCCAGGGCACTCAACGGCCAGAGCAGGCTCTCGCGGTGCCAGGCGTCCAGCTCTGGGTGCGGGATGCGGTAGATCAACAGATAGGTGTTGCCGCTGTCGGGGCTGGTGTATTCCTCGGTCAATCGGCGCCAAGGCAGGCGGCGCTCGTCATTGTGCTGGCGCGCCTCGAATGCCGCCGCGCGGCGCGGGAAGGTGCCGGGCACCACGGCATCGCCGCTGTCGTCGAGCACCTGCACATCGATCTTGTAGCGCTCCTTGCGTCGCTCCAGGAACGCTTGGGCAGACTCCAGGCCCTCCTGCTCGTAATGCTTGGCCCAGTGGCTGGCCATGGTCTTGAGGCCCGGGTGGCGGCTGAGGATCCAGGCGTCCTGATTGAGCATGTGGCCCAGCAGGATCGACAGCCCCGCGACCAGGGTGATAGCCAGCCAGAAACTGGCCAGGATGCGCCAGAACAGAGAACGCAAGAGCACCTCCTGAAAACGGGAAAAGCCCGGCCCGCTTGAGGGCGGGCCGGGCATTGGGGGACAGCTTACTGGGCCTTGCCAGCTTTTTCAGCTTTCCAGGCCTGGAACTCCTTCCATTCAGCCTTGCGAGCTTCGCGTTCCTTCTGCAGTTCGTCGAACTTCTTCTGCTGGTCAGGCTTGAGCAGCGCGCGCACCTGGCTGTCGGTCTTGTCGTGGCTGGCCTTGAGCTCGTCTTTCATGGCCTTCTGGTCGGCTGCCGGCAGCTTGTCCAGGTAGCGCTCGGTGATTTCGCGGCGGTGCTGCATCTGCTCACCCATCAGCTTGCCGATCTGCTGGCGCTGGTCGCGGCTCAGGTCCAGTTGGGCGAAAGGCGCATCACCGCGATGATGCGGGCCGTCGTGACGCGGGCCGCCTTCAGGCATGGCCATGGCCACAGTCGGCAGGGCGGCGGCGAACATCAGGGCGATAAGGGTCTTGCGCATGGTGTCTCTCCTGTCATGGGCCGGTGTTTACCGGATGAGCTCAGTCTAGGGAGATCAAGGTCAAGCGCAGTCAGCGGACGGTAAAGGCAGGGTAAAGATGGGGCACAGGCGGCCCCAAGCAGGTTTACAGGCTGTAGTAGTAGCCGCGGCTACGCAGTGCCACGATCCGCGGCCGACCATCGGGGTGTGGGCCGACTTTCTTGCGCAGGTTGCTGACGTGCATGTCCAAGCTGCGGTCATACAGGGTCAGCTTGCGCCCCAGGGCGATCTGCGCCAGCTCCTGTTTGTCCAGCGGCTCGCCCGGCTGGCGCAGCAGCGCCTCGAGGATGCGGCTTTCGGACAGCGTCAGGCTCATGTCGCGGCCATCGATGCTGACCACGCCACGCACCGGGCTGAACGCCAGGTCGCCGATCTCCAGCTGGGTGGTGGTGGCTGTGGGGTGGCTGCGGCGCAGCACGGCGCGCAGCCGGGCGGTGAGCTCACGAGGGTCGCAGGGCTTGGCCAGGTAGTCGTCGGCGCCCAGCTCCAGGCCGAGGATGCGGTCCAGGGGTTCGCCGCGGGCCGACAGCATCAGCACCGGCAGCTCGGCGTGTTCGCTGCGCAGCTGCTTGAGCAGCTCCAGGCCGCTGCCGTCGGGCAGCATCACATCCAGCACCACGGCCGCCGGGGCCTGCTCGGCCAACGCCTGTCGCGCGCTCTGGCCATCGTGGCAGGCGCGGACCGCAAACCCTTCCTGGGTCAGCCAGCTGCCGAGCAGCTCGCAAAGTTCCTGGTCATCATCAATCAGTAACAGCTCGCTCATGACTCACTCAATTCAAATCGACGGCGTCTGACGCGCTCGCCAGTGGCAAAGATACCGCAGACTGGGGACGACTGTGAATTCGAGCGGGGCAGGCCGCGTCGCCAGCGTGATCGGCGACGCGGGGGCCGGTCAGGGCAGGACTTGCTTGAACGGCTTGACGATGACCTTGTCGTACACGCCCGCGGCGATGTACGGGTCGGCATCGGCCCAGGCCTGGGCGGCGGCCAGGGAGTCGAACTCGGCGACAATCAGGCTGCCGCTGAAGCCGGCTTCACCTGGGTCGTTGCTGTCGATGGCCGGGTGCGGGCCGGCCAGCACCACGCGGCCTTCGGCCTTGAGCTGTTGCAGGCGCTCGATGTGCGCCGGGCGTGCGGCCAGGCGTTTTTCCAGGGAGTTCGCGACGTCGCTGGCGATGATGGCGTAGAGCATGTCAATCCTTGGGTTTGGAGGTGGAAGGGTCGTCGTGCAGGTGACGCGACAGGTACACACCCTGCGCCACCAGGAAGATCACGGTCATGCCCAGGCTGCCGAACACCTTGAAGTCGACCCAGAAGTCCTGGAAGGTGAAGGCCACGAACAGGTTGGCGGCGCCGCAGAACACGAAGAAGGCGATCCAGGCCACGTTCAGGCGCGACCAGATGGCATCGGGCAGGGTCAGCGCGTGGCCCATGATGCGCTTGATCAGCACCCGGTCGCCGATGAAGTGGCTACCGGCGAAGCCCAGGGCGAACAACCAGTTGACCACCGGCGCCTTCCACTTGAGGAAGGTTTCGCTGTGGAAGGTCAAGGTCAGGCCGCCGAACACCAGGCAGGCGACCAAGGTCAGCCACTGGCCTTTTTCCAGCTTGCGCTGACGCAGGAACAGCGCGCCGTACACCACCAGCGAGCTGATGATCAGCATCGCCGTGGCGCTGTAGATGCCGCCGAACTCGAAGCTGTGGCCGGCGACGTCCAGCGGACGTGGGTCGAGCTTGTAGACGATGAAGAACAGCAGCAGCGGGATGAAATCGATGAATTGTTTCACAATGGCAGCCAGAATCGGGATGTGACGGCATAATAACAAACATCGAATCCAGCGAAAGCGCTCCTCCATGAATGTTGATCTGCACTGTCACAGCACGGCCTCCGACGGCGCCCTGTCGCCCACGGACCTGGTCGCCCGGGCCCATGAGCACGGGGTGCAAACGCTGGCACTGACCGACCACGATACCCTCGAAGGCCTGCCCGAGGCGCGCCAGGCCTGCCATGCGCACGGCATGCGCTGGGTCAGTGGGGTAGAGCTGTCGTGCACCTGGGGCGGCGCGACCATTCATGTGCTGGGCTACAATTTCCCGCTCGATGCCCCGCCGTTGCTCAAGGCTATCGAGGCCCTGCACCGTGGCCGCTGGTTGCGCGCCGAGGAAATCGACAAACGGTTGGCGGCCAAGGGCATGCCGGGCGCCCTCGACGGCGCGCGGGCCGTGCAGCAGGAACTGGGGGACAGCGGCAACGCTCCGGCGCGGCCGCACTTTGCCGAATTCATGGTCCGCGCCGGCCATGTCAAGGACCGTGCCGAGGCCTTCCGCAAGTGGCTGGGGGCCGGCAAGCTGGGCGACGTCAAGCAGCACTGGCCGACGCTCGAGGAAACTGTTGCCACCCTGCGCCAGTCCAACGCCTGGGTGAGCCTTGCACATCCCATGCACTACGATCTGACCCGCAGCAAGCGCAGGCGGCTGATTGCCGACTATATTCAGGCAGGCGGGCAGGCGCTTGAAGTGGTCAACGGGATGATGCCGGCCGAGCAGGTGGGCACGATGTCCATCCTTACCCGTGAGTTTGGCCTGCTGGCAAGCGCTGGCAGCGATTTCCACGGCCCCGGCACCTGGGGCGAGATCGGTGCCTACCGGCCATTGCCCGAGGACTTGCCACCTCTGTGGCGTCGATTCAGCCATGAACAGCCTATGGCGTTATGAACAGGACGACTTCGTGAGCCAATTTTTCCAGATTCATCCGGAGAACCCCCAGCCGCGCCTGATCCGCCAGGCGGTGGAGATCATCCGCAAGGGCGGCGTGGTGGTCTACCCGACCGACTCGGCCTATGCCCTGGGTTGCCAGATCGGCGACAAGGCGGCGATCGAGCGGGTGCGCCGCCTGCGCGGCCTGGACAAGACCCACAACTTCACCCTGATGTGCTGCGACATGTCGCAGCTGGGGCTGTACGCCAAGGTCGACACCGGCATCTTCCGCCTGCTCAAGGCCCATGTGCCCGGGCCCTATACCTTCATCCTCAACGGTACCCGCGAAGTGCCGCGCCTGCTGTTGCATGAAAAGCGCCGCACCATCGGCTTGCGCGTGCCGGACCACGCTATTACCTTGGCGCTGCTGGCCGAGCTGGGTGAGCCGCTGATGAGCGTGAGCCTGATCCTGCCGGGCGACACCGAGCCGATGACCGACCCCTACGAGATCCGCGAGCGCCTGGAGCACCATGTTGACCTGGTCATCGACGGTGGTTTCGGCGACCTCAAGGCTTCGACCATCATCGACCTGTCCGGGGACGAGCCTGAACTGATCCGCGAAGGCTGCGGCGACCCCACGCCGTTCATGGTCAACGCGTGAGCCAGCTGGAAGCACCCGAGGCGCCGGCCGAACAGATCGAGCCGCCGCCACAGCAGTTGCAGCTGGCGCTGGTCTACGGCGAAGCGCTGACCGAAATGCCGGTGGACCTGTACATTCCGCCGGACGCTCTGGAAGTCATCCTCGAAGCCTTCGAGGGCCCACTGGACCTGCTGCTGTACCTGATTCGCAAGCAGAACATCGACATCCTCGACATCCCGGTAGCGGAAATCACCCGCCAGTACATGGGCTACGTCGAACTGATGAAGAGCGTGCGCCTGGAACTGGCCGCCGAGTACCTGGTGATGGCCGCCATGCTCGCCGAGATCAAGTCGCGCATGCTGCTGCCGCGCTCGGCCGAGGTCGAAGAAGAGGAGGGCGACCCACGCGCCGAGCTGATCCGCCGCCTGCAGGAGTACGAGCGCTTCAAGGCCGCCGCCGAAGGCATCGACGAGCTGCCGCGGGTGGGCCGCGAGATCGTCGTGCCGCGTCTTGACGCGCCCCAGGCAAAGGTGCGCAAGCTGCTGCCGCAGGTCAGCCTGGAGGAGCTGCTGGTGTCCATGGCCGAAGTCATGCGCCGCAACGACCTGTTCGAGAGCCACCAGATCACCCGCGAGACGCTATCTACCCGCGAGCGCATGAGCGACGTGCTGGAGCGCCTCAAAGGCGGCGCCTTTGTGCCGTTCGTCGAGCTGTTCACGCCCGAGGAGGGCAAGCTTGGCGTGGTGGTGACCTTCATGGCGATCCTTGAGCTTGTGAAGGAGTCGCTGGTCGAACTGGTGCAGAATGAACCCTTTGCGCCGATCCATGTGCGGCTACGCCCCGAGTCTGTCGAAGAACCTGATGAATCTGAATGAACCCCGCGACCTGGCGTCGCTGATCGAAGCCTTCCTGCTCGCCTCGGGCAAGCCGCAGTCCCTCGAGCGCCTCTATGAGCTGCTCGAAGAGGCCGAGCGCCCTGAGCCCAAGGTCTTCAAGAAAGCTCTGGAATTGCTCGCCAAGTCCTGCGCCGGGCGGGCTTTCGAGCTCAAGGAGGTGGCCACCGGTTACCGCTTGCAGATTCGTGAAGATTTCGCGCCCTGGGTTGGCCGGCTGTGGGAGGAGCGCCCGCAGCGTTATTCCCGGGCCTTGCTCGAAACCATGGCGTTGATTGCCTACCGCCAGCCCATCACCCGTGGCGAGATCGAGGATGTGCGCGGCGTGGCGGTCAACAGCAACATCATCAAGACGTTGATGGAGCGCGAGTGGATTCGCGTGGTCGGCTACCGCGAGGTGCCCGGGCGCCCGGCGATGTTCGCAACCACCAAGGCATTTCTCGATCACTTCAACCTCAAGAGCCTGGACGAGCTGCCAGCGCTGGCCGAACTGCGCGAGATGGAGCCGGAGCCGCTGCTCGACCCGGATGATGCCCCGGTGCCTGCGCATATTCAGGCCTTGGCCGATGCCAGCCTGGGTGAAGAGGAGGCAGTCGGTGAGCCAAAGGAGGAGACCAGCTTCCGCAGCCTTTTGGTTGAGCTTGATCAGATGGAAGAAGGCCTGAAGACCGATTTCGATGACCTTCGCGAGGAAGAACCTGAGGCCTCGGTGGAGGACGAGGGCAA
>NZ_JBKGGW010000056.1:0-23912 GCF_052041945.1 Pseudomonas sp. SMN11 | reverse complement strand
GTCGCCTTCCTTCGCCGGCTCGGCAGAAACCGCCACGGTGGTGGTATCGATCGTGTCGACGATCTGGGTCACTGCCGGGGTCGGATCCGGGTTTACGGTGATACCACCGCCAGTGGTGCCCGTGATGGTGGTGGAGATCTCGCTGCCATCGATGTATGGCGTATCGTTTGGCGGGATGGTGACGCTGATTGTGCCCGTGGTCTGGCCAGCAGTGATGACGATCACTTGGCCATTGGAAAGGGTGATGGTCAGGTCAGTGAGCGGCGCCTGGCCCACGGTCGCGGTGTAGACGATCACACCGCCCGCTTCGGTAATGCTTGGCGTGGCACTCAGCGAGAGACCCGTAGTGATCGGCGTGGTTACGGTGTTGTCGCCATTGTTGCTGGTATCGAGCGCACCAACTTCCTGCTCGGCGAGCTGGGTCTCGAAACCGATCGGGCCGGTGGGGAAGCCGATAGTCGGGTCAACTACACCTGCCGTTTCTTCCAGCATCACGAACGAGTGGCCGCCACCCACCGAGCCACCACCTGCAGCAGCCGGGCCCGCTGCGGTCGCTTCCAGTTCGGTGGTCGGGTCAGCGCCCGCAGCGATGGCCTGTTGCAACTCCTCAACCGAAGGCGCGGCCTGGGCAGCGGCCTGGCTCAGGTCGGTGATGCTGTCCGGTGCGTCCGCGCTCCATTGGGTATCACGCCCAAGGTCCAAGGTACGCCCATCGGAGAGTTCCAGTGTTATTGCCCCGCCAACCCCAGTGAGCACCTGATCGCCGGCCATGAGCCGATCACCCTCGATCAGAACGCGACGAATGCCTTCTGGGGATACTGCGATCACTTGGCCAACAATGCTTTTGACGATGGCAACAACACTGCTCATTGGAGACTCTCCGGAATAGCCGCTCAAGTGGGCTTCTTGCCTAGCCGGCCTTCAAACGCCGCTATGCGCTGTGAAATTTAGGGGTACATAAGCGTTTTTATTGACGCCAATTTTCCGTCAATAATCTGTCTATAACGGAAGGGAATTAACTTTATGCCAAAGTATTGACCTTCATTCCGCCATCCTAAACAATTGGCCGGGTAATGTCACATTGATATGTTTCACCTTTGTAACCCTTCCTCGTACTTTTCGCGGTACCTCTTCGGAACGGTCCACTTACGGTCATTCAAGGTTGCCATTTAGCAGGCGGGATCGGCTTCGGCCGTGATTTGCGACAAGCATTCACCGGGATCATCTAAAAACATGCGTGCATCTGTATTCGCTGCTCTTCCGTTCGCCCTTTCCATCAGCTTCGTCCAGGCCCAGACCCTGCCTGAAGCCATGCAGAAAGCGCTCGAGGTCCATCCCGAAATCCAGGCCGGAGTGAATGCCCGGACGGCCGCGGATTATCAACTGCGCGCAGCCAAAGGTGGATACCTGCCCAAGGTCGACCTGACTGCCGGTTACGGCCGCGAAGGCACCGACAGCCCAAGCACTGCCAACCGCAGGGAAACCTTGAATCGCGGTGAGTCGGCCATCAATCTGCGACAGATGGTCTTCGATGGCTTCGCAACGTCCAACGAAGTCGGCCGCCAGCAGGCCACCGTCAACTCCCGCGCTTATTCGCTGCTCGGCACCTCCGAGCGCACTGCACTGGAAGTGGCGCAGGTCTACCTGGACGTATTGACCCGCCGCGAGATGGTGCGCCTGGCCCAGGACAACCTGAGCAATCACGAACGCGTTCTCGACCAGATCAAGCTGCGCACCAGCCGCGGCGTTGGCCGCTACGCCGACCTTGACCAGGCTGAGGCGCGCCTGGCCCAGGCCCGCAACAACCTGATCACCGAACAGACCAACCTCGCCGACGCCAACACCAACTACCTCAGCGTGGTCGGCCAGATGCCGGACGAGCTGAGCGCGCCCGCGCCATTCATGGACCTGCTGCCCGCCAACCTCGACGAGGCGCGCCATCAGCTGATTGAAAACAGCCCGATCCTGCGTTCGGCCGAGGCCGACATTGCGGCAGCGGAAAAGCAGTACGAAACGGCCAAATCGACCTTCTACCCACGTTTCGATGCGCAACTCGGCCGCACCGCCGATAACAACATCGATGGTGTACAAGGTCATAACAACGAGTGGCAGGCAATGCTGCGGATGAACTTCAACCTGTACAATGGCGGCAGCAACAAGGCCGACCTCGAGTCGAAGTCGTACCTGGCCAACCAGGCGCTGGATATCCGCAACAACGCGCTGCGTCAGCTCAATGAGGAACTGGGCCTGGCCTGGAACGCCCTGGAAAACGCCAATGCCCAGGTGCCGATCGCCCAGCAGTACGTCGATCACAGCATCCGTGTGCGCAGCGCCTACCAGCAACAGTTCACGCTTGGTGAGCGGACACTGCTCGACTTGCTCGACAGTGAGAACGAGACCTTCACCGCCCAGCGCCGTCTGGTGGAAGTGAAGAACATTCAGGTGTATACGCAGTACCGCATCAAGGCAACCATGGGCCAGCTGCTGAAGAGCCAAGGCGTGGTCGCCCCGATGGCAACCGTCGTGCAGAACGACATGAAACCCAATGTGAGCCTCCCAGGCATGAACTGAGGCGCTCGCCCCCTGATCACCCGTATGGTTTGAAGAGAGCACCGCGTGGAATCCGAAGTCAGCCGAGTCCAGCTCAACCACGATCCACGCAGTCAGCATGACGATCCGTTACTGGATAGCCTGCTGACCCTGTGTGTCCTGCATCAGAAGCCCGCCAGCCGGGCCATGCTCACCACCGGGCTGCCGCTGGAGGCCCAGCGCCTGACCATGGAGCTGCTCCCGCGCGCCGCTGCCCGTGCCGGCCTGCAAGGCCGGCTGCTGCAGCGCAAGCTGGAGCAGATCCCGGGCATTGCCATGCCGGCCATGCTGCTGCTCAAGGATGGCCGCGCCGCCGTCCTGTTGGGCTGGGAGAGCGAAACGACTGCCCGCCTGCTGCTCAGCGAGAGTGACGGTGGCGAGGTACTGGTCCGCCGGGAGGCACTGGAGAGCGACTACAGCGGCAAGGTGTTCTTTGCCCAGCCACAGCACAAGTACGACGTCAATCACGGCAACCTCATTCCGCGGACCCGCTCGTGGTTCCGCGATACCTTGCTGCGCAGCAAATGGCTGTATGTCGATGCCATCGCCGCCAGCCTGGTGATCAACCTGATCGCCCTGGCCGCGCCGCTGTTCGTGATGAACGTATATGACCGCGTGGTACCGAACCAGGCCACCTCGACCCTGTGGGTGCTCGCGCTAGGCATCACCGGCGCGTACGTATTCGACCTGATTCTCAAAGGCTTGCGCAGCCTGTGCCTTGACCTGGCTGGCAAGAAGACCGACCTGATCGTGTCGGCCACGCTGTTCGAACGCATCGTCGGCATGTCGATGAAGTACCGCCCGGCGAGGGTCGGCAGCTATGCGCAGAACATTCACGAATTCCAGGGCCTTCGCGACTTCCTCGCCTCGCTGACCCTGACCAGCCTGATTGACTTGCCCTTTACCTTGCTGGTGCTGCTGGTCATCGCCGTCATTGGCGGGCATCTGGTATGGATCCCGATCCTGGCCTTCCCGTTGGCGCTGACCATCGGCTATGCCCTGCAAAAACCGCTAATGGCAACCATGGAACGCACCATGGCGCTGGCATCGGAGCGCCAGTCGAGCCTGATCGAGACCCTGGCTGGCCTGGATGCGGTGAAGGTCAATAACGCCGAGAGCGAGCGCCAGTACATGTGGGAGCAGACCCTCGGCACCCTCAGCCGCCTGGAGCTACGTGTCAAGATGCTGTCGAGCCTGGCCATGAACATCACGATGCTGATCCAGCAGTTGGCCGGCGTGGCGATGATCTGTGTGGGGGTGTACCTCATCATTGATGGCAGCTTGACCATGGGCGGCCTGGTGGCCTGCTACATGCTCAGCGGCCGCGCCCTCGGCCCGTTGGGCCAGCTCAATGGCCTGCTTGCCCGCTACCAGCACGCCAAGGTGACCATGGCCTCCACCGACCAGATGATGGAACTGCCGCAAGAGCGCAATTTCGAAGAGCGCCCGCTGAGCCGCCAGGTGCTGCAAGGCGCCATCGAGTTTCGCGGCGTCGAGTTCACCTACCCCAATCAGCAGAACCAGGCCCTCAAAGGCATCAACCTGGCGGTCAAGCCGGGCGAGAAAATCGGCATCATAGGCCGCAGCGGCTCGGGCAAAAGCTCGCTGGCCAAACTTATCGTGGGGCTTTACGAGGCAGATAAAGGCTCGCTACTGGTGGACGGCGTGGACATTCGCCAGATCGACGTCAGCGAACTGCGCCACAACATCGGCTACGTACCGCAGGATATCCAGCTGCTGGCCGGCACCCTGCGTGACAACCTGGTCAGCGGCGCGCGTTACATCGAAGACGAGCTGATCCTCCAGGCCGCCGAGCTGTCCGGCGTGCACGAATTTGCCCGGCTGCACCCCGATGGCTACGAGCTGCAGGTCGGCGAGCGTGGCCAGAACCTCTCCGGTGGCCAGCGGCAGAACGTGGCCCTGGGCCGTGCGCTTCTGCTCAACCCACAGATCCTGCTGCTGGACGAACCGACCAGCGCCATGGACAACACCGGTGAAGAACGCCTCAAACAGCGCCTGCAGCCGGTCATCGAGGGCAAGACCGTGTTGCTGGTCACCCACCGTGCCTCGCTGCTGTCGCTGGTAGACCGCCTGATCGTCATTGATCGCGGGCAGATCGTCGCGGATGGCCCGAAGGCCTCTGTCATGGATGCGCTGAAGAAGGGGCAGATCAGTGTCGCATAAGCTTGATTTCGCGCAGGTCAAAGACAACCTGCGCCGCTATTTCAAAGGCTCTGAGTCACTAGCCGGCCAGCCCCTGCCCGAAGTCGGCAAGTCGCTGATCGAGGATGCGCCGCGCGTGGTGCGGCTGACCATCTGGGGCGTGATCGCGTTCTTCCTGTTCCTCATCGTCTGGGCCAGTTTGGCCAAGGTCGATGAAGTCACCCGGGGTGAGGGCAAGGCCATTCCGTCGTCCAAGTTGCAGAAGATCCAGAACCTTGAAGGCGGGATCGTGGCCGAGATCTATGCCAAGGAAGGGCAGATCGTCGAAGTCGGCCAGCCGTTGCTCCGCCTGGATGAAACGCGCTTCGCCTCCAACGTTGGCGAGACCGAGGCCGACCGCCAGGCCATGGCGCTTCGGGTCGAGCGCCTGAGCGCCGAGGTGGAGGACCGCCCACTGAACATCGATCCTGAATTGCGCAAGGCTGCGCCGAACCAGACAGCCAGTGAAGAGTCGCTTTACCAGAGCCGCAAACAGCAGTTGCATGACGAAATCGCCGGCCTCGAACAGCAGCTGGTGCAGCGCCAGCAGGAACTTCGCGAGTTCAACTCCAAGCGCGCCCAGTACGCCAACAGCCTGCAGTTGCTACGCCAGGAAATCGCCATGTCCGAGCCACTGGTGGCGCAAGGTGCGGTCTCCCAGGTAGAGATCCTGCGTTTGCGCCGTTCCGAGGTGGAAAACCGCGGCCAGATGGACGCCACGGCACTGGCGATACCCCGTGCCGAGGCCGCGATCCGCGAAGTGCAGAGCAAGATCGAGGAAACCCGAGGCAAGTTCCGCAGTGACGCCCTGACCCAGCTCAACGAGGCGCGCACCGAACTGAACAAGGCTACCGCCACCAGCAAGGCGCTGGATGACCGGGTCAGCCGCACCCTGGTGACGTCGCCGGTACGCGGCATCATCAAGCAACTGCTGGTCAACACCATCGGCGGCGTGATCCAGCCCGGTAGCGACATCGTCGAGATAGTGCCGCTGGACGACACGCTGGTGATCGAGGCGAAGATCCTGCCCAAAGACATCGCCTTCCTGCACCCTGGCCAGCAAGCTACGGTCAAGTTCACGGCGTATGACTACACCATTTATGGCGGACTCAAGGCCAAGCTGGAGCAGATCGGCGCCGACACCATCACCGATGAGGACAAGAAAACCACCTACTACCTGATCCGCCTGCGCACCGACCGCAGCCACCTCGGCAGCGATGAAAAGCCCTTGCTGATCATCCCCGGGATGGTGGCCACGGTGGACATCATGACCGGTGAGAAAACCATCATGAGCTACCTGCTCAAGCCGATCATGAAAGCCCGCAGCGAGGCGTTGCGCGAGCGGTAGCTTGTAAAGGCCTGCGCGCTCCCACAGGAACCCCGCAGGCTTTTCAACTTCTGCGCAAGGCAGTCATCTCTCGCGCAGGGCTTCGGTGCGCGCCTTGATGATGGGTTTGAGCAGATAACTCATGATCGTCTTTTCACCGGTCATGATGTCCACCGTGGCCACCATCCCCGGGATGATCTGCAAGGGCTTGGCATCCGAACCCAGGTGGCTGCTCTCGGTGCGTAGCCGAATCGGGTAATACGTGGTCTTCTTGTCTTCATCAGTGATGGTGTCGGCGCCAATCTGCTCCAGCTTGGCCTTGAGCCCGCCATAAATGGTGTAGTCATACGCCGTGAACTTGACCGTAGCTTCCTGACCTGGATGCAGAAAAGCGATGTCCTTGGGCAGGATCTTCGCCTCGATCACCAATGTGTCGTCCAGCGGCACGATCTCGATGATGTCGCTGCCAGGCTGGATCACGCCACCTACTGTATTCACCAGCAGTTGCTTGACAATGCCGCGCACCGGCGAGGTGACGAGGGTGCGGTGCACGCGGTCGTCCAGCGCTTTGCTGGTGGCGTTGGCTTTGTTCAGGTCGGCACGGGCTTCGTTGAGCTGGGTCAGGGCGTCACTGCGGAACTTGCCACGGGTTTCTTCGATCTTGCTCTGCACCTCGCGCACGGCTGCTTCGGCGCGGGGGATAGCCAGCGAGGTGGCGTCCACCTCGCCTCGGGTTTCCACTTCCGAGCGGCGCAGACGAAGGATTTCTACCTGGGAGACCGCACCTTTGGCCACCAAAGGCTCGGACATACCGATCTCCTCGCGTAGCAATTGCAGGCTGTTGCTGTACTGGGCGCGCTTGGAGTTGAACTCGCGCAGTTCCTGCTGACGCTGCACCAGCTGCGCTTCCAGCCCGGCGATTTCGTCATGCAACTGCTGTTTGCGGCTTTCGTACAAGGACGCCTCGCTAACCGCCTGGCTAGGTGCGGCCTTGCGCAACTCGGGGTCGATGTTGAGCGGGCGGTCCTCCACCTCGGCGCTCAGGCGCTCGACCCGCAAGGCCATGGCCTGGCGATCGGCCTCGGTTTCACCCTTGTTGGAGGCAAAGCGCGTTTCGTCCAAGCGTAACAGCGGCTGGCCGACTTCGACGACCTCCCCTTCCTTGGCGTAGATTTGCGCGACGATGCCGCCCTCCAGGTTCTGTACCTTCTGCACCTTGGAAGACGGAATGGCCTTGCCCTCGCCTCGGGTAACTTCGTCGACTTCAGCAAAGCTGGCCCAGACGATGAGGAACAGGAAGAACGCGATCACGCCCCAGATGGTCAGGCGCACGACGCGTGGGGCGTCTTCGATGAGCGCTTTATTGACCTCCGGCAGCGGCTGCCCGTGCAGCGAGTCGGAGCCCTTGAAATAGCGGCGCAGGTTGTCCTTGAACTGACCGATATCGAGCTTATGCAACACTGATCTGCCCCTTCTTCAGTGCATCCATGACGGAGGCTTTCGGGCCATCGGCGACCACCTGGCCGCGATCGATGACGATCAGCCGGTCGACCAGCGTCAGCAGCGAGGCGCGGTGGGTCACCAGCAGCACGGTCTTGTTCTCGATCACCGCCTGCAGGCGCTGTTTGAGGCGTTCTTCGCCGGTATTGTCCATGGCCGCCGTGGGTTCATCGAGCAGCAGAATCTGCGGGTTGAGCAGCAACGCACGACCCAGGGCGACGTTCTGCCGCTGGCCACCGGAGAGGTTCTGGCCACGCTCGCCGACCTGCAGCTCGTAGCCGTCCGGGTGCAGCCGGGCGAACTCGTGCACGCCTGCCAGTTCGGCGGCTTGCAGGATCAGCTCGTCCTCGATATAGCGCGCCCCGCTGACCAGGTTGTCGCGCAAGGTACCGGCCAGCAACTGGATGTCCTGCGGCACGTAACCGACGTTGTGGCGCAGTTCGCTGACGTCGATTTGGCGAATGTCCACGCCGTCCACCAGCAGCGAGCCGTTGTCCGCCTCGTACAGCCCGACAATCAGCTTGGCCAGCGAACTCTTGCCCGAGCCACTGCGGCCGATGATGCCGACTTTCTCGCCCGGGCGGATGTTCAGGCTGATGTTCTTCAGGGCCATGTTCTGCTGGTTCGGGTAGGTGAAATCAACACCGCGAAACTCGATCGCGCCCTGCAACACCTGGCGGCTCAGCGGGCGCTCTTCGAAGTTGCGCTCCTGCGGCAGCTCCATCATCTGGTTGGTCGAGACCATGGTCACCTTGGCCTGCTGGTAACGTGCCAGCAACCCGTTCAACTGCCCGAGCGGGCCGAGGGCACGACCACTGAGCATGTAGCAGGCCACCAGGCCGCCCATGCTGAGGTTGCCGTCGATGATCTGATATACGCCGACGCAGATCATCGCCACGCCGGCCATCTGCTGGATCATCAAGGTGATGTTCATGGCCAGGCCCGACAGCACCTTGACCCGCAGTTCCAGGCGGCTGAGGGTCCCAAGGGTCTGCTCCCAGCGGTACTGGCGCTCGCTCTCGGCGTTGTTGACCTTGACCGCGTCCAGGCCGGCCAGGGTTTCGATCAGGCTCGACTGGCGCTCGGAGGCCAGCGCCATGGTTCGCTCCATGGTCGCCATCAGGGGTTTCTGCAGGGCATAGCCGATGCCCAGCGCCAATGGGAAAGCGAGGACCGGGATCCACACCAGATGGCCGCCGACGATGGCGATGACCATCAGAATGATCAGGGTGAATGGCAGGTCGATCAGGCTGGTCAGGGTCAGCGAGGCGAGGAAGTCGCGCAGGCCCTGGAACTCGTGGATGTTCTGGGCAAAGCTGCCGACCCGCGCCGGGCGGTATTTCAGCGACATGCCGACGATGCGTTCGAACAGCGTGGCCGAGATGATCAGGTCGGTCTTCTTGCCGGCCAGGTCCAGGCACAGGCTGCGCAGGCCCTTGAGGATCAGGTCGAACAGGTAGGCACCGGTAATGCCCACCGCCAGTACCCACAAGGTCGAGGTGGCCTGGTTGGGTACCACGCGGTCGTAGACGTTCATCACGAACAGCGGCGCGGCCAGGGCGATCAGGTTGATCACCAGGCTGGCGGCGATGGCATCCATGTACAGCCATTTACTGCGCAGCAGCGTGTCGCGGAACCAGGATTGGGCCCGCGGGATGAGATTGCCGTGATTGACGTCGTACTTGTGCTGCGGCTGGGCGAAGAACACTTTGCCGCTGTAGTCTCCGAGTAGCGCCTCGCGACTGATCAACACCTCGCCGCCATCGCTCTCGCTGAGCAGCAGCCGCGCAGTGTCGGCGTTTTCCCAACCCAGCAGCACTGCGGCGCGGCCTTCCTTGAGCAGCAGCATGGCCGGCATGGCGATGCTCGGGATCTGCTCCAGCTTGCGTTGTAGCAGGCGCCCCTGCAGGCCGGCCCGGGCAGCGGCCCGGGGCAGCAGCTCGGCGTTCAGGCGCTGGGCCGGCAAGGGTAAGCCGGTGGTCAGCATGACCCGGCTGGCGGGTTTCTGATGCAGTACACAGAGGGTCAGCAGGCAATCCAGCAATGGATCGTCGTGCTGACTACGCGGGTCGTGACTGAGCTGGGCTCGACGGACTTCGGATTCCACGTGGCGCTCTCTTCCTTGCGGTATTTGGGACAGGCACCCACCAACAGTGGCCGGCTGTTCTTTCAAACGGACGACATCGCTGGCTAAAGGTTTCACTTACTGAATATAGCCAGCGCCATTAACAGCGCTATACAGAGACTAACGCGTGATACCTCAGGCGCAAGCCAAACCTGCATTAC
The DNA here is from genome assembly GCF_052041945.1 of Pseudomonas sp. SMN11. NCBI lineage: Bacteria > Pseudomonadati > Pseudomonadota > Gammaproteobacteria > Pseudomonadales > Pseudomonadaceae > Pseudomonas > Pseudomonas sp. SMN11. The sequence continues at coordinate 14,008 of NZ_JBKGGW010000056.1, read as the reverse complement.
AACTTTCCCGAAACCGACCGCCAAGCTTAGGACCAGAGCATACGGGGCTTGCGTGCATACACGCCTGATCATGCCGGTGCAGCGAAGATATAACTAATACGAAAGTAAGAGTTGGCAAGCAGCCATTTAAAGATATGACTTTAGATTGGCCGTCGTTCGCAAAACAGCGAATCAGTCAATATTTCGTCAGTGAAAGAGTGCACCCGCATTCAAATTACGGAAGTTTGACAGACACCCCATAGAGGCACTTTCAAATCATTCCACAACCCGACGGGTTCGAGCGCCGGAGGGGCATGGAAGACACTGGTCGAGTCATCTGGAGAGTCACATGAGCACCGTCGTCGCCATCGTCAAAAGCATTGTTGGCCAAGTCATCGCGGTATCGCCAGAAGGGATCCGCCGCGTGCTCATCGAAGGAGACCGCCTGTTCGCAGGCGAGCAGGTGCTGACAGGTGTGGGCGGTGCCGTCACCCTGCAGCTGACCGATGGCCGCTATGTGGACCTGGGCCGCGACAGCCAGTGGAGCGCCAGCGCGTCCGACCACAGTACTGACATGTGCATGGCCACCGCGCAGACGGCACCGTCGGTGGAGCAGCTGCAGCAGGCGATCCAGGCGGGTGCCGACCCAACCACGGCGCTGGAAGCTACCGCAGCCGGCCCGAACTCCTCGGGCAGCAGTGGCGGCGGTGCGCTTGGCGGTGGGCACAGTTTCGTCCTGCTTGAGGAAACGGCTGCCCGCGTCGACCCGAACATCGGCTTCCAGACCGGGCCGTTGAATTTCAGCGAAAGCCTCAACTTCGATTTCACCGCCGGGCCACAGACCGCCACCACTGCGGTGGTCGCCGAACTGGCTACCGCCGTGGTATTGAGCGCGACGCCATCGATCAGCGAGGCCGGCGGCAGCATCGTGTATGTCGCCACGGTCGGCCAGGCGCCGCTCAGCGCGCTGACCGTAACTTTGTCCAATGGCGCGGTGATCGTGATTGCCGCCGGGCAGACCAGTGGCTCGGTGAGCGTGCCGGTCACGCCAGGCACCACGGCGTATGCCGAAGACCGTCACGTGTCGACCAGCATCACCGGCACCAGCGGCGGCGGCATCCCGGTCGCCATCGATGGCACCCCGGCCGATACCCGCGTGGTCGGCACCGTCGATACCACCACCGCCACTCTCAGCGCCAGCCCGAACGTGACCGAAGGCGGCGCGATCACCTACACCGTGACCCTGAGCAACCCGGCCCAGACGCCAGTCACGGTCACCCTGTCCAATGGCCAGGTCATCAGCATCGGCGCGGGTCAGAGCAGCGGCAGCGTGGTGCTGCAGACGGCCAATGATGTGTACAAGGATACGACCACCCTCAGCACCCACATCACCTCCGTCACCGGGGGCAACTTCGAGCACCTGGAAGCCAACCCGGCTCCCGTTCTGACCGTGGTCAGCGATTCGACCGATACCAGCACCGTCACCCTTACCGCCACGCCCTCCGTGGCCGAAGGCGGCACCATTGTCTATACCGCCAGCCTCTCGGCACCGGTGACCGGGACGCCGGTGGTGGTGACCCTGGCCAACGGCCAGACCATCACCGTGGCGGTTGGCCAGAGCAGCGGCACGGTAAGCGTGCCGGTCGGCAACGATGTTTATCAGGGCCAAGGGCAAGGCCAGATCAATACCAGCATCTCCGGGGTTTCCGGGGGGAACTTCGAGAGTCTGGTCGCCAACCCCACGCCTGTGAGCACCACCGTCAGTGATATCCAGGACGTCACCACCGTCAGCCTGAGCGCGAGCTCGAGCGTGGCTGAAGGCGGCCAGATCATCTACACAGCGACCCTCAGCAACCCGGGCCAGACCGCCGTCACCGTGACCCTGAGCAACGGGCAGAGCATCACCATCGCGGCCAACCAGACCTCGGGCAGCGTCAGCGTGGCCGCGCCTGCCGATGACCACTACGCCGATGCCAGCCTGATCAGCGCGCGTATCACCAGTGCCACAGGCGGCAATTTCGAAAGCCTGGCGGTCAACGGCACGCCAGCGGTGACCTCGGTCATCGATACCCTCGACACCACGACCGTGACCCTGACCGCAACGCCGTCGGTGGTCGAAGGTGGCACCATTATCTACACCGCCACTGTCAACGCGCCGGTCACAGGCTCACCCGTAGTGGTGACCCTGGCCAATGGGCAGAGCATCACCATTGCCGTCGGCCAAAACTCAGGCACCACCACGGCGGCCGTCAGCAACGACGTCTACCAGGGCCATGCGCCAGTCAGCAACAACATCACCGGTGTCAGCGGCGGCAATTACGAGCAGTTGGTGGCCAACCCAACGCCGGTCAGCACCAGCGTCACCGATGTGCAGGACACCACCACTGTCACCCTCACCGCCACGCCGTCGGTGGCCGAAGGCGGCACCATCACTTACACCGCCAGTGTGGATGCCCCGGTCACCGGTAGCCCGGTCGTGGTCAACCTGGCCAACGGGCAAACCATTACTATCCCGGTTGGCCAGAGCTCAGGCACCGCTGTCGCTGCCGTGAGCAACGATGCCTATCAGGGCTACGCCCCGGTCACCAACAACATCACCAGCGTCAGCGGCGGCAGCTACGAGAACCTCGTCGCCAACACCGCAACGGTCAGCACCGCCATCAGCGATGTGACGGACACCACCACCGTCACCTTGGCGGCCACCCCAAGCGTGGCCGAGGGCGGCACCATCCTCTATACCGCTACGATGGACGCCCCGGTTACCGGTAGTCCGGTAATTATCAACTTGGCGAACGGTCAGACCATCACCATTGCCGTGGGGCAGAGCTCAGGCACAGCCACCGGCTTCGCGAGCAACGATGTCTACCAAGGCCACGCCACAGTCACCAACAGCATTACCACGGTCACAGGCGGCAGCTATGAAAATCTGGTCGCTGATCAGACATCCGTCAGTACCAGCGTCACCGATGCTCAGGACACTACAACCATCTCGCTGTCGGCAACGCCGAGCGTGGCCGAGGGCGGCCAGATCGTTTACACCGCGACCCTGACCAATGCGGCACAGTCTCCGGTGACCGTGACCCTGAGCAACGGCCAGACTGTCACCATCGCCGCCAACCAGACCTCCGGCAGCGTCGCGGTTGCCACCCACGGCGAAACCCCCTATCTCGATGCAGGCCAGGTCAGCGTCACTATGACCAGCGCTTGGGGTGGAAATTTCGAGAGTCTGGCAATCAATAGTACGCCAGCGGTGACTCAGGTGACCGATACCGTCGATACGTCGACCGTGAGCCTCACCGCGACGCCATCGGTGGCTGAAGGCGGGACGATCATCTACACCGCGACGGTGACGGCGCCAGTCACCGGCTCTGCCGTAGTAGTGACCTTGGCCAACGGGCAGACCATCACTATTCCGGTCGGGCAAAGTTCGGGGACCGCCACGGCTGTGGTATCCAACGATGTCTATCAAGGCCATCCGGCCGTCACCAACAGTATCGCCAATATCAGTGGCGGCAATTACGAGAACCTGGTCGCCGACAAGACTCTGGTCAGCACCACGGTGACTGACGTCCAGGACACCACCACCGTTACCCTCACCGCCACGCCAACCGTGGCCGAAGGAGGCACCATCGTCTACACGGCGACGGTGGATGCGCCGGTGACCGGCAACCCGGTGGTGGTCAACCTGGCCAATGGTCAAACCATCACCATTGGAGTTGGCCAGAGTTCAGGCACCACCACCGGTGCCGTGGGCAACGACCTGTACCAGGGTCATGCAACCGTCACCAACAGCATCACCAATGTGACGGGCGGCAACTACGAAAACCTGGTCGCCAACCAGTCGCCGGTCAGTACCACAGTCACAGATGTCCAAGACACCACCACTGTGACCCTGACGGCCACACCGTCCGTGGTCGAAGGTGGGACCATCCTCTACACCGCTAGCGTGGGAGCGCCGGTCACCGGCAGCCCGGTGGTGGTCACCCTGGCCAACGGGCAAACCATCACCATCCTGGTCGGGCAAAGCTCCGGGACCGCCACGGCCGCAATATCCAACGACGTCTATCAGGGCCATACGGCCGTCAGCAACAGCATCAGCAATGTGAGCGGCGGTAACTACGAGAACCTGGTGGCGGACAAGTCTCAAGTCCTCACCAGCGTCGCCGACGTGACGGACACCACCATGGTTTCGCTGTCGGCAACGCCAAGCGTGGCCGAAGGTGGTCAGATCGTGTACACCGCGACCCTGACCAATGCCGCACAGTCTCCAGTGACCGTCACCTTGAGCAACGGGCAGACCATAACCATCCCCGCCAACCAGACCTCCGGCAGCGTTGCGGTTGCCACCCACGGCGACAACCCGTACCTCGATGCCGGCCAAGTCAGTGCCAGCATCACCAGCGCCTCAGGCGGTAACTTCGAGAATCTCTCGGTCAACAGCACGCCGGCAGTGACCAATGTCACCGATACCGTCGACACCTCGACCGTGAGCCTGACCGCCACGCCTTCAGTCGCCGAGGGCGGCACGATCGTGTACACAGCCACGGTGACCGCACCGGTCATGGGTTCTGCCGTGGTGGTGACGCTGGCCAGCGGGCAGACCATCACCATTCCGGTCGGGCAAAGTTCGGGGACCGCCACAGCGGCCGTCAGCAACGACGTCTATCAGGGCCATGCTGCAGTCAGTAACAGCATCAGCAACGTTTCTGGAGGCAGCTACGAGAACCTGGTCGCGGACAAATCCCAGGTCAGCACCAGCGTCACCGACGTGACCGACACCACCACCGTCACACTTACGGCCACGCCATCGGTGGCAGAAGGCGGCACCATCGTTTACACCGCCAGCGTGGGGGCGCCGGTCACCGACAGTCCGGTCGTGGTCACCCTGACCAATGGCCAAACCATCACCATCGCTGTTGGCCAGAGTTCCGGCACCGCAACCGGTCTAGTTGGCAACGACGTCTACCAGGGCCATGCCCCGGTCACCAACGCCATCAGTAACGTGTCCGGTGGCAACTACGAAAACCTCGTCGTCAACACAGCTACCGTGAGCACCACCGTCACCGATGTGCAGGACACCAGCACCGTTACCCTCACCGCTACACCGTCGGTGGCCGAGGGCGGCACCATCGTCTACACGGCAAGTGTGGACGCCCCGGTTACCGGCAGCCCTGTTGTAGTCAGCCTGGCCAACGGCCAGTCCATCACCATCGCGGCCGGTCAGAGCTCCGGCACCATCACTGGTGCCGTGGACAACGATGTCTATCAGGGCCATGCCCCGGTTACCAACAGCATCACCTCCGTCAGTGGTGGCAACTACGAGAACCTAGTTGCCAATACCGCCATCGTCAGCACCACAGTGTCCGATGTGGCGGATACGACTACGGTCACGTTGACAGCCACACCGTCCGTAGCCGAGGGGGGCACCATCCTCTACACGGCCAGCGTGGATGCGCCCGTCACCGGCAGCCCGGTCGTAGTCAATCTGGCCAATGGGCAGACCATCACCATTGCCATTGGACAAAGCTCCGGCACCGCCACCGGTGCGGTGTCCAACGACGTCTATCAGGGCCACGCGGCAGTCACCAACAGCATCACCAGCGTCAGCGGTGGCAACTACGAAAACCTGGTCGCCAACTATTCGCCGGTCAGCACCACCGTCAACGATGTTCAAGACACCACCACTGTGACCCTGAGCGCTACACCTTCCGTGACCGAAGGCGGCACCATCGTCTACACCGCCACCGTCGGCGCTCCGGTTACCGGCAGCCCGGTGGTGGTGAGCCTGGCCAACGGGCAAACCATCACCATTCCGGTTGGGCAAAGCTCGGGCACCGCTACCGGTGCCGTGAGCAATGACTTCTACCAAGGCCATGCCGCCGTCACCAACAGCATCAGCAACGTCAGCGGTGGCAATTACGAAAACCTGGTCGCCAATCAGTCACTGGTCAGCACCAGTGTCACCGACGTTCAGGACACCACCACGGTTTCTTTGTCGGCCACCCAGACCGTCGCTGAGGGCGGGCAGATTGTCTACACCGCAACACTGACCAATGCCGCACAATCTCCGGTGACCGTGAGCCTGAGCAACGGGCAAATCATCACCATCGCCGCCAACCAGATTTCTGGCAGCGTCAGCGTCGCCACCCACGGCGATAACCCCTACCTCGATGCCGGTCAGGTCAGTGCGCAGATCACCAATGCGACTGGCGGCAATTTCGAGAACCTGGCAATCAACAGCACGCCGGCAGTGACCAATGTCACTGATACCGTCGACACCTCGACCGTGAGCCTGACCGCCACGCCTTCAGTCGCCGAGGGCGGCACGATCGTGTACACAGCCACGGTGACCGCACCGGTCACTGGCTCCGCCGTGGTGGTGACCCTAGCCAACGGCCAGTCCATCACCATCCCGGTTGGGCAAAGTTCAGGAACCGCCACGGCTGCGGTCTCCAATGACGTCTATCAGGGCCATCCAGCTGTTACCAACAGCATCAGCAACGTATCTGGCGGAAATTACGAAAACCTCGTCGCCGACAAGACCCAAGTCAGTACTACCGTCACGGACGTGCAGGACACCACCACCGTCACCCTCACCGCCACACCATCCGTGGCAGAGGGTGGCACCATCATCTACACCGCGACAGTAAATGCGCCGGTCATCGGCAACCCGGTCGTGGTCAACCTTGCCAATGGGCAGACCATCACCATTGGAGCTGGCCAGAGCTCAGGCACCGCCACCGGCGCCGTGGGCAACGATGTCTATCAAGGACATGCTGCCGTCACCAACAGCATTACCAGCGTCAGCGGTGGCAACTACGAGAATCTGGTCGCCAACCACGCAACCGTCAGTACCAGCGTCACTGATGCGCAGGACACCACCACGGTTTCGCTGTCGGCGACGCCGAGCGTGGCTGAAGGCGGGCAGATTGTTTATACCGCTACCCTGACAAACGCGGCGCAAACCGCAGTGAGCGTCACCCTGAGCAATGGCCAGACCATCACTATCGGCGCCAACCAGACCTCCGGCAGCGTCGCGGTTGCCACCCATGGCGATAACCCGTACCTCGATGCCGGACAGGTCACTGCACAAATTACCGGCGTATCGGGCGGCAACTTCGAAAGTCTGGCAGTCAACAGCGCGCCGGCAGTCACCAACGTCACTGATACCGTCGATACCTCGACCGTGAGTTTGACCGCCACGCCGTCCGTGGCCGAAGGTGGGACCATTGTTTATACCGCCACCGTAACCGCTCCGGTCACCGGCTCTGCCGTAGTGGTGACACTGGCCAATGGGCAGACCATCACCATTCCGGTCGGGCAAAGCTCCGGCACCGCCACCGGTACAGTGTCCAACGACGTCTATCAAGGGCATGCGACCGTCACCAACAGCATCACCAGTGTCAGCGGTGGTAACTACGAGAATCTGGTCGCCGACAAGACTCAAGTCAGCACCAGCGTCGCCGACGTGCAGGACACCACCACGGTTTCGCTGTCGGCGACGCCGAGCGTGGCTGAAGGCGGCCAGATCTTCTACACCGCGACCCTGACCAATGCCGCGCAGTCGCCAGTGACCGTGACCCTGAGCAATGGCCAGACCATCACTATCGGCGCCAACCAGACCTCCGGCAGCGTCGCGGTTGCCACCCACGGCGATAACCCGTACCTCGATGCTGGACAGGTCAGTGCACAAATCACGAGCGCTTCGGGCGGCAACTTCGAAAACCTGGTAGTCAACAGCACGCCGGCGGTAACCAATGTCACCGATACCGTCGATACTTCAACCGTGAGCCTGACCGCCACGCCGTCGGTGGCTGAAGGCGGAACCATCGTCTACACCGCCACGGTGACTGCGCCAGTCATCGGCTCTGCCGTGGTGGTTACCTTGGCCAACGGGCAAACCATCACCATCCCGGTCGGGCAAAGTTCGGGCACCGCCACAGCGGCAGTCAGCAATGACGTCTATCAGGGCCATCCTGCCGTCAGCAACAGCATCAGCGATGTCTCCGGCGGCAACTATGAAAACCTTGTCGCGGACAAAACCCAGGTCAGCACGACCATCACTGACGTGCAGGACACTACTACCGTCACCCTGACGGCCACACCGTCCGTGGCCGAGGGCGGCACCATCGTCTACACAGCGAGTGTGGATGCACCGGTCACCGGCAGCCCAGTCGTGGTCAGTCTTGCCAATGGGCAAAGTATCACCATTGCCGTTGGCCAGAGCTCCGGCACCACGACTGGCGCCGTGAGCAACGACGTCTATCAAGGACATGCTGCCGTCAGCAATAGCATCACCAGTGTCAGCGGTGGCAACTACGAGAATCTGGTCGCCAATCAGTCACCAGTCAGCACCAGCGTCACCGACGTACAGGACACCACCACGGTTTCGCTGTCGGCCACCCAGACCGTCGGAGAGGGCGGCCAGATCGTCTACACCGCGACCCTGACCAATGCTGCACAGTCGCCAGTGACCGTGACCCTGAGCAATGGCCAGACCATCATCATCGGCGCCAACCAGACCTCCGGCAGCGTCGCGGTTGCCACCCACGGCGATAACCCGTACCTCGATGCTGGACAGATCAGTGCACAAATTACGAGCGCATCGGGCGGCAACTTCGAAAACCTAGTAGTCAACAGCACGCCGGCGGTAACCAATGTCACCGATACCGTCGATACTTCAACCGTGAGCCTGACCGCCACGCCGTCGGTGGCTGAAGGCGGGACCATCGTTTACACCGCTACCGTGACCGCTCCGGTTACCGGCTCTGCCGTGGTGGTGACCCTGGCCAACGGGCAAACCATCACCATCCCGGTCGGGCAAAGTTCAGGGACCGCCACGGCTGCGGTATCCAATGACGTCTATCAGGGCCATCCCGCCGTCAACAACAGCATCAGCGATGTGTCCGGCGGCAACTACGAGAACATGGTCGCCGACAAGACCCAAGTCAGCACGATTGTCACCGATGTGACCGATACCACCACGGTGACGCTGACCGCCACACCGTCCGTGGCCGAGGGCGGCACGATCCTCTACACGGCCAGCATGGGTGCGCCGGTTACCGGAAGCCCGGTGGTGGTCAGCTTGGCCAATGGCCAGACTATCACCATTGCCGTAGGCGAGAGCTCAGGCACTGCCACCGCTGCCGTGAGCAACGACGTCTATCAGGGCCATGTCCCGGTTACCAACAACATCACCGCCGTCAGCGGTGGCAACTACGAGAGCTTGGTCGCCAACAGCGCCACGGTCAGCACCACCGTGACCGATGTCACCGACACAACCACCGTCACCCTGACCGCCACGCCTTCCATAGCCGAAGGCGGGTCTATCCTCTACACCGCCACCGTGGGCTCGCCGGTCACTGGCAGCCCGGTCGTCGTAAACCTGAGCAACGGCCAGACCATTACCATTCCCGTCGGCCTGAGTTCGGGCACCACCACGGGCACCGTCAGCAACGACGTTTACCAAGGCCACGCCGCTGTCACCAACAGCATCAGCAACGTATCCGGCGGAAATTACGAGAATCTGGTCGCGGACAAGACCCAGGTCAGTACTAGCGTCACTGATGTGCAGGACACCACCACGGTCTCGCTGTCGGCAACGCCGAGCGTGGCCGAAGGCGGGCAGATCGTGTACACCGCGACACTGACGAATGCCGCACAGTCTCAGGTGACAGTGACCCTTAGCAACGGGCAAACCATCATCATCGCCGCCTACCAGACCTCCGGCAATGTCGCGGTTGCCACCCACGGCGATAACCCATATCTCGATGCCGGGCAGGTCAGCGCCAGCATCACCCATACATCAGGCGGCAACTTCGAGAATCTCGCGGTCAACAGCACGCCGGCTGTAACCAATGTCACCGATACCGTCGACACCTCGACTGTCAGTCTGACCGCCACGCCGTCGGTAGCCGAGGGCGGGACCATCGTTTACACCGCCACGGTGACTGCGCCGGTCACCGGCTCTGCCGTAGTGGTGACATTGGCCAATGGGCAAACCATCACCATCCCGATCGGGCAAAGTTCTGGGACCGCCACGGCTGCAGTCAGCAACGACGTCTATCAGGGCCATCCGGCAGTCAGCAACAGCATCAGCAGCCTATCCGGTGGCAACTACGAGGACCTGGTCGCAGACAAGACTCAGGTCAGCACCACCGTTACCGATGTGACCGACACCACGACCGTGACCCTGACAGCCACACCAAGCGTGGCAGAGGGTGGAACCATTACCTATACGGCGAGTGTGGGCGCCCCCGTCACTGGCAGCCCGGTGGTGGTCAGCCTGGCCAATGGGCAGACCATCACAATTGCGGAGGGTCAGAGCTCCGGTACCGCCACTGCGGTGGTGACCAATGATGTCTATCAGGGTCACGCCCCGGTCACCAACAACATCACGGCCGTCAGTGGTGGCAACTACGAAAGTCTGGTCGCCAGTACCGCTACCGTGAGCACCACCGTCACCGATGTGCAGGACACCACCACGGTCTCACTGTCGGCCACCCAGACCGTGGCTGAGGGTGGTCAGATCGTCTACATCGCCACCCTGACCAATGCCGCACAGTCGCCAGTGACCGTGACCCTGAGCAACGGCCAGAGCATCACCATCGCCGCCAACCAGACCTCCGGCAGCGTCGCGGTTGCCACCCACGGCGACAACCCGTACCTCGATGCCGGCCAGGTCAGCGTCAGCATCACCCATGCATCAGGCGGCAGCTTCGAGAACCTGGCGGTCAACAGCACCCCAGCTGTGACCAGCGTCACCGATACCGTCGATACCTCGACCGTCTCTCTGACAGCCACGCCATCGGTGGCCGAAGGGGGAACCATCGTCTACACCGCCACGGTGACTGCGCCGGTGACCGGCTCAGCCGTGGTGGTGACACTGACCAATGGGCAGACCATCACCATTCCGGTCGGGCAAAGTTCCGGGACCGCCACGGCTACGGTATCCAACGATGCCTATCAGGGCCATCCGGCTGTTACCAACAGCATCAGCAATGTCTCGGGCGGCAACTACGAGAATCTGGTCGCCGACAAGACTCTGGTCAGCACCACGGTGACTGACGTCCAGGACACCACCACCGTTTCGCTGTCGGCCAACCAGACCGTCGCTGAGGGCGGCCAGATCGTGTACACCGCGACACTGACCAATGCCGCACAGTCTCCGGTGACAGTGACCCTTAGCAACGGGCAAACCATCACCATCGCCGCCAACCAGACCTCCGGCAGCGTTGCGGTTGCCACCCACGGCGACAACCCGTACCTCGATGCCGGCCCAGTCAGTGCCAGCATCACCAGCGTCTCAGGCGGTAACTTCGAGAACCTGGCGGTCAACAGCACGCCGGCGGTAACCAATGTCACCGATACCGTCGATACTTCAACCGTGAGCCTGACCGCCACGCCGTCGGTGGCTGAAGGCGGGACCATCGTTTACACCGCCACCGTGACCGCTCCGGTGACCGGCTCTGCCGTGGTGGTGACCCTGGCCAATGGGCAGAGCATCACCATTCCGGTCGGGCAAAGTTCAGGGACCGCCACGGCTGCGGTCTCCAATGACGTCTATCAGGGCCATGCCGCCGTCAACAACAGCATCAGCGATGTGTCCGGCGGTAACTATGAAAACCTTGTCGTGGACAAAACCCAGGTCAGCACGACCATCACTGACGTGCAGGACACTACTACCGTCACCCTGACGGCCACACCGTCCGTGGCAGAGGGCGGCACCATCGTCTACACGGCAAGTGTGGACGCCCCGGTCACCGGCAGCCCGATCGTGGTCAACCTGGCCAACGGCCAGACCATCAGCATTGGGGTTGGCCAAAGCTCGGGCACCGCTACCGGTGCCGTGAGCAATGACGTCTACCAAGGCCATGCCGCCGTCACCAACAGCATCACCACCGTCACGGGCGGCAACTACGAAAACCTGGTCGCCAACTATTCGCCGGTCAGCACCACCGTCACCGATGTTCAAGACACCACCACTGTGACCCTGACCGCTACACCTTCCGTGACCGAAGGCGGCACCATCGTCTACACCGCAACCGTCGGCGCTCCGGTTACCGGCACTGCCGTGGTGGTGACACTGGCCAATGGGCAGAGCATCACCATTCCGGTCGGGCAAAGTTCAGGGACCGCCACGGCTGCGGTCTCCAATGACGTCTACCAGGGCCATCCTGCAGTCAGTAACAGCATCAGCAACGTATCTGGCGGAAATTACGAAAACCTCGTCGCCGACAAGTCTGAGGTCAGCACCAGCGTTAGCGATGTGATGGATACCACCACCGTCAACCTCACCGCCACGCCAACCGTGGCCGAGGGCGGCACGATCGTCTACACCGCCACCGTGGTCGCACCAGTCACCGGCTCCGCCGTGGTGGTGACACTTACCAACGGGCAAACCATCACTATCCCAGTCGGGCAAAGCTCCGGGACCGCCACGGCCACAGTATCCAACGACGTCTACCAGGGCCATCCGGCCGTCAGCAACAGCATCAGCAACGTGTCGGGCGGCAACTATGAAAACCTGATGGCGAACAAGGCAGCGGTCAGCACCACAGTGACCGATGTCCAGGACACCACCACCGTCACCCTCACCGCCACACCGTCCGTGGCCGAGGGTGGGACCATCCTCTACACCGCTAGCGTGGGCGCGCCGGTCACCGGCAGCCCGGTCGTGGTCAATCTGGCGAACGGGCAGACCATCACCATTGCGGTCGGTCAGAGTTCCGGTACCGCCACGGGTGCTGTCAGCAACGATGTCTATCTAGGCCATGCCTCGATCACCAATAACATCACATCAGTCACAGGCGGCAATTACGAGAATCTGGTCGCCAACCAGACACCCGTCAGCACCAGCGTCACCGACGTACAGGACACCACCACCGTTTCGCTGTCGGCCACCCAGACCGTCGCTGAGGGCGGCCAGATCGTCTACACCGCGACCCTGACCAATGCTGCGCAGTCTCCTGTGACCGTCACTTTGAGCAATGGCCAGACCATTACCATCGCAGCCAACCAGACCTCCGGCAGCGTCGCGGTTGCCACCCATGGCGATAACCCGTACCTCGATGCCGGCCAGGTCAGTGCACAGATCACCAATGCGACTGGCGGCAATTTCGAGAACCTGGCAATCAACAGCACGCCAGCAGTGACCAACGTCACCGATACCGTCGATACCTCGACCGTGAGCCTGACCGCCACGCCTTCGGTGGCTGAAGGCGGGACCATCGTTTACACCGCCACGGTGACTGCGCCGGTCACCGGCTCTGCCGTAGTGGTGACACTGGCCAATGGGCAGACCATCACCATCCCGGTCGGGCAAAGTTCGGGGACCGCCACGGCCGCGGTATCCAACGACGTCTATCAGGGCCATCCGGCAGTCAGCAACAGCATCACCAATGCGTCGGGTGGCAACTTCGAGAATCTGGGAGTCAACAGCACTCCGGCAGTGACCAACGTCACCGATAACGTCGACACCACCACTGTGACCCTGACCGCCACGCCATCCGTGGCCGAAGGTGGCACCATCATCTACACCGCCACCGTCGGCTCCCCTGTCACCGGCAACCCGGTGGTGGTGAGCCTGGCCAACGGCCAGACCATCACCATCCCGGTCGGGCAAAGTTCGGGGACCGCTACCGGTGCCGTGAGCAATGACGTCTACCAAGGTCATGCCGCCGTCACCAACAGCATCACCAGCGTCAGCGGTGGCAACTACGAAAACCTGGTCGCCAATCAGGCACCGGTCAGCACCAGCGTCACCGACGTACAGGACACCACGACGGTTTCTCTGTCGGCCACACAGACCGTCGCAGAGGGCGGTCAGATCGTGTATACCGCCACCCTGACCAATGCCGCACAGTCGCCAGTGACTGTGACCCTGAGCAATGGCCCTAGTATCAGCATCGCCGCCAACCAGACCTCCGGCAGCGTCGCGGTTGCCATCCACGGCGATAACCCGTACCTCGATGCCGGTCAGGTCAGCGCCAGCATCACCAGCGCCTCAGGCGGTAACTTCGAGAATCTG